>JBKJTN010000208.1:0-17433 GCA_046590275.1 Novosphingobium sp.
GCCCGCGTTCCTCACCCCGCTGCCGGGGCTCAATTCCGGCTTCATGATCCCGCAGGTGACGGCGGCAGCGCTGGTTTCGGAAAACAAGAGCCGCGCCTATCCCGCCAGCGTCGATTCGATCCCGACCTCGGCCAATCAGGAAGATCATGTCTCGATGGCCGCCCACGGCGCGCGGCGACTGCTGCCGATGGCGGAAAACCTCGCCAATGTGCTGGGGATCGAATATCTGGCGGCGGTGCAGGGCTGTGATTTTCATGCGCCCCTGAAGTCCAGCGCAGTGCTGGAGGCGGCACGTAGCCTGCTCAGGGCCAAGGTGCCGCAGCTGGCCGAGGATCGCTATTTCCATCCCGACATGGTAGCGGCAACTGGCCTGATCCGATCGGGCGCATTGGCCGAACTGGCTGGCCTTCCAGGTGTAGTGTGACCGACTGGCTCCATTTGACTGAGGGGGAAGCGCCGCTGATCGTCAGCGTGCCGCATGCCGGGATCGGCATTCCGGACGAAATTACCGGACTGCTGTCGCTGGCCCGTCACGATGCCGATCACCATGTCGGAAAGCTCTACGCCTTGGCCCGCGAAATGGGCGCGACCATCATCGAAACCGACGTTTCGCGCAGCGTGATCGACGTCAACCGTGACCCCTCGGGCGTGTCGCTCTATCCGGGGCAGGTGACCACCGGGCTGTGTCCGGTTGAAACCTTCGCTGGCGAGCCGCTCTACAGCGACGGACAAGAACCGGATGGGGAAGAAATCACCCGCCGCCGGACGCATTACTTCAATCCCTATCACGCCGCGCTGAACGCCCAGATTGCCCGGCTGCGCAGCCTCCATCCGGCGGTGGTGCTGTATGATGCGCACTCGATCCGCAGCCATGTCCCGCGGCTATTTGCGGGCAAGCTGCCGCTGTTCAACATCGGCAGTTTCGGCGGGGCAAGCTGCGCGCCCGGGCTGACCCAGGCGGTCGCGGCAGAATGCGCAGGCCAATCCCATATCATCAACGGCCGCTTCAAGGGCGGCTGGATAACCCGGGCCTATGGCAATCCCGCTGGCGGCGTCCACGCGATCCAGATGGAACTCGCGATGCGCGGCTATCTCGATGAGGACGCGCCGTGGCCGCCGGCCTGGGATCCCGCCCGCGCCGCTGGCCTGCAACTCACCCTGCGCCAGATACTCGATGCCTGCCTGACCTTTGCAAAGGACCAGAAATGACCCGCCTCGACAATTCCCGTGTCATCCGCGCTGCCCACGGCACCCAGCTCAGTGCAAAAAGCTGGCTGACCGAGGCGGCATTGCGGATGCTGATGAACAACCTCGATCCCGATGTGGCCGAGAACCCCAAGGAGCTGGTCGTATATGGCGGGATCGGCCGGGCGGCACGCAATTGGGCATGCTACGACCAGATCGTCGCCTCGCTCACCCGGCTCGAGGACGATCAGACGCTGCTGATCCAGTCGGGCAAGCCGGTCGGTGTGTTCCAGACCCACAAGGACGCACCCCGCGTGCTGCTCGCCAATTCGAACCTTGTGCCGCAGTGGGCAACCTGGGAACATTTCCACGAACTCGATCGCGCCGGGCTGATGATGTACGGCCAGATGACCGCCGGATCGTGGATCTACATCGGTTCACAAGGCATCGTTCAAGGCACTTACGAGACTTTCATCGAAATGGGCCGCCAGCACTATGGCGGCGATCTTGCCGGAAAATGGATCCTGACCGGCGGGCTGGGCGGGATGGGCGGGGCGCAGCCGCTGGCGGCAACCATGGCCGGGGCTTCGTGTCTGGCAGTCGAATGCCAACCGAGCCGGATCGAGATGCGGTTGCGCACTGGCTATATCGATCGGCAAACCGATAGCCTTGATGAAGCGCTGGCGATCATGGCTGATGCCAAGACCCCGATCTCGGTCGGGCTGCTTGGCAATGCGGCGGACGTTTTTCCCGAGATATACCGGCGCGGAGTGCGCCCCGATGCGGTGACCGACCAGACCTCGGCGCATGATCCCATCAACGGCTATCTGCCGCAAGGCTGGAGCCTCGATCAGTGGCTGACCGCGCGGGAACGCGATCCGGCCAGCGTCGCCACGGCCGCCAAAGCCTCGATGGCGGTCCATGTCCGCGCCATGCTCGATTTTGCCGCCGCTGGTGTTCCGACTTTTGATTATGGCAACAATATCCGTCAGGTCGCCAAGGACGAGGGCGTTGCGGATGCGTTCGATTTCCCCGGCTTTGTCCCTGCCTATATCCGCCCGCTGTTTTGCCGCGGGGTTGGTCCGTTCCGCTGGGCGGCGCTGTCGGGCGACCCGGAGGATATCTACAAGACGGACGCCAAGGTGAAGGAGCTGATCCCCGATGATCCGCACCTCCACAACTGGCTCGACATGGCGCGGGAGCGGATCAGCTTTCAGGGCTTGCCTGCCCGGATCTGCTGGGTCGGCCTCGGCCAGCGCCACCGCCTGGGGCTGGCTTTCAACGAAATGGTGCGATCGGGAGAACTGAAGGCGCCGGTCGTGATCGGCCGCGATCATCTCGATTCCGGTTCGGTCGCCAGCCCCAATCGTGAAACCGAGGCGATGCTCGACGGATCGGATGCGGTATCCGATTGGCCGCTGCTCAATGCGTTGCTCAATACCGCCAGCGGCGCGACTTGGGTTTCGCTGCACCACGGCGGAGGGGTGGGCATGGGCTATTCGCAGCATTCGGGGATGGTGATTGTCGCGGACGGCACAGACGATGCGGCCCGGCGGCTTGCGCGGGTGTTGTGGAATGATCCGGCCACCGGCGTGATGCGCCATGCCGATGCGGGTTATGAAATCGCAAAGGATTGCGCCCGCGAACAAGGACTGGACTTGCCGGGAATTCTGTAACAACGGCGGGATATGTCGATACGGAACCACCTCACGCTCAGCACCGCTCTTGTCGCATTCATCGCCCAGCCTGCGCTGGCAGCCGAAGAAGAGCCGGCAGGAGAGATCCTCGTCACCGGGCAGGGTCTCGCCGATCCGCCGGCCAGCCCGGCCTATGATGTCCAGACGATCAGCGCCGAACGGCTGAATTCCAGCGCTTCGGGGCGGATCGAGGAGGCGCTGTCATCGATCGCCGGGTTCCAGCAGTTCCGCCGCTCGGACAGCCGCTCGTCCAATCCTTCAGCCCAGGGCGTCACGTTGCGAGCATTGGGCGGCAATGCCACCTCGCGCAGCCTTGCGCTGCTGGACGGGGTGCCGATGGCCGATCCGTTCTTCGGCTATATCCCGTTTTCGGCGATTGCGCCGGAGCGGCTTGCCTCTGCCAAAGTCACGCGCGGCGGCGGAGCAGGGGCGTTTGGCGCTGGTGCAGTGGCCGGGACGATCGAATTGACCAGCGCCGATGCCGACGCGCTTGGCCTGTTTTCCGGTGCGCTGCTCGGCAATGATCGCGGCGAAACCGAGCTTTCTGCCACGCTTGCCCCAAAACTTGGCAGCGGCTTTGCCGTAGTCAGCGGGCGGTGGGATCGGGGGCAGGGCTTCTGGACCACGCCGGCCGCTCAGCGCAGGCCCGCCAGCGCAAGGGCAGCCTATGAAAGCTGGTCGGCCAGCGTGCGCGGGGTCGCGCCGATCGCCTCTGACATTGAGCTGCAATACCGCGGCCTGGCGTTTGATGACGCCCGCACGTTGCGGTTCAAGGGCGCGGACAGCAACAGCAGCGGGCAGGACGCCAGCCTGCGGGTGGTGGGCCGGGGGCGCTGGCAGTTCGATGCGCTGGCCTATATTCAGGCGCGCGACTTCTCGAACATCGTGATCAGCGCGACCAGCTTTCGCAAGACGCTCGACCAGCGCCGCACGCCTTCGACCGGGATCGGCGGCAAGCTGGAACTGCGCCCGCCAGTCGGCGCTGGTCATGTGCTGCGGCTGGGCACCGATTGGCGGATCGCCAGCGGCGGCTTGCAGGAAGAAGCCTATAGCGGCGTCACTGGCCTCGTCACCGCACGGCGCCGGGCAGGCGGCCGGAACAGCGATCTGGGGCTGTTCATCGAGGATGATCTGAGCCTTGGCGCGCTGGTGCTCACTGCTGGCGCACGGGCTGATCGCTGGACTATCCGCGATGGCTATTTTCGCGAAGCCAATGCGGCAGGCGTGACTGTGATTGATCGCCAGTTTGCCGATCGGGCTGGCTGGAGCACCTCTCTGCGCGGCGGGGCGGTGCTGACGCTGGGCGATGGGCTTTCGCTTCGGGGTTCGGCCTATAGCGGGCTGCGCCTGCCTACCCTCAACGAGCTTTACCGGCCCTTCGTGGTTTTTCCGGTCACTACGAGGGCCAATGCGCAGCTTGCCAATGAGAAGCTGCGCGGGTTCGAAGCGGGGTTGGATTTTGCTCCTTCTGACGCGGTTCACCTGTCGCTCACCGCGTTCGACAACCGGGTCAAGGGCGCGATCGCCAACGTCACCATTGCAACCAATTTGCGCGAGCGGCGCAATGTCGATGCAGTGCGCGCGCGCGGGCTGGAACTGGGCGCGGGTTTGCGGTTCGGGGCGATCAGCCTCGATGGCTCGCTTGCCTGGACCGATGCCCTTGTCGAGGCAAGCGGCGCCTCGCTGGCGCTTGATGGCAAGCGTCCGGCGCAAACTCCCAAGCTGGCCGCCAGCGCGACATTGGGCTGGAAGCCCAGCGAAGGGTGGCAGTTTTCCGCAACATTGCACCACACCGGCGCGCAGTTCGAGGATGATCTCGAAACCGATCTCCTCCCCGCCTCAACCACGCTCAATGCCTTTGCGAAATTCCCGCTTGGCGGCCCCTTCGCGCTGGTTCTGCGCGGCGAAAACCTGACCGGGGAAGAGGTCATTACCCGCAACCAGGGCGGCTCGATCGATCTCGGTATCCCCCGCACCCTGTGGGCCGGTTTGCGGATTTCCATCGGTCACTGATTGGCCTATACGAGCCCACCAAGGCGAACGGAGCGATAGTCATGGCAACCCAGATGAAGCGAAACCTCGATTGCAGCGAAGCCGAGTGGCACGCGCGGCAGGAACTGGCCGCTTGCTACCGGATTTTCGACATGCTGGGTTGGGGCGAATCGATCTACAATCACATCTCGGTCAAGGTCCCGGACGAAGAAGACGCCTTCCTGATCAATCCGTTCGGGCTGCTCTATTCAGAGGTCTGCGCATCCAACCTGGTCAAGATCGACATTGACGGGAACACGCTGGATGGCAGCCCCTATCCGGTCAACAAGGCAGGCTTCACCCAGCACGCCTATTTCCACCGGCATCTCGAACGGGCCCATGCCATCTGCCACACCCATACCACTGCATCGATGGCGGTGTGCAGCCTGGAAGGCGGGCTCCAGCCGACCAACTTCTACGCCTGCAATTTTATCGGCAAGCTGGCCTATCACGATTTTGAGGGCGTGACCGTCCGCGGTGAAGAGGGTGAGCGGCTGCTTGCCAATCTGGGTGACAAGCACATCCTGATGCTCAAAAATCACGGTCCGGTGGTGATGGGCCGGACCCTGCAGGAGATGTTCCTCCAGCACTGGGCCTTGCAGCGCGCTTGTGAGATTCAGGTCGCGACCATGTCGATGGGCCAGCCGATCATGGTGCCGGACGAGGTGGTTGCCGTGCATCAACGCGATCTGGGTCAAGTCCAGCTGCCGGGCGGCCCTGGCGCGCCAGACTTTGCGGCCTTCATCCGCAAGATCGACAAGGTCGATCGCAGCTGGCGCGACTAGCACCAAGTGCCGCGTCTGATTGTAAACGAGCGACCGGTTGAATTCCACATGGATCCGCAAACCCCGCTGCTATGGGGTCTGCGTGATGCCGCCAATCTTACCGGCACCAAATACGGCTGCGGCAGCGGCGATTGCGGCGCGTGCATGGTGCTGGTCGATGGCGAAGCGCTGCGCTCGTGCCTGATTTCCCTTGCTGAGGCCGAAGGGCGGAGCGTGACGACGATCGAGGGCCTGTCGCAGGATCGGTCACACCCCGTGCAACAGGCGCTGGTCGCCGAACAGGCGATCCAATGCGGCTTTTGCACACCTGGGATTGCGATCAGCGCCGCCGCGCTGCTGGCCCGCAACGCCGATCCATCCGAGGATGAGATCAAGGCCGCAATTCCCAACCTGTGCCGCTGCGGGGTCTATCCACGCCTCGTCCGAGCGATCCAGCGAGCCGGGCGCGTGACGCGGCGGCTTGAAACAATCAGCGCCGCGCCGGCACCCGGCATCTCAAGCCGGGACGCAGCCCGCGCAGTTCCGGCTCTGAAGGCCGAGTAGCGGGACGGCATTCAGTTGGGGGACTTAACTTGATCGAGAAACCATTGACGCTGCCGTGCGGCGCGTGCCTGCCCAATCGTCTAGCCAAGGCGGCGATGACCGAAGGCCTGGCCGATCCGCAGGGACGGCCAACGCCCGAGCTTGAGCGGCTCTATGCGATCTGGGGCGCTGGCGGTGCGGGCGTGCTGCTGAGCGGCAATATCCAGATCGATGCCGATCATCTTGAGCGGCCCGGAAATGTCATCCTCGATCGGCCCGCCGACAAGGCAATGATGGATGCGCTGCGCAGTTGGACTTCCGCGGCAAAGCAGGGTGGCGCCCAATTCTGGGCGCAGATCAGCCACGCCGGCCGCCAGACAATGAAGCCGGTCAATCCCCATCCCAAGGCGCCGTCACCGGTCAAGCTGGGGCTGCCGGGCGGTCAGTTTGGCGAGCCGGTTGCGCTGACTGAGCCAGAGATCGCGGAACTGATCCGCCGCTTTGCCCAGGCTGCGGGGATATGCGCCGAAGCCGGGTTTGACGGGGTGCAGATCCATGCCGCGCACGGCTACCTTATCTCGCAATTTCTCAGTCCGCGTTCCAACCTGCGCAGCGATCAGTGGGGCGGTTCGCTGGAAAACCGGGCACGCTTCCTGCTGGATGTCGTCAAGGCCACGCGCGCGGCGGTGGGAAGTCAGATTGCAGTCACGGTCAAACTCAACAGCGCCGACTTCCAGCGCGGCGGTTTCGCGTTCGAGGACAGCCTGCAGGTTGCGCGCTGGCTTGAGCATGCCGGCGTTGATCTGATCGAGATTTCGGGCGGTACTTACGAGCAGCCGCGCCTGCTGGGCCTTGAAGGAATGGAGCCGCCAGAGGAACAGAGCGTTGCCGCTTCAACGCTGGCCCGCGAAGCCTACTTCGTGGATTTTGCGCGGGCGATGAAGGAAACGATTACGGTGCCGCTGATGGTGACGGGCGGCTTCCGCAGCCGCGCCGCTATGGAAGAGGCGCTGGCGCAGGGTGCTGCCGATGTCATCGGTCTGGCCCGGCCGCTGTGTGCAGCCCCCGATGGCGCCGCACAATTGCTGGCTGGAGCCGCTGAACTGCCGCGCTCGGAAAAGTCACTGGCCTTGTTCCCGCCTACCCTGTCGTTTCTGACCCGGATCAAACCGCTGCGGGCAATCAGCAGCTTTGCGGTGCAATTCTGGTACTATAGCCAGATCTATGCACTGGGCCGGACCGGTCAGACCGATCCGGCCAAGAGCGTGTTTGCGTCGCTGCTCGAGGTTGAGCGCACTCAAAAGGCGTGGCTCAAAGCGCGGCGAGGGAATGGGTTGGTGCCGTCGTGACCGGCAAGCCCTAGAACTTCATCCGAGCAGTCAGCCGGGCGTTGATCGGCGCGCCAGGCGTGATGTTGTTGTTGTTATGCGCATCGGCAAAATAGGTCTGATCGAACAGGTTTTCGACGTTGAGCTGGAGCTGAAGAGCATCCGTGACCTTATAGAACACGGCGGCATCCACCCGGGTAAAGGCAGGGAGCTGGGTGGGAAGAGCGGTCAGCGAGGTGCGGATCGCGGCAAGCTGGCTTGACTGGTGGACAACCCCCAAGCCTACGCCAAGCCGGTCCGAAGGGTCATACCGGTTCCAGACTGCAAACTGATGGCGGGGGACCTGCGGCAGGCGGACGAGATCGGTGCCGATCAGCTTGGCTTCCTGATAGCTGTAGCCTCCGCTGATTTGCCAGCCCGGCAGGATGCGTCCGTTGACCGACAGCTCGGCGCCTTTGGTGCGCGTCTTGCCGATCACGATTTCCTGCGTGATATCCGCCGGATTTCGGGTGGTCGCATTGCTGCGATCAAGCTGGAACAACGCTGCGGTGATGCTGAAGTCGGGGCGGATGTCCCATTTGGCGCCAATTTCGTAGTTGGTGAATTTTTCGGGTGCCAGATTCTGCTGGGTCGTGGTCAGGGTCAGGAATTGGTCGCCTGAGCGGGGCAGGAAGGATTCGCTGTAGCTGGCATAGATCGAGGCGTTTTCCTGGGGCTTGAAAATCAGGCCAAAGCGCGGGCTGGTGCGGTTGTCATCGCGCGCAAAGGCCCGCGGCGTGGCCGGGATCAGATCGGTGCCAGTGATACGGAACCGGTCATGGCGCAAACCGACCACCAGTTCGATATGCTCACCCAGACTGAGCTGATCCTGCATATAGGCAGAGACGAACTCGACCTGTGAAACCGTATTGCGGCTCGGCGTGGTGAAGCTGACGGTGGGATAGACGATGGCGGCAAGATTCAGCGTGGGCGATGAAAGCACGCCAAGGCGGCGTTGGTTGGCCGAATCCTGATTGCCATATTCCAGTCCGAACAGAACCTTGTTCGATACTCCGGCCACATCGAAGTCCCACACCAGATTGGACTGGGCGATCAGATTCTGGCGCTTGGTCGGATCGGTATAGGCTGCCAGTGCGACAGTTCCGCTTGGCGCGCTGGCCGGTCCATTGGCGTAGACGTTGGTATAGTATTTGTCATAATCGCCATACAGCACCGTCGATGACCAGCTGAGGTTTTCGGTTAGCTGCCCGTCGAGGCGGGCCTTGACGATGTGCGCTTCAATACCGGTGCGATTGACGCCGGGAACCCCGAAGAATGTATCCCGGTGGCCGGGAAGCGGCCCGGGCTGGCACGGCGCAGTGCAGGCCAGCGAGGGAATGCCGCGATCGGTGACGCGATCGTCATTGACATATTCATAGGAAAGCCCGGCCTTCCAGCCCCCGCCCAGATCAACCGCGATGTAGGGGTTGACCGCAAATCGCTCGCCGTCGACATGGTCGCGAAAGCTGTCCAGCGCCTCATATTCGGCGTTGACGCGAAGCGCGGCAGCGGCACCAATCGGCAGGTTCAGATCGCCCGCAACATTCCAACTGCCAAAGCTGGAGATGCTGGCGGCCGCGCTGGCAACAACATCGCCTGCCGTAGGCGTCTTCTGCACCCGGTTGATGATTCCGCCGCCGCCGCCGCGGCCGAAAATCAGCGCGTAGGGGCCCTTGAGGATTTCCACCCGTTCGATGTTGTAGAGCCCGCGGTAGTATTGGACGTCATCGCGAACGCCATCGAGGAAGAAGTCGGCAGTGGTATTCTGGCCGCGCAGAGTGATCTGATCGCGGTTGCCCTCGCCCTGGCCCACGGTCGTTCCCGGGATATAGCGTAGTACGTCGGCCAAGCTGCGCTGGGCCTGATCGTCAAGCTTTTCGCGGGTGACGACCTGAATGCTTTGCGGAACGTCGATTAGTTTGGTGTCGGTCTTGGTTGCGGTTCGCGAATCCGTGGCGTGATAGCCCTCGGAATGACCGGTGACGACTATCTGATTCTCCGGCGCCTCCCCGAAGGCTTCGCCTGCCTCGGCCCGGGCTGGCGCGGAATTGACCAAGATTCCCGCGGTTACAGCGGTGCAAAGCGCAAGATACGAGACTTGGTGGCGAATCATTGACGGTCCTTATTGATAATCATTTGCATTAGCTTGGTTGCCGATATTGCGAATCGTTTGCATTGACAAGGATCAAATTGCCGATGGGTTTCAGGTTCGATAAGCGCGGCGACAAATGGGAGATGCAGGCATGAAAGCGACAATCTGGCATAATCCGGGCTGCGGCACCTCGCGCAAGACGATGGCGATCCTTGAAGAGGTGCCGGGGATCGCGCTGACCGTGGTCGAGTATCTGCGCGATCCGCCGTCCGTTCAAAAGCTTGCCCAACTCTATCGCGATGCCGGGATCAGTCCGGCGCAGGGGCTGCGGCTTCGCGGCACCGATGCGGAACAACGCGGGCTGCCGAGTGCTGATCCGGCGACGATCCTGGCGGCGATGGTGGCCGACCCCAAATTGATCGAGCGGCCATTGGTTGAGACTGAGAAGGGCGTGCGCCTGTGCCGTCCGCAGGAAGCGGTGCGCGAAATTCTCTAACCGGCCCGAGGTTCTTTAACCGACCAAAGCCTCGTCGCGGCTCATGCTCTTGATGCCCAGCACCAGCACCGCAAGGCACAACAGCTCGATTACCGCGAAGCCGACCCACGGTGAATGGCCGTAAAGCCACACGCCGATTGCCGGCGCGACGATATAGGCTGCGCCATTGACCGAAGCGATGATTCCGGCCGACTGGCCTTGCTCGGCCCGGCTGACAGCCAGCGATGCCCCTGCGGTAAAGCCGGGGCGGAACAGACCAAAACCCATAGAGGCCAGGCTGAAGCCTAGCGCGATAGTGTGAAGGTCCATTGCCACCGACAGCAAGGCGACGCCCAGTGCGGCCAGCACAATACCGCCCAGGCTTGCCGAGCGCGGCCCGAGATGGAGCCTGGGGATGATCCCCCACTGGGCGACCAGAGTGGCCATTGCCCCTGCCATCAGAACCAGCCCGGTCGGCCCCGCGCCAGCCAGCGGATCTCCGCGCAAGCCGAGCCGGTCGAGCACCAGGAAACCGGCAATTCCCATCACTGCGGCCTGGGCATGACCGCCGAGCAGTCCCGCCACCAGCCAGGGGCGCATTCGCTGGTCGGTCCAGGCCAGACGGGGGGCATCTTCTTCCTCCAGCATCGAGTGATCGGGGCTGGCAGCGCGCGGGCGGGAATTGGAATTGGCACTGAACGGCGCGGTCATCACATCTCCGCGCGCGGCGTAGGCCGGATCATCGTTCGGCAACCGCAACCGCAAGGCGACCAGCACCGCCACCGCGATCAGGGCAAAGGCGAGGAACGGGCTGACCAATCCCAGCAGCGGAAAGATCAGCAGCGGTGCCAGCGCCGGGCCGAGCACTGTGCCCAGGCCAAAGCTGGACGAAATCAGCGAGAGTGACTGGGTCCGCTCGGAGCGGCTGGTGCGGCTGGCGACATAGGCCTGCACCGCCGGCGGCGCGGCCGAACCAAAGCCGCCGTAAAGCGAGCGGGCCAGCGCAAACAGCAGCAGTGTGGCGAGCGAGGAAAGCCAACCGTTGAGCCCAAACCACAGCACCGCGCCGCACAGCGCAAAGCTGGCAATGAAACCCATCAGGCCGATCGCCATCATCGCCTTGCGCCCGCGCTTGTCAGACCGGCGCGCCCACATCGGAGCGCAAATCATCCACAACAGCGCCGACCAGGTATAGGCGAGGCTGATCCACACATCCTCCACCTTGAGCGCGGTGCCAATGGAGGGCATGACCGATTGCATTGCGGTATTGCCCGCGGCAGTCACCAGCATGACCATGAACAAAAGCGTCAGCCGCCCGCCCGGCAGCGTGGCTGTCCCGGTCGCAGATGAGGTGGCGGAATCGGTGGGCAGGTTGGGCATTTCCACAGTCGCTAGGCTGGTCCCCCGTTCGATGCAATGGCTTCACTGCTTGCCAAGCGGGGTCAAATTTGCAAACGCCAGCGGCTGTCCTTGATCGTAAGGTTACCCAAGCACCATGCCCAGTTCCCAGCTTGCCCGCGCGGCCTTGCCCAGCAGGCTAAAACGCCGACTCATGCAGATGCTTGGCCCATGGGGTGTTTTCCTCGAGGGTTTCCTTAAGCACCCGGTGATGGTCGGATCGATCATTCCCTCGTCGCGCTTCACGATCGACAAGATGCTGGCGCCTGTAAAATGGGACGAATGCCGACTGTTTGTCGAATACGGCCCCGGGATCGGCACCTTCTGCCGTCCGGTCCTGGAGCGGCTTCCGCGCGATGGACGGTTGATCGTGATCGATACCAACCCGCTGTTCATCGATTATCTGCGCGCCACGATCGCTGACAGCCGGTTCACTGCCGTCCTGGGATCGGCAGCCGATGTCGAAGGTATTGTCCGCGCTCATGGTCATGACCATGCTGATTACGTGCTGTCGGGCCTCCCCTTTTCAACCCTGCCCGACGGAGTAGGCCCGGCGATTGCCGCCGCCACCCACCGGGTGCTGCGTCCGGGGGGGGCGTTTCTGGTCTATCAATTCTCAAAGCGGGCACGCGACTATATGGCCAGGCACTTCACCCACATCGACGAGGGCTTCGAATTCTGGAACGTGCTGCCCTGCCGGCTGTTCTGGGGCTGGAAGGACTGACTATTCGAAGGTTGCGCTGACTGCTTCGGCAGTTGGGCCGGATAGCTGGCGATGGATCGAAGCCATCACGGCAATGAAGTAGAGCGTCATGATCCCGGTGAGCAGCGACGAAATGACCGCCGCGCCGATCTTTGCGCCTTCGCCGCCGGCGATCACGGCCAGCAACACGCCGATCAGACCCATTAGGACCAGCAAGACGACGATGAAGGCCAGTCCCAGTAACACATAGAACCCCAGGATTCGTCCCGCATTGCCGCGGGTCAGGTCCCACGACCGGCGCAAGGCTTCGATCGGGTTTCTGACACGATCGACTGCCACGACCGGCGCGATCAGCGACATTCGCACTCCGATGTAGATCATGACCACAAGCAGCGCGACGACGGCCACCGCTGCCAGAGCTGGCACGCCGGCGGCAGCCATCCCGCCGATCAGCAGTCCGCCGGTTAACCCAAGCCCCATGCCGATAAGGAGATAGGCCCCAAGATACGACAGAACCCCGCCTAGCCCCAGCCGGATTGCCTCGCCAACGGTCGGGCGGGCGCGGTCGGTAAACAGGGTCAGGACCGTAAGCGTGCCGACCGCCTGAATCATCGTCATGACCAGCATGGTGGGCATGGCACCGCGATAGAACTCTCCCATCACTGCCAGGGTTTGCTCGGGGGTCAGCCCAGCCTGTGGTTCGGGTTGCGGGAACAGCAGCGCAAAGGCCAGGCTGGGCAGCATGAAGAACACCCCTGCCAGCGCCAGCAAGACATCGCGATTGGCCGAAACCGCCTGCATTGCATCCTTCCAGGCCAAATTGCTGTCAAAGCGCATGACTGTTCTCCCTTTTCTCCCCCTTGATAACCACAGCAATTGCCGCCACGCAATGCGCGATGGTTGGAACTGTGCCTCGCGGGATCGAATTGCGGCAAGATTGCGCGCTGGTGCCATATCGCAATGCGCTGGATGAGATGTCGCAGCGCAACGCCGCGATTGCCGAGGGCAGCGCGTGGGAACTGATCTGGCTGCTTGAACATCCCCCGGTTTATACCGCCGGGACCAGCGCCGCTGCTGCCGAACTGCTCGATCCGCGGTTCGAGGTGGTCGAGGCCGGGCGCGGTGGGCGTTACACCTATCATGGGCCGGGCCAACGGATCGGCTATGTGCTGCTCGATCTCAAAACGCGGTCCCGCGATGTGCGCGGCTTTGTCCAGGCGCTGGAAGGCTGGGTTATCGCCACGCTGGGCGATTTTGGCGTTGAAAGCTGGCGCGCGCCTGGCCGGATCGGGATCTGGACCCGCGATATCGACGGGCGCGAGGCCAAGATCGGCGCGATTGGCGTGCGGATCCGCCGCTGGGTGACGATGCATGGCTTTTCGGTCAATCTTTCGCCCGACCTTGCGCATTTTTCGGGCATCGTGCCCTGCGGAATCGAGGAGTTCGGCGTCACCAGCCTGACCCGATTGGGGAAGGAGGTTGATTCCCCCGCCTGGGATCGGGCATTGCTGGCCCGCGCCGGAGAATTTTTCGCCGCGCTTGAGCAGCCCTGCGGTTTGGAGCCGACCCCATGAAAAAGCTGAACCACCTGATCGTGATCGCCGCGCTGGGCCTTTCCATTGCGGCCTGCAAGGACAACCAGAAGGCGACCGGCGGCACGGCTGGCGGAGAGATTCTGCCCGGTTCGACCAGCGATGCGATGCTCCCGCTTGATACGGTCCGCTCGCAGGCGCCATTGGCACCCCGCAGCGGCAAACCTGAAGATCGCGCCAGTGATGCCGCTACGCCGGGCAAGGGCCCGTCAAAGCCGGCTGACAGCGCTGCCCCGGATGAACCGGCATCGGCGCAAACGCCAGCGCAGCCAGCTCCGGCCGAACCGGACGAATAGACTTATTCCTGAATACCGAGGATCCGCTGCGCCAGTTTCAAATGCGGGCGATCAATCATCCGGCGTTCGATCTGCAGCACGCCCGCATCGGGATCGGCCGAAAAGGCGGCGACGATCGCGCGGGCTTCTTCCAGTTCGGCCTCGCTCGGGGTGAAGGCCGCATTGATCACTTCACACTGCGAAGGATGGATCGCCAGCATCCCGGAAAAACCATCGGCTCGTGCCGCTTCAGCAGCGCGCTTGAGCCCCGCGACATCGGCATAATCGGCGTGGAGCGTGTCGATGGCGGCTACTCCCTTGGCGTGCGCGGCAAGCAGCGTCTGGGTGCGCACGAAGCGGAAGCTATCGGTCCAGTTGCCGGCCGCATCGCGTTTGCGGGTGGCTCCGATTGCCGCAGACAGATCCTCGGCGCCCCAGGTCAGGCCGGCGAGGCGCGGTAATGGGATCGAGAGATAGGCGCCGATTGTCAACGCCGCTGCCGCAGTCTCACTCACCAGCGGCATGATCCGGGTTGAGCCGGGCTTGATCTGGTGGCGCTGCTCCAGCTCATAGAGTTCGGCGGCAAGCTGCTGCACCGCCTCGGGACCAGAAGATTTGGGCAGAACGATGCCGTCGGGTGCGCCGGGCAGCACCGCGATCAGGTCTTCGCGCCACATCATCGTATCGAGCGCATTGATCCGGACCCAGCGGCCTTGCCGGCTGCCGGGGCCGCGCTGTTCCGTGACCTGCTGGCGGTGCGCAACCAGCCAATCGCGGGTATTTTCGCGCGCCAAAGCCTTGTTGGACAAGCCAACCGAATCCTCGAGATCGACGATGATCACGTCGGCTCCGGTCGCAGCGGCCTTGCCCAGCTTCTTGTCGCTGTCGCCGGGAACGAACAACCAGGATCGCTCAGCCATCGGTGTGGGTTTCCTTATGCCAACTGGAGTGCCGGATAATCGATGTAGCCTTTCGGACCGGGCCAGTACCAGCTTTTCGGCGCATCGACATTGGGGGCCCATTCCGCGCCCACGCGGATCCGCTCGGCAAGATCCGGGTTGGAGATATAGGGCCGGCCGAAGCTAATCGCATCGCATTTCCCGCCCGCCACGGCGGCAGCACCACTTTCGGCAGTATGATCGCTGTTGAGGACCAGCGGGCCAGAGTAGAGCGAGCGGATCAGCGGACTTTGTCCAGGCACATCGGTGCGGCCGAAGCTGCCTTCGGGGCCCGGTTCGCGCAGTTCGACGAAGCCGATACCCAGCTCTTCCAGGACACGCGCGGCGTGTCCGAAAATGCTCGCCGGATCGGTGTCGTCGCAGCCTTGCGTCTGGCCATTGGGCGACAGGCGGATCGAGACCCGCCCCGCTCCCCACACCGCGATCAGCTGTTCCAGCACTTCGCGCATGAAACGGGTGCGGTTCTGAACCGAGCCGCCATATTCATCCTCGCGCAAATTGGATGAATTGCGCAGGAACTGGTCGACCAGATAGCCGTTGGCGCCGTGCAGCTGGACTCCGTCGAAGCCTGCTGCCTTGGCGTTTTCCGCCGCCCGGCGATAATCCGCGACTACGCCTGCGATCTCTTCCACGCTCAGCGCGTGAGCCTGCTCGTTCGGCTGGCGGCCGGTGGGTGTGTGAGCATGGTCCGGTGCGGTCGTTGCCGAAGCCGAGACGCCGGACTTTCCGCCGAGGAAATCGGGGTGGACCAGCCGCCCCATGTGCCACAGCTGCAAGATGATCCGGCCGCCTGCCGTGTGCACCGCTTCGGTCACCAGCTTCCAGCCTTCGACATGCGCGTCGTTCCAGATGCCCGGAGCGGACGGCCAGCCAAGCCCTTGGACGCTGATCCCGGTCGCCTCAGAGATGATCAGTCCGGCACCAGCGCGCTGACGGTAATATTCGGCCATCATCGCGTTGGGAACGAAACCCGGAGCGGCGCGCCCGCGGGTCAGCGGAGCCATCAGGATGCGGTTGGGCGCGTCAATCGCGCCCAGCTTGATCGGCTGAAACAGTTCGTCGTGCACGCTGGTCTCTCTCTTCAATTTCGTTTTGCAATCTAGTCCCGGCGGCTAAGGCATGGAGATGGGGAATGCAACCGGGGCAGAGCGGCCGAGAGCGGCAAACTGGAGCGGCTGGCACTTTGCAGCGCTGATCGGCGGCAATGTGGCGCTGGCGATCGGTTCGTGGCCGGTGCGCCTTGCGGATACGGGGCCGGTTTCCGCCGGCTTCTGGCGATTGATCCTGGCGGTGCCGCTGCTGCTGCTGTTGGCGCGCGCCAACCGGCAGGCGTTGACCGGCTTTTCGACCCGGACCTGGGCCATCATGGTCGGTGCCGGGGTTTTCTTCGCGCTCGACATTGCCGCCTGGCACATCGGGATCGGCCAGACGCGGCTTGGCAATGCCACGCTGTTCGGCAATTCGGGCAGCCTGATCCTGATGGCCTGGGGAGTGTTCGCGATGAAGCGCTGGCCCCACCGCGCCGAGACTTTGGCGCTGGCCGCTGCGTTGGGCGGATCAGCAATCCTGCTCGGTCGGAGCCTCGAGATCGACGACAAGGCGCTGACCGGCGATCTGTTCTGCCTGCTCGCAGGCTTCCTCTATGCCTTTTACATCCTGCTGCTGCAGGGCGCGCGGGCCAATCTGGGCAGCTGGACCCTGCTTGCCTGGTCGAGCCTGGCCGGCACGCCGATCATGCTGGGGATCGCGCTGCTGCTGGGCGAACCGTTCTGGCCGCAGAACTGGACTCCGATCATCCTGCTGGCGCTGGGCAGCCAGGTCGTCGGCCAAGGGCTGCTGGTCTACGCGCTCAAGCATTTCACCCCGCTGGTGGTCGGCCTCGCGCTGCTGACCCAGCCGGTGGTTTCGGTCGTGGTCGGCTGGTTTGGTTTTGGCGAGACGCTGGGCTGGCTCGACGGGATCGGCATGGCGCTGGTCGCGGCCGGACTGGTTCTGGCGCGGCGCAATGAACCGCAAGGCTGATCGCGAAATTGCGCAACACTATTAGCAGGTGACTGCAATTTGGTGGAAAACTTGCTCTGGATAACAGCTTTTCCTTGATGGTTTGCTGGAGTTTCCTAGCCTGTCACCATTCCGTCCGTCGGCGAATCATCGACTTGGGCGAAGCTTCTGAGGAGCATGAAATGGCCACTCACGACAACAGCAGGATTACGCGGGAAATCGCGGGGAATACCGCAGACAACGATATTTTCGAAACGCTGGGCCGGAACCGGGTCAACGATTCGCTCTCAATCAACCGTGACGAGCCGATGGCCTTCAACCTCGATGATTTTGTCGGCGGGACTTTCCGGA
>JBKJTN010000080.1:0-30406 GCA_046590275.1 Novosphingobium sp.
GGAAACCCCCGCCGCAGCCGCCACATCCATGATGGTAACTTTGCCCCGCATCCGCATCGCCTTGCTCAAGCTGCCCTGATTGCGTCAGGAACTGGCGCCATGCAATGCTGCGCGATGGAATTGCGGTGCTTTGCCGAAACCGCCTGGTGCTCCCTTGCCATGCCCTAATCGCTCCCACTGCCGGTTTGTCCCGAATGAGTGGCAACGGCCGCGGCATTCTTTTGCCAAACGCGAACCCAGTCGATTGCGAAGAGTTCGGGGAAATCCTTGCGCGACACGCCGCCAAGGCCGCGCTTTTCGGCCAAGCCGCCACCGATTGCCAGATTGAGGATCAGGTGAAATTCCCGGTCGAACGGTGCGCCCGGCACTTTCGATCCGGCTGACCACCATTCATTGGCCTGGCGTACCGCATAGGTGCGGCCGTCGATCTGCCAGGTGATACGAGCGCCTTGCCATTCAATCGCATAGGTGTGGAAGCCTTCGAGCACTTCGGGCGCATGGATTTCTGTTCCCTTGTGCTGATTATCGGGCCATTTCTGGCCAAAATGAAGCGTGCCCAGAATGTTGGCCTCGCGCCCGCCGGGGCAAGTGGCACAAGGGATTCCCAAGTTGACCGCTTCAAGAATATCGATCTCGCCTGATGCGGCCCAAGGTCCATACGAGTCGGCTTCGGGCAGCATCCAGATCGCCGGCCAGGTACCTTGCCCCTGCGGCAGGCTGGCCCGCACCTCGATCCGGCCAAAGCGCCAGGCCGCCTTGCCCCGGGTCGTCAGCCGTGCGGAAGTGAATTCGCGGGTGGCCTGGGCATTCGGATCGGTTGCCGCGTGCCGCATGGCTTTGGGCAATGCCGGACCGGTCGAGCGCTGGCGCCGCGCTGTGATCACCAACTTGCCGTCAACGATCGCGGCGTTACGCTTGCTGGCGGTATAGCATTGCCGCTCGTCGTTGCCGCCGCCCCAGCAATCGACATCGAAGCCCCATTTTGCCGCGTTGATTGTGGGCTTGTCGAATTCGTCCGACCAGACCAGCCGCCACTCCTCGGCAGCGGCCGGTTGAGCTGCAACCACTGCCAGCAGTACTGCGGCCAGTCTGCCGAATTGCAGTGTCATGCAGCCTCAGTCTGTTTGGCCGCGCAGTAACGAACCACATAATCGCGGTGGTTGGGCAAGCCTGCAACGGTATTAGTGACACTGTCGCGCAATCCTACGAGCAGCTTTTCAAGCTCCTCGTCGGAGAGCTTGTTCGCTATCGGGTGATAGGCGCGAGGCATGATCCCCTGGCCCAGCATGACCTGGATCCAGCTGTTTTCGGCGAAGAGCTCCTCGTTCTTGCGGAACACGCGGCCGGTCTCGCGGAACAATTCGATTTTCTGGGTCAGGCTGTCGGGGATCTCCATGTCGGCGCATTGGCGCCAAAACGGGCTGTCGCGCCGCTCGGTTGCCTTGTAATGGAGAATCAGGAAATCGCGCACCTGCAGCATATCGGTATATTGCTGGTCGTTGAATTCGGCGACGTCGCGCTCGCTGATCTCGCCCATCGGCATCATGCGGATCAGCCGCAGAATAGCACGCTGGATAAGGTGGATACTGGTTGATTCGAGCGGTTCCATGAACCCGCCCGAAAGGCCGACGGCGATGCAGTTGCGGTGCCACTGCTTGCGGCGCGCGCCGGTGGTGAAGCGAATGAAGTTGGGCTCGGTCAGCCGCTCTCCCTCCACACTCGACAACAGCCGGTCGAGCGCAGCGTCGCGGTCCAGATAGCGGCTGCAATAGACGATGCCATTGCCCCGGCGGTGCTGCAGCGGGATGCGCCACTGCCAGCCCGCATCGTGTGCGATCGCCTTTGTAAAGGGCACCGGCGGCGCAACGCTGGCTGTCTGAACCGCAATTGCCGCGTCACAGGGCAGGTAATGCGACCAGTCATCATAGCCGACATGCAGCGCGCCTTCGATCAGCAGCGCGCGAAAGCCGCTGCAATCAAGGAACAGATCGCCCTCGATCAGTTGCCCCGATTCGAGCAACAACGCGGCGATGTGGCCGTTCTCACCATTGAGTCGGACCTCGGCGATCTTGCCCTCGACCCGGCGTCCGCCATCGGCTTCGGCCAGCTTGCGCAGGTAAGCGGCGTAAAGAGTCGCATCAAGCTGGTAAGCGTAGTTCATCCGGTTTTCTGGAAGATGCGCAAACTTGCTGGCATAGGCCGCCTTCAGTTCGAGGCAGTAATCGTCATAACTCCAACTGTGCCCCTTGGTCAGCCCGTGTAGCCAAAAATGCTGGAACCCGGCCGACCAATGATCGCGGCCGGTGAGGCCGAACGAGTGGAAGTATTTCTCGCCCTGAGCTTTCCAGTTTTCAAACTCGATGCCCAGCTTGAAGGTCGCCTGCGTCTCGCGCATGAACTCAGCCTCGCCGATGCCGAGCAGGCGGTTGTAATTGACCAGCGGCGGAATCGTGCTCTCGCCCACGCCAACTGTGCCGATCGCATCGGATTCGATCAGCGTCAGATCGATCGCCTCGCCCATGGTTCGCGCCAGTGCGGCGGCGGCCATCCAGCCAGCTGTGCCGCCGCCTGCGATCACGACCCGCAGTTTCTTGAACTCACTCGTCATCGGCTTAGTGTCCTTAGCAGAAAGGCCCGCAATCTTCCGGCGGATTCGGCGTTCAGCGGGTCCAGTACCCCCCGGGCACCTGCGGGAATATGGTCGGTCAATTGCGGCCCGTTGCCAAACACATAATGTTCGAACAGTTCACGCCAGATCGCCTTGTCGGCATCAGGCAGATCGCGGATCGTGAGCATTGCATGATTGAGCGCATCTTGCGGTTGGCCAAGGAAGCGGGGTGTGTCACGCCACCAGTAATTAAGCAGGATGTTAAACGGCGCGAGACCTTCGACATGGTGCCACCACATCGAGGGGATGAAAAGTGCATCGCCCGGCTCAAGCTCGGCAAGCTGGGCCTGTCCAAGCGCATCGGCGAAGCGCGGGTGGCGCGCAAAGTCTGGCGCGTGAAAATCGACCATGCTGATTGCACGGCCCGCCGGGGTATTGTCGATCGGGCCGAGGTAGAGGTTTCGGAACTGGTCTGGCGGAAACAGGGTGAAGCGGCGCCGCCCGGCGGCGCAGCAGGCCAGATTGTCCGGAAAATCATTGTGTGCCGCGATCCGGGTCGGCGTGCCGATCCATAGGCTGACCAGCGGCTTGCGCGCGCGCAGGTCGAGCTGGTTATCCTCGTCGACGCCATCGAAATGGGTCGGGACATCGATCGAGGCGAGGTAAGCGGAAGGCGAATCGGCGCGACCTTCATTGGCGTCAAACTCGCCGAATATGTCGGCCAGCTTGCGATGCTCCATACGAAAATTCATCGCCATTGCAGCATCGTAGAACATGTGCCCATCGTGGCCCGGTGGGCCAACCGATATAGCGAAAGGGACCGCGCGGGCGCGCTCAAGCAAGTAAGCCCGGGCATCACGGGCCGAACGGAGACCGGCCTTAACCAGCGGCCAATCGGCAACCAATCCGCGGATCACGAAGGGCGTTCGCGCCCCTTGCAGAAGCGCATCAAGCGCCGCCGGACCAGCGGCCTCGCGCTCAACCACCGCCGGCATGGCAGCGAAGATCGAGGCGCCGGCTTCAAGCACCAGCTAGCCGCGCATTCTTGCGCGCAACCAGTGCCGAGAACTGCGACAGCGAAGCCACCACCATGAAGATCGGCTGCAAGTGCCCTGCCGCATGGAGAACACCAAGCGCGTGTCCGTCCAGCGACGCCAGCCGTTCCTCGTCGATTGTGTGGAAACCGACCAGCGAATTTTTGGAGCCGTCATCAAGCGGCACTTCAACCGTAAATGGCTCGATCAGGGCATAGCGTTCCAAGGCAGCGAAGAAGCCCGCACATTCCCGGTAACCAAAATCGAGATCGCCAAGTCGTGCGGCAATAGCTTCGAGATAGGGAGTGGGCTTGCCCTCCTCGTCGAACACCCTCGTGCCCTCGCCGTTCACCGAGACGCGCGGGTGGGCGATGTCGATATGGACCTGCGCGTCCTTTCCTTCTGCCGCCGGACGTCCGACCAGGAATGGCTGGATCGCGAGCCCCAGCGGACGATACCGCGCGTCCCATATGCCGCCCTCCAGAAACAGATTTTCGCCGTTTTCAAACCCGAACAGAGCGAGCGCTGAGAAATTGGCCGTTTCGATATCGCGGCGGAACACGATCGGGAAGTGCCCTTGTACCTGGCGAAATTCTGCCGGTACGGTGATGCAGGCCATCACGGTGTCACCATATTCCGCGCCGGCTTCAGTGTGCACCCTGAGCTCTGCGTGATCGGCATTGTTGAGAATCTGGTGGCTGCTCATTGTGTGACGCGTTCTCCATGGGTCGCCTGCGCTTGCGGCGCAGCGGCTGCGTTGGCAAAATAGTTCCGGTTCGCGGGCAGCGCCGCAGCCAGCGCGCGGGACCGCTCCCGCACATCATTCAGCCGTGCGGCGGCGGCGGGTGATGGCGTAATGGCCTGGTTGGGGACCGGGAAGCCCATCCCGTAAAGCACATACTGCTGGCTGGCCGCTGAAAAGATCTCGTCCACCCGGGGGAAATCCCATGTCGAAGGCGGCTGCTCACGCCACAAGGCCACGCTTTCAGCCAACCGTGCCGGGATCGTTTCGGGTGCCCGCTGCGCCTGCCAATAGGGCTCTTCGCGGCGGCTGAGGACGTAGTGGAGCTTGAGGAAATCGACGATCCGGTCCCAGCGGTAGCGGAACAGCTCGTTAAAGCGGGTCGCGTGGATATCCATCGTCGCGCGGCTGGCAGGGAAGTTCTCGGTCAGCGCCATAAGCGACAGTTCGATCAGTACGATGGCCGAGGCTTCCAACGGCTCGATGAAGCCCGCCGATAGGCCGACTGCCAGGCAATTCCGCTCCCAAAAGCGCGCACGGTGGCCAGTCGCGAAGGCAAGCTTGCGCGGTGAGACCTGACCAAAATCGACGCCGGGCGCTTTGGCGCGAAGATAATCGTAAAGGATCCGTTCCGCCTCGTCGTCCTCGAGAAAACGGGAACTGTAAACACAGCCGATGCCGCGGCGGGTGGGCAAGGCGATGTCCCACAGCCAGCCCGCCTTATGCGCGGTGCCGACAGTCTGCGAGGCAACCGGACTGTCAGGTGCTACGGGCACCTGGACTGCAAGCGCCCGGTCATTGAAGGAAACGTCCGAGCGGTCGATCCACTCCACTGCGCAATACCCGCCGATCAAGACCCCGGCCTGACCGGTGCAATCGATGAACAGATCGCCGACCAGCGGCGCACTGTCGCGTAATTCCAGTGCCGCGATATCGCCGTCCGTGCTTGCCGCCACGCCGGTTACTTCTGCCGCGATCCGGGTAACGCCCAGCCGTGCCGTGGCGTGCCGCGCCAGCAGGGCCGCGAATTTGCCGGCATCGAGGTGATAGCCGTAGTTCAAAGCCCCAGAAAAGTCGGGCATGGCCCGCTGCCGCGGCGCCAGATTGCGCGCGCAGACCGCATCCTGCGCGGTCATCGCTGCAGCAAAGGAGGTTTCGGCAGCGCCTCTCTGCCAGGCCGCAAGGAAATCGCGCATATCGCCCGGCGGAGGCGGGGTGAAGGGATGCAGATAGCTGTCGCTCAGGGACCCATCGATCCAGCCATCGAACCGCGAGCCCTGCTTGAACGAAGCATCGCATTCGCGCAGGAACTCAGCTTCGGAGATACCGATAGCTGCCAGCGTCTCGCGCATGGTTGGCCAGGTGCCTTCGCCGACGCCAATGGTCGGGATATCCGGCGCCTCGACCAGCGTGATCGACAAATCAGGCCGCTTTGCAGCGAGCAAACAGGCTGAAAGCCAACCAGCCGTGCCGCCGCCCACTATCACAACACGCTGAATCGAACTGGCCATTACCCGGGGACCATAGCGGAAATTTGTCCGGCTTGAGGAAAAAAAGAGCCGCACTGACTGGCAGCGCGGCTCTCTATTTTAGAAGACCCTTGCGGATCAATCCTGCCGTATCAGAAGCCGAACCGCACACCTGCGGAGTAGCGAGCATAGCCCGGTGCCGCGAAGAAAACGGCGCGATCATTGCGGCGTACACCGGTGCGGTCCGCGTTGGTGACGTTGATCCCTTCCACGAACGCGGTCAGCCCCTTGCGGAATTCATAGCTCGCACTGACATCAAACTGGCCGTAAGGCTTGATATAGTAGGGGTCCTGATCCTTGCCAGCCAGGAACTGGTCGCGCCAGTTGTAGGCGACGCGCGCCTGCAGGCCGTTCTTGTCGTAATAGAGCACCGCGTTCGCACTGTTGCTCGCGCCAGTGACGGCGAATTGCGTCACCGTCCACGGCAAGGTGTTGTCGAAAGCGGTATCGCTTTTCACGACCGTATAGTTGAGGATCGCGCCGAAACCGGTGTCCCAGAAGCTGTGCTGGATAGCAAACTCCCAGCCCCACAGCCGCGCCGTCTGACTGCTGTTGGCCGGCTGGGTGAATGTGAAAATCACATCAGGATCGTTGGGGCGACCTATGATGCCGCCGTTCGTTCCTACCCCTGGGACATAGTCGGCAGGGCGGTTGGTTTGAACCCAAGCCACGATCTGATCGAATGTCGCATTCGCCCCAAGGGCCTGACGGGCCGCCGTAGCCGCCCCACCCTGCGATGGGTCAGGCAGGTCGAACAACGGCGTCTGGGTGGTGTTGTTGGCAATATAGTTGCTGACGTTCTTGTTGAAGAAGCCGACCGATACGTAGCTTGCGGGGCCGTAGTACCACTCAGCCGACAGGTCGATGTTCTTTGACTTGTAAGGCAGCAACGCCGGATTGCCTGCGCTCGCCTGGCTACCACCAGCGCCGACCCGCAACGGCTGGCCGAGAGTGATGCCGCCCTGCATGCTGGCATAGTCGGGGCGGGTAATGGTGTGGCTGTAAGATGCGCGCAACTTTACGTTATCGATTGGCGACACATCAAAGTCGATGGCCGGCAACCAGTTCTCGTAACGACCTTCCAGCGTGGTGAAATCGGTGCCGGGCGCAGTCACCAAGCTAATTTCGTTCTGGGCCGCCCAGATTGTGCCAGTCGGGATCTGTGCAAGAGCCCTGGAAGTGACTTTCGTTTCCTCATAGCGCAGACCAAGTCGCAGATTGACTGCGGTTTCTCCAAGGTCGAACGAATGGAACGACTGGATCCAGGGCGTGATTGACTTTTCACGAATGCGCCGGTCGGTCGAGTAGGGCGCCAAGCAGGTATCGCCCGGAGCGGCGTTGCAGATGCCTAGTCTGGAGTCGAGCAGCGTGATCAGCCCCGCAGTATCAATCAGGAAATAATTCGGGATGATCGCCGGATCGTTAGAACCATTCATCCCCGCCAAATCTTGCGGCAGGCCCCGCACGGTGTACAGCGCATCCGGCGTATCTGCTGCGGACAGCGTGCCGCCCCATGAATCGTTCTGGATGACGCCGAAAGCTGTGCGCACCTGATTGTCGAGATAGCCGACGCCGAAATCGAGGCTCTTGATGAACGACGTGTCGAAATCAAAGCCACCACGCAGGTTCACCTGGTCGATCGTGTCCTTCATATAGGCGTTGCGGAAGGCATTACCTGCAGGACGGATGTTCGCCGCATTGATCTCGGAGCCAGGATACATAGCCACCGAAATGACCGGCATGTCACTGGTGAAATCCACCCTCTGCGATCGAACGCCGAAGATCGCCGAGCCGACCGCGATAGCGCTGCCATATGGCGAGTTCGGCTTGGATTCAGCGGTCGAGTGATGACCGTCGAGCTCAAGCCTCAAGCCCCAGGGACCCTCCCACTTGATATTACCGCCGATCGAATGGTTGACGTTGCGGTTGTTGGCGACTGCGCCGGTAATGGCAAGATCCTTGCCTTCGAACGCCTGGAAGTTCTCCGCGTAGAAGTTGGCGCCCGCGGCAGGGCCATCGGTCCAGCTGCTGGAGGTGTCGTTGTGATTGAACCAGACGCCGATACTGTTCTGACGGCTTTCAAAGCTATTCTGCGAAAAGATATAGTCGACCGCCAGCTCGAGCGTATCGGTTGGCTTGAACTGCAACACGGCCTGGCCGTTAATGCGCTCGCGCTTGAAATCATAGAAGTCATAACCCGCGTTCTGGGGCACCTGGTAAACGTCGGTAGGTCCGGGGCGGTTCTGGATATTGGCGAACCGCGGGTCGCCCGCTTGCGCGAGTGTCCCCCAGTTGTTTTCGGCGCCGGTGTAGCCCGGGCGCCAGTTGCCAACGGTGAACTGCGCCTGGCCACCGTTGCGCTTCTGATATGATCCGGCGAGCAGGATGCCGATGGTGTCGTCGGCGAAAGTCGTGCTGACGATGCCCGAAATCTCAGGTGTGACGTCGGTACCATAGAGCTGCGAAGTGTCGTATACCCCCTTCACGCCGATGCTGCCCTTGAGGCCAGGGCGATCGAGCGGACGCGGCAGTTTGATGTTGATGACCGAGCCGATGCCGCCGGTAGGAAGCGATGCTCGACCCGACTTGTAAACCTCAACCCCGGCAACGCCTTCAGCGGCGAGGTTAGCGAAATCGAAACTACGCGACGACGGTGCCGAGCCGCCGTCACCCAGAGTCGAAGTCGGCATCTGCCGACCATTGACAACGACGAGGTTGTATTCAGGGCCGAACCCGCGAACGGTGACGGTCGAACCTTCGCCACTGCTGCGATCAATCGAAACGCCGGTGATGCGCTGCAGCGATTCTGCCAAGTTGGTATCCGGGAACTTGCCGATATCCTCGGCTGAAATCGCGTCGACCACGCCTTGCGCGTCGCGCTTGATGTCCATTGACGCGCGAAGGCTGGCGCGGATGCCGGAGACTAGGATTTCGTCGGGAGCAACTTCGTCGCTGGCCACTGTGTCCTGAGCGAATGCGGCTTGCGACCCCATTCCCATCGCGACAACCGAAGCGCTAATCATCAAACGTCCAAGTGCATGCCCACGCAGACCATTCATCACCGATTCTCCCTTTGAATTAACGTGCTTTTTACACGCGTTCTGTAGTTTGTGAACGTTCACTTAATTGCTTACATTGGCTGTGTCAAGAGTCAACGCATCGTGCAAGTGCAGAAAGGGAGCGAGGTGCGTGTGCAGAAAGTCAAGTTCGGCGGTGCGGATAATCGCAGTTGTAGCCGATAGCGCCACCAGACCAATTCAGCTGCCGGTCCGGCGCATTGTGAGAGCGTCACACAGTTAGATATTGTGCCCTATCTCATCCCTCGATATGCAGAATTATCACGACGCTACAGAATGGTGAGCCCTGCGCGGCTCGAACGCGCGACCTACTGATTAAAAGTCAGTTGCTCTACCGACTGAGCTAAGGGCCCTCACCAACGGGCCGTCACCTAGGGAGCAGGCGGGGCCGGGTCAAGCGCTTGGTCAGCCTTGCGCTCAGTTGCCGTAAAGATAGTCCGCTAATCGGGTCGCGCCAGGTGGGAGCAATCGCCAATGCCGGGGTCAGGACGAAGCTCCGGCTGCGAAAAGCCGGGTGCGGGACGGTCAGCGTGTCTGATCCAAATGCGCCGCCGCTCCACAGCACAATATCCAGATCGAGAACCCGGCTGGCCCAGCGCTGCCCGCTGCGGCGGCGACCGAACTCAGCTTCGATGTCTTTCAGCGTATCGAGCAACTCTGCGGGTTCCAGCCTGGTCTTTACCACTGCGGCGCCATTGGCATAGCGGCGCAGCGAGGGACCAAGCGGCGAGCTGGCAATGATCGGCGAGGCGCGCTGGACCTTGATGCCGCGGCGTTGCAGCACCGCCAGCGCTGCGCGCAGCACCTGCTCGGGCCGGCCGTGCTTGTGATGCCGCCGGTTGGACCCCAGCGCGATCAGATAGCGCTGGGCCACGCCGGTCAGATGTCCTGGCAAATACGATTGTAGAGCTGTGGGCGGCGGTCGCGGAAGAAACCCATTCCAGCCCGGTGCGTTGCCGCCCGGCCAAGATCGAGCCGGGCCAGCAGCACGCCGGTTTCCTCCCCGCCATATTCCGCGACCAGATCGCCCCATTCATCGGTGATGAAACTGTGGCCGTAGAAGCGCTGGCCAGATTCGGTCCCGATCCGGTTGGCGGCAACGACCGGCATACAGTTGGAAACCGCATGGCCCAGCATCGCCCGGCGCCACATTCGGCTGGTATCGAGCGACGGGTCATAAGGTTCGGTCCCGATGGCGGTGGGGTAAAGCAGCAGCTCTGCCCCCATCAGCGCCATCACCCGCGCGCATTCCGGGTACCATTGGTCCCAGCATATCCCCACGCCGATCCGCGCACCAAAAACATCCCAAACTTTGAAGCCATCGTTGCCCGGTCGAAAATAGTATTTTTCTTCATAGCCCGGACCATCGGGGATATGACTCTTTCGGTAGGTGCCCATGATTGCGCCGTCCGGGCCGATCATTGCAATGGTGTTGTAATAGTGATGCGCGTCGCGTTCAAAGAAGCTGGTCGGGATCGCAACCTTAAGCTTGGCCGCCAGCTTCTGCATTGCCGTGACCGAGGGATGCTCCGCCACTGGCCGGGCCAGCGCAAACAGGGCCTCGTCCTCAACCTTGCAGAAATAGGGCCCGGAGAACAGCTCGGGCGGCAGGATCAGCTGCGCGCCGACACTAGCGGCCTGCTCGACCAACGCGGAAACGGCAGCGATGTTCTCTGCCTCATCGGCAGAGCCAAGCGCCAATTGGAGAGCGGCGACATGAAGTATCCGGGTCATGCCGCGGCCTTATTTCTCCTTTAGTGCGAAGTCCACCTGCACCGACACCCGGGTCCGGCTGGTGCCAGGGCGGATCGAGGGGGGCGGCGGGGCCGAAACTTGCGCCACAGATGCATCCGCTGCCATTTCAATGGCATAGGGCATGGGCATGCCGCCGCCCTGCCCGCCATCGCGGATCGCCAGTACGCGCGAGATTTCCATCCCCGCTGCTCCTGCATAAGCCTCGGCGCGAGTCCGCGCGGCCTTGTAGGCAGCGGTATAGGCCCCGCGATTGGCCTTTTCAGGATCTTCGATCTGCAGCGCCGGGCCGGACAGGACATTGGCCCCTGCAGTGGTAGCGGCTGCCACCGCTTCGCCTGCTTTGGGGACATCGTGAAGCCTTACTGCGAGCATGTTGTTGGCCTGGAATTGCCCCTTGCGCGGTCCATAATCGACCCGACTCAGCGATAGGTTGCGGGTCTGGATATCCTTGTCGGCGACACCGAAGGCGGCCAGAGCCTTGGCGATCTCGGCCGCCTTGCGGCTGTTGGCCTCATTGGCAGCCTTGGCATTGCCGCCATAGGTTTGGACCCCGATCTCGATCGTCGCGAGGTCGGGCACAGTCTCTGCTTCGCCGGTTGCCGAGACCGAAAGCAGCGTCTCATCATGATCGACGCCGCGCGGATCAACCCGGCGATCGCCCCCGCCACAGCCAGCAAGCAACAGCGACAGTGGGGCGATGAACGCAAGCCGGAACATTATGGACGCTTCCGGAACAGCAGCGTCATCCGGTCGCTCTCGCCGATTGCCTTGAGCTTTGCCTTCTCGGCCTCGTCGGTCACCCCGCGCATGTTTGGCGGCAGATGCCACACACCATCGGTATGATCGGCGCTGTCCCTTGGGTTGGCATTGGCTTCGCTCTTGCCAACGAAGGTAAATCCGTTGAGTTCCATCAAGCGGACCACATCGGCCTCGCGCAGATATCCTTTGCTGCCATCGGAATAGCTGAACGGTGCGCTGGCCTTGGCGCGGTGCTGCTCGATACCGACCATCCCGTCAGGCTTGAGCAGGTCACGCATGGCTTTGATCTCGCGGTCCGCAATGTTCCAGCGGAGCAGATTATGCACCATCCGCATCATCAGGATACGATCAAAGCTGCCCTTCTCGCCCTGAGGCACAGCATCGAGCGGATAGGCCGCGAAACGGGCCGCCGGCTGACCCGACCAGCCCGCGACATCAGTTGGATATTTGGCCGCCCCATCGCGTATTCCCTTTTGCGTCGCCTCATTGAAGGCGCCGGATGTCGGGTCGAAATAGAGCCCGACCAACTTGCCCCGTGGGCCGAGGTAAAGCCCCAGCAGCCGCGAGTACCAGCCGCCGCCGGGGGCATATTCACCAACCTTCATTTCAGGAGTAACCTTGAAGAAGGTCAAAGTTTCAGCCGGCTTGCGATATTGATCGCGGGCACGGTCCTCATTCCGCCGGGAATCCGCGGCTGCAGCCGCCAGCGCGGGATCAATCGCGGCCGCCCGCGAAGACTGCTTCTTGTCGGCAGGCGCGGCATCTGCAGCAAACAGGGGCGCGGCCAGAGCAAGGGTCAGAGCTGCAGTAGCAATTAATCGGCGCATTGAAGTCTCTCCTGAGGATTTGTCCTGTCTCAAGTTAAGGCCGCGCCAAAGGATGACAAGCACCGATCCGCTACCTATCTGGGGGTGCATCAAATTCAGGAAGGTATTTCATGGCACAGGCAATCTTCGCAGGCGGCTGCTTTTGGTGCACCGAGGCGGTTTTCCGCGACGTGATCGGGGTAAGCGCGGTAGAAAGCGGTTATATTGGCGGCGCAGTTCCTAACCCCACCTACAAGCAGGTCTGCGGCGGCGACACCGGCCACGCCGAAGCAATCCGGATTACCTTCGATCCGGCGCAGCTGTCCTATGCCGATCTGCTTGACATCAACATGGCGACGCACGATCCAACCCAGCTCAACCGGCAAGGTGGGGATATCGGTACGCAATACCGATCGGCGATTTTCCCGCTGGATGATGAACAGAGTGCCGAAGCGGTCGCGGCTATTGCGCGCGCGCAGTCGGATCGAAGCGAGCCAATTGTCACCACTATCGAAGGACCGGCGATTTGGTATCCGGCCGAGGATTACCATCAGGAATACTGGCAGGGTGAAGGCCAGCGCAATCCTTACTGCATGGCAGTGATTCCACCCAAGCTGGCAAAGCTCAGGAAAAGCTTCGCAGCGAAGGTCAAGTGAACTTGAGGTTACTAGGTGTAGCCCCTTAAGTTACTAAAAACCTTGCTATAAAGAATCCGTCTAGCCCGCCCTCATCGGCCAGCATGGCGGGGTCAGTGCGCAGCCAGCCCTGGGCAGCCGGCATCAGTCCGGCCGGCAATTCATCCGGCCGGATTGGATCGGAGGGCAGCGCGATCTGGCTTAAATGACCTTCGCCCTCGGCCTTTTCGAGCGAGCAGGCCGCGTAGACGAGCTGGCCCGAAGGAGCGACCCAGCCAGCCGCGCGAGACAGCAGCAGTGCCTGCAATTCAGCCATCTCATTTATTTGACGCGCGCCGATCCGGTGCAGCACATCGGGATGGCGTCGGCAGGTTCCGGTGGCCGTGCACGGTGCATCAAGCAGCACCGCATCGAACTTGGCTTCAGGCTCCCACAGCAGCGCATCTGCCTGCACCACTTCAGCACTGAGGCCGACGCGGTTGAGATTGCTCGCCATCCGCTCCAGTCGCCGGGCGCTGCTATCCAGCGCGGTGACTTGCCAGCCGGCGGCGGCAAGTTGCATGGTCTTGCCGCCTGGCGCGGCGCAAAGATCGAGGACGCGCCTGCCCTTACCCGGCCCCAGCAACCGCGCCGGCAGGCTGGCGGCAAGGTCTTGGACCCACCAGGCGCCCTCAGCGAAACCTGCGAGGCGCTCCACCGCACCGCCGCGGGGCAAGCGGATATGGCCGGGTATCAACGAGACGCCGCCCAGCTCCTCGGCCCAGCGCGCAGTTTCCGACCAATCGCGCAGCGACAGATCAAGCGGAGGCGGGACAGCCAGTGCTTTGGCGATCGCTTCGGACCTGATCCCCCACCGCTCCAGCACAGGCTCGGGCAAGGTGGGTGCATCAGGCAGCGTCACGGCGCGTTTCACCAAGGTTGAGAATACCCCATGCGCCAGTCGGCGCGGCCCGCCTTGCAACAGTTCCAGTCCGGTCGCGATCACCGCATGGGGCGGCGTTTCCAGCCGCAGCCAGCCCGCCAGCATTATCCGCAGGACCGCACGCGCCTTGGCATCATCGGCCAGTGGCAGCCGGGTCGCGCTGTCAATCAGATCATCAAGGTCGGTCAGCCAGCGCAGGCTCTCTCCCGCCAAGGCCCGCGCCAGGGCACGATCGGCATCGCCGCGAATACCCAGCAGCGCGCCGCCTGCAGCCTGATCGAGCGTTTCACCCCGGCGCAGCACGGCATCATGAAGGCGCAAGGCAGCCTTGCGAGCGGGAAGACCAGGAATATCCATCGGCTGCCCCTATGCCAGATTGCAAAGAAGGACCAGCCGCTCCATCTTGGCGCTATGACCAAATCGACTCCCCGCGCGACCAAACGCCCTGCGGTGTTTAAGAAGCCCAAGCATTGGAGCAACGAGCCTGCGCCCAAACCTGCCGCAGTCACAAATGGAAATGATCCCGATACCCTCTCTCCCACGCGCTATGGCGATTGGGTGAAGAACGGGATCGCGGTAGATTTCTAGAAGGGCTTGAACGTCACCGTCAGCCCGTCCTTCGGCTTCGGGATCGGCCAAGGCTGCCAGTTGGGGGCGTAGCCTGGCTCAATCTCGATGCTGTAGCGGGTCAGTATCTGGGCCATCAGAATCTTCACCTGCATATAGGCGAAATGCAGCCCCAGACACATATGCGCACCGCCGCCAAACGGGACCCAGGCATATTTGTGGCGCTTGGCAACCTCTGCGGGCAGGAAGCGCAGCGGATCGAACTTTAGCGGGTCGGGCCAGTATTCTTCCATCTTATGAACCATGGCGGCGCTGATCCCGACCTGGGTGCCTGCCGGGATGCGATAGCCGCCAAAGGTGAAGTCCTTCATCGCCCGGCGCGGCGTCGATGGCACTGGCGGGATCAGCCGCAGCGATTCTTTGAAGGCCATCTCGGTCAGTTCCAGCTTTCCGAGATCCTCATAAGCGACCGCCCGCCCGGCCCCGCCAGAAACCGCCAGAGCTTCGGCGCGAAGTTTGACCTGCCATTCGGGATGCTTGGCCAGCAGCCAGACCAGCGAGGTGGCAGACGAGGTGATCGTGTCATGCGCGGCCATCATCAGGAAGATCATGTGATCGACCACTTCATCGACCGGCAGCAGCGAGCCATCCTCACGCGTGGCGGTGGCGAACTGGCTGAACATATCCTGCCCGCCGCCAGTTTCGCGCCGCTTGATCGTCTCGTTGGTGAACCATTCCACCAGGAACTTGCGGCCCGCGGCACCCCGGCCCATCGCGGTGAATGGCAAAGGCTTGCGCACGATGCCCACTGAAGCGGCGACCATATCGACGAAGGCCTTGTTGATCCGGTCTGCTTCGGGCCCCAGCGGCACACCGAGGAAGCTGTCCGCCGCCAGATCAAGCGTCAGCTTCTTGATCGCTGGATAGAACTTCATCTGCTTGCCCGACCATTCAGCCACCCGCGCCGCGATCCCGCGGTTAAGCGCATCGGCATAGTGACGCATCGGCCCGGGCTTGAAGGCGATCGACAATGCGCGGCGATCGATCCGGTGGTGATCGAAATCCATCAGCATCAGTCCGCGCGGGAACAGCAGATCGAGCACCGGCCCCCAACCCTGTTCTGATGAGAAAATCTTCTCCCGGTCAAACAACACCAGCTCGTTGGCATCGGCCCCGACCAGCGAAACCTGCCGGTTGCCGAAGCTGCGCGAACGCCAGACCTTCCCGTATTTCTCCCGCATCCGCTCACCATAACCAGTCGGATCGGCGAGTACCTGCAGAGTAGTACCAAGGACCGGCCAGCCATCTTCACCGGGGATATGCGCCAGCGAATCTGCCGATTGGCGCTGTGACCAATGGGTGAAACGGGGGCTGTCAGAAGCTAGCGTGGCCATCGATGATTCCTTGGTTACTGACACCAATGTAAACTAACCGCGCGGTTAAATCCAGCCCTGAAGTTCGCGCCGGAGCAGCTTTTCCAGCATTGCCATACCGGCATCACCATCGTTGAGACAATCGAGCGCGGCGAATGCCTCGCCCCCTGCCTCGATAAACTGTTCACGCCCGCGAATCGCCAGTTCCTCGCGGGTCTCAAGACAATCGGCGGAGAAGCCAGGCGCGGCGATTGCCAGGCGGCGAGTGCCCTTCCGAGCCTCGGCCGCCAGTACCGCGTCGGTCGCCGGTTCTAACCATTTGGCGCGCCCGAAGCGCGACTGGAAGCTGACTTCGATGCGCAAGCCAGCGTGGTCCGGGGCCAGAGCCTCGGCCAGCAACCTGGCGGTCTTGCGGCAGTGGCAGTGATAGGGGTCGCCCAGCTCTAGGGTGCGCTGCGGCATGCCGTGGAAACTGAGCAGCAACACTTCTGGCACGAATGGCAAGGCGGCCAACTGCCGCGCGGTATCGCTGCGAAGAGCCGCGATATGCAGTGGATCATCGTGGTAAGGCGGCAAAGTGCGGATTGCGGGCTGCCAGCGCATGGCGGCCAACTGCGCGCCCAGTGCATCCACCGCCGTCGCCGTCGTCGCCCCGGAATATTGCGGATAGAGCGGCGCGACCAGGATCCGCTCGCATCCGGCATCCTTGAGCCGCTGCACCTCGGCACCCAGCGCCGGATTGCCGTATCGCATCGCATGGGTAACCATCACTCCATCACCCAGCCGGAGTTGCAGCGCGCGCGCCTGCGCCGCGGTGATCGCCGCCAGTGGCGAGCCTTCCGCGCTCCACACCTGGGCATAGGCATGGGCCGATTTTTTGGGCCGTGTGTTGAGGATGATTCCGCGCAGGATCGGCTGCCACAGCAGCGCTGGAAGTTCGACGACGCGGCGATCCGACAGGAACTGCTTGAGGTAGCGCTTCACCGCTTTCGCGGTTGGTGCATCGGGAGTGCCAAGGTTGACCAGCAGCACGCCGACCTTGCCGGTCAGGACTGGCGGATGGCCGGTCGGAAGGTGATTTACAGTCGGCATTACAAGTCCTCGGACAACAGGGGCAGCTTGCGCAACCGCAGCCCGGTCGCGGAAAATAGCGCATTGGCGATCGCCGGGGCTGCCACCGCCACGCCCAGCTCGCCCGGATCGGCTGGCTCGGCAGTGCTCTCTATGAACTCCACCTCGATCTCGGGACAATCCGTCAAAAGGGGCAGACCCAGCATTCCGAGCCGCCCGGTCAGCGGCAGGCCATTCGCATAAGCGGTGCTCGACCCGACCGCGAGGCCAAGCCCGAACACCAGCCCGCCCTCGATCTGTTGCCGCGCAATATCGACGTTCACAATCCGGCCGATGTCCGCAACAGCGGTCAGCTTGTCGACCCTGATCCCGGATTCATCGCGCCTGGCAGAAGCAACCACTGCAATCCGGCCGCCAATGCCATTAAAATCGATCACATGGCAGGCCAGTCCCTGCCCGCTGCCGTCCGCGCCGCCGTCCCAGCTGGCCAGCGTCGCGGCGCGCTGCAGGCAGGTGGCGAGGCGCAGGTCCTGCCCCAGCATCGCCATCCGGAACGAGAGCGGTTCACGCCGCGCCTCGTGGGCCAGCTCGTCAACAAAGCTCTCAGTGAAAAAGCAGGTGTAGCCATGGGCATTGCCGCGCATCCGGCCAGTTGGCAGCGGGATCGCTACCGGCACATGTTCAACCACCAAATTGGCAATCGTATAGGGCGGCAATGCGCCCTCGATCGCCAACCTATCGCCCTGATCCTGGGCCGCAAGCGCGTCGCGCGCGCTGCTTCCATCGAACAGCCGTTCGCCGAACTCAAGCGCGGTTGCCGGAAGCGCGAGCCGGGCCTTCCAGCCAGTGACTGAGCCATCAGGCGCCATCCGCGCCGACATTTGCGCTGCCACAGGGGTGCGGGGCAGCCCCGCCAAGTGCTCTTGCCAACGCGACCAGACCAGCTGCACCGGTTTGCCGAGTTGCTTGGCAATCACCGCCGCTTCGACCGCATGGTCGTGTTCCAGCCGCCGATCAAAGCTGCCGCCTGCGGGCATCGGATAAAGGGTTACATCTCGTGCATTCAGGCCGAGCGCCTCGGCCACGGCATGGCGCGCAGCAGTCGGGGCCTGGCTCGCCAGCCACAACTCCAGCCGGCCGTCCTTGTATCGTGCAGTCGCACTGGCGGTTTCGAGCGTGGCATGTAGCGCTGGAGCGACGCCATAGCGGCGGGAGAGCAGTGACTTTCCTGCCAGCAATGTGTCAGGATCGCCGCTCTCAGCCATCTCTTCGGCGTCGCCCTTCAGCAGTGCATCGTCCAACAGGCGGCCGATCTTGCTGCTATCCGCGCGGCTCTTTGCCTTGAAGCGCGGCGCAATCAGGCGCAGCGCGCGTTCAGCACTCCACCAGTCCTGCGCCGCCGCCGCGAGCCAGTGCCTGTTCCGGATCAGCCCAAGGAACCCCTGCACGCCGCGCGCCGCGGCCCCGTCAAAGCTAGCCAGCTCGCTCTCGCCGACCGGACCATGGCGGATTGCAGCGAAAACCATGTCGGGCAAACGAACATCGCCAGCGAAGCTATAGCTGCCATCAACCTTGGCTGGCAGATCAAGCCGGGGGTACGCTGGCGTGGATCCGGCAGGAAAAGCCGCCGGACGTTCTGCCGGAGGCAACACGCGCACCACTGCCGGATTTGGCGGATCGTAACCCGCCGCTTCTTGCGCCAATTCGCCAAACGACAAACGTTTCTTGCCGTGGAGGATGAAGCCAGCTTGCGCCTCGCATTCTTCCCAGGCCACATCCCACCGCTCCGCCGCTGCCATCGCCAGCATCGCCCGCGCGCTGGCGGCGGCTATCCGGGCGGGCTTTTCATAGGCGGCAAGCGTGCTCCCATCGGCGGCGACCATGAATTGCTCGTTTTGCGCAAACCGGGCGGCGAGCACGCTGTCAGGCGCAGCAGCAGCTCCCGAAAAGGCCGGCATCCACAGCTTCGACCAGCGCGCAGCCAGCGCAGGATTGGCATAGGCCCCACTGATCGGAGCGGGTTCAACCGCGATTTGACGCCAGTCCGCGCCGAGTTCGGCAGCGATGATCTGGGGGATCAGGGTGGTTACCCCCTGCCCCATTTCAAGCTCGGGGACTGCGACGGTCACTACCCCGTCCTTGCCGATTTTGAGCCAGGCATCGAAGGCAACTTCATCACGGCCTGCCTTGAGCGGCGGCACAAATCGGCGCGGGATCAACACCCAGCCAAGCAGCAGCGCACCGCTCGCCCCGGCCCCGATGAACAACCCGCGCCGGTTAATCCTCATACCTGTTCAGATGCCTTGTCAGAGTTCTCGCCCGATGGCTGGTTATCGAGCCAGGCGGCGAGCCGCCGGGCGATTGCGGCGAAGGCCTCGGCCTGCGGACCGTCTCCGGCTGCGGGCGGCTTTCCGGCGTCGCTGTCCTGGCGGATCGAAAGATCAAGCGGTACGCGCCCCAGGAAGGCGTGGCCCATCACCTTGGCGGCAGCCTCGACCCCGCCCTGGCCGAACGGATCGCTGACCTCGCCGCAGTGGGGGCATTCATAGCCGGCCATGTTTTCAACCAGGCCGATCACCGGCACCCCGCCCTGCTCAAACAATTGCAGCGCCCGGGTCGCGTCCATCAGTGCCAGATCCTGCGGGGTGGAGACGATTATCGCCCCCGCCGGCTTGTGGCGTTGCAGCATGGTCAACTGGACATCGCCAGTGCCCGGCGGCAAATCGACGATCAGCAACTCGACATCGCCCCATTCGGCATCGACCAGCTGGCCCAGCGCATTGCCCGCCATCGGCCCCCGCCAGGCGATCGCTTTGCCGGGTTCGATCAAATGCCCCATCGACAGCACCGGAACCCCCCAGCTGCTGGGAACCGGGAACAGCTTCTTTTCGCTCGCCTTGGGTCGCTGGCCCTCATTGCCCAGCAGGCGCGGCTGCGATGGGCCATAGATATCGGCATCGACCAGCCCGACCTTGCGGCCCATTCGCGCCAGCGCCACCGCGAGGTTGGTGGACAGCGTCGATTTTCCGACGCCTCCTTTGCCAGATCCAATCGCGATGATCAGCGGCCGGGGCTTTTCGGGTGCCTTGTCAGCAGTCATCGCGACGCGGACTTCTTTAACCCCCTCGACCTTGCGCAGCGCATCCTTGACCGCGAGTTCCAGCCGGTCGCGCTCCAGCCGGTCAAGGCCCGCCACATCAAGGACCAGGGTCGCTATTCCATCGGCCAGCCGCAGAGATTGCAGACGTGCTCCAGCCAGCGGCGGCAAGGCGCGTTTAAGGGCTGCAGTGGTGCTGTCAGGCTCGCTCATGAATACTCCAGAGGGTCTCAAAAATGACCTCGTCGCCCCCTAGCAAGGAAAAAGCACCAACAGGCACTGTTTTTGTGCCGCGCCCATACCTATAACCTCTTCCATGAGTGGATTTAGCAGGTTCAAATTGGGCAGTGTGCTGGCAATGGCCGGCAACCGTAGCCCTTGGGGTGGCAGCTCGGGTTCGGGCAAAGGCGTGGACAAGGGCCAGGGAGAGGGCGATCCTCCCGCCGAACCCACTGGCGAAGAGGGCGATGCAGCGCCGGATGCGCCTCGCCCATCACCGCCACCTCGCGGTCCGCGCAACCCCTGGCTGCCTGGCGGCGACGCAGGCCCTCCGCGGCGTTCGGCCAATATCGAAGATATCTTCCGTCCGCGTGGCAATCGCCCGGGCGGTGGTGGAGGCGGCGGCGGCGGAAGCGGTTTCCCGCGCATGCCCCAGCGCCGTGACGGCAAGAGCTGGATGCCGCTGATCGCCGGGGGGCTGGCGTTGGTATGGCTGTTCTCTACGTCGGCCCATCAGCTCGGTTCAACCGAGGAAGGTCTGGTCACCACTTTCGGAAAATACTCAAAGACCATCGGTTCCGGCGTCTCACTGACTGCGCCTTGGCCGATCCAGTCAGTCAGCGTGGTCGATGTGACATCGATCAAGCGCGACACGATCCCCGAGGGCGAAGGGGAAAAACTGATGTTGACCAGTGACCAGAATCTGGTCGATCTGAGCTATCTGGTACGCTGGAACATCAAGGATCTCATGCTCTATGAGTTCCAGCTCGAGGATCCTGATGACACGGTCAAGGAAGTCGCAGAGGCCGCGATGCGGGCCTCGGTCGCCGAAGTGCCGCTCAACGGGGTGATGGGCGGCGCAGGCCGGGCCCAGATCGAACAGAATGTGCGCACCCGGATGCAGGCCATTCTCGATGCCTATCGCTCGGGCGTGCTGATCCAGGGCGTCGATATCAAGAAGGCCAACCCGCCCGAAAAGGTGGTCGGTGCCTTCCAGCAGGTCACGGTCGCTCAGCAGGAAGCACAGCGCGATCAGAGCAACGCCCGGGCATGGGCCCAGCAGATCATCGCCCAGGCGCAGGGCGAGACGGCCGAATTCGACAAGGTTTTCGAACAATACAAGCTGAGCCCCGAAGTCACCCGCCGACGGATGTATTATGAAACGATGGAGCGGGTGTTGAGCAACAATGACAAGGTCGTGGTCGAGGCCAATGGGGTAACGCCGTATCTGCCCCTTCCAGAGGTCAGGCGACGGGCACAGCAAGCTGCGCCAGCAGCGGGAGGACAATAACCATGTTGGCAAATCTGCGCGAAAACCGTACCGCCCTGTTCGCCCTGGCGGCTGTGGTCATCGGGGTCTTGACCAGCGTCGTCGTGGTTCCTGAAACCGAACAGGCGGTTGTGGTCCGGTTGGGTGAGCCGGTCCGGGTGATCAACCGGTTCGAGCCCAAGGTCAATTTTGGCGATACCGGCGCGGGCCTATCGCTTCGCATCCCGTTCTTTGAACGGCTGGTCCGGATCGATCGCAGGCTGCTGTCAGTCGATATGGAGCGCCAGCAGGTCCAGTCGAGCGATCAGCGTCTGCTTGAGGTGGATGCCTATGCCAGATTCCGGATCATCGATGCGTTCAAGATGGTGAAGGCTGCCGGCACGTCCGATAAGGTGGTTGAGCAACTTCAGCCGATTCTGACTTCGGTGTTGCGTCAGGAACTGGGCAAGCGGCAATTTCAGTCGCTGCTGACAGCCGAGCGCGGAGCTGCGATGGCGCAAATCCGCGCCGGTCTGGACCGGGAGGCCCGCCAGTACGGGGCTCAGGTGATCGATGTGCGCATCAAGAGCGCAGATTTGCCCGCCGGCACGCCGCTCGACAGTGCCTTCATCCGGATGGAAGCAGCACGCCAGCAAGAGGCTACCACGATCAAGGCGCAGGGTGAGCGCAATGCCCAGATCATCCGCGCCGATGCCCAGGCCCAGGCCTCGCGGCTTTATGCCGACAGTTTTGGCAAGGATCCGTCTTTCTATGACTTCTACCGGGCAATGAAGAGCTATGACGCAACTTTTTCAAACCCCAACGCAAAGTCATCGAGCACGATCATTCTCTCACCGGACAATGACTATCTCCGCCAGTTCAAGGGTCGCTGATCGACCGCCATTCAAGGCCAGTTCATCGAATTTGGGCTGAACTGCGCCTTCAAACCGGGCGCTTGATCTAAGCTGCCCCCTGGATCGAAGCAAAAGGACGTGAACCCCGTGCGATATGCTTATGGAATAACAACTGCACTGCTGCTGGGCGGGTCTGCCCTGTCGCTGATCACTGGTTTTCCTGCCGGTGCCCAAGTGGCACAAAATGACGCCGCGCAAATTCAGGCAATGACGCCCCGCGCGGGAGCGCCGGCCAGTTTCGCCGATCTGACTCAGCAATTGCAGCCCGCAGTCGTCAATATTTCAACCCGCCAGAGGATCAAGGTCCAGGCGGGCAATCCCTTCGCGGGGACGCCCTTTGCCGATCTGTTCGGCGGCGGTCAGGGCGGTTCAGGCGGCAGCCAGACTAGGGAAGCGCAGTCGCTTGGCTCGGGCTTCGTGGTTTCGCCCGACGGCTATGTGGTGACCAACAATCATGTGATCACCGCCGACGGACAGGGTCAGGTCGAATCGATCACCGTGACCATGCCCGATGGCACCGAATATCCGGCCAAGCTGGCTGGGCGCGATGCCGCTTCTGATCTCGCGGTGCTCAAGATCGAGGCTGGCAAGGTCCTGCCGTTCGTCAAGTTCGGCGATTCGCGCAGCGCCCGCGTCGGCGATTGGGTGATCGCCATCGGCAATCCCTTTGGACTTGGCGGCACGGTGACTTCGGGGATCATCTCGGCTGTCTATCGCGCGACCGGTTCCGGCAGCGCCTATGACCGCTATTTGCAGACCGACGCCTCGATCAACCGGGGCAATTCGGGCGGGCCGATGTTTGACATGAAAGGCAATGTCATCGGCATCAACAACGCGATCTTTTCACCCACCGGGGGGAGCGTCGGGATCGGCTTTGCCATTCCCGCCGAAGTCGCCGCGCCAATCGTCGAAAAGCTCAAAAGCGGCAAGGCGATTGATCGCGGCTTTCTGGGTGTCCAGATCCAGCCGGTGAACGAGGATCTGGCCGATTCGCTGGGGATTTCCCATAATCGCGGCGAATTCGTCCAGTCGGTCCAGCCGGGCCAGCCCGCCGCTGCTGCTGGCCTGCAATCCGGTGACGTGGTGCTCAAAGTCGATGGCAAGGACGTCAGCCCAGACCAGACGCTTTCGTTCATCGTTGCCAACACTGCGCCTGGCAAACGCATCCCGGTCGAGCTGATCCGCGACGGCAAGCGCGTCACGCTCACCGCCACGGTCGGCAAGCGCCCGACCGAGGAAGAGCTCGCCCAGCAGAGCTTTAATCCCGAACAGCCGCAAGATGACGATCAGTTTAACCGCGCTCCGCAGCGTCAGGGCGAAGGGATCATTGAAAAGGCGATGGGCCTTTCGGTCCTGCCGCTGACACCGCAAATCTCGCGCCAGCTCGGTGCGCCCGAAAGCACGCGCGGCCTGGTGGTCAGCGTGGTCGATGGCTCGTCCGATGCAGGGACCAAGGGACTCCAGCGCGGCGACATCATCCTTTCGGCCAACTACCGCGATGTCACCAGCGTAGCCGATCTTGAGGCGGCGGTGCGCGCGGCCCGCAGCTCGAACCGTCCGGCGGTGCTGCTGCGTGTGCAGCGCCGCGGGCAACCGGCTGGCTATATTCCGATCCGGCTGCGCTAGAATAAGAAAACCGCCGTAAGAAAATGGGCCGCATTTCCCAGCCGGGAATGCGGCCCTCTTCTATCGGCTTACGGAGGACTGCCGACCGGTTGACTAGGTCCGGCCTTGGCCCGCGGCTGCGGCGCACCTGTGAGCGGTCTGCCGCCCGTGGCTTCATCAAGAAAATCGTCGTTGGCAGCGGGCGGAGCCGGTTCCAGCCCGCCGTTCTCACTACCAGTTCCAAGACCCTGAAACGGTACCTGATCGCGGGTACGGTCATTGGGTCCACTATTGGGGTCGACGAGATTGCCTTGCTCATCGGTGTAGTAGTAATCGCCTGGCTGCCCGAAGTTGGCTTCATCGTCAGGCTCAAGCTGCCATTCGGGAAGCTTGGCCTCGGTATCAAACTTCTCAATCGGCCGCTTGGCTACCGCAACCCGCATATAGGCGGCAAAAGCACGGGCAGGTGCGGTGCCCCCCTGTAATCCGCCGACCGGTTTGGCATCATCGCGGCCCATCCATACGCCGGTGGTGATCCCGCTCGAGAAACCCAAGAACCAGCCATCCTTGTTCGAGGTGGTAGTGCCGGTCTTGCCTGCCACTGGCCGGCCGATTTGCGCTGCGCGGCCGGTGCCGGTGCTGACCGCGCTTTGCAGCAGATCGGTAATCCCCGCCGCCACATAGGCCGGAACCAGCGGCGCGCCTGGCTTGCTCTCGCGTTGGTAAAGCACCTCGCCATCGGTGGTGACCACTTTGGTGATACCGAAAGGTTCAACCGAGGTGCCTTTGGCCGAAACGGCGGCAAAGGCGCGGGTCATGTCAATCAGGCGTACATCTGAAGTGCCCAGCACCATCGATGGCACGGTGGTAATCGGCGTGGTTATGCCAAACCGCCGCGCCATTGAAGCAACGGCGCTGAAGCCCACTTCATTGCCGAGCTGGGCCGCAACCGTGTTCTTTGAATAGGCGAAAGCAGTGCGGATATTGATCTTGCCGGCATAGCCCCCGCCAGAATTGCGCGGGCTCCAGCCATCGATCGTTACCGGCTCGTCGACCACCTCATCTTCCGGAGTGTAACCAGCTTCAAGCGCCGCAAGATAGACGAACAGCTTCCAGGCCGATCCCGGTTGGCGCACGGCATTGGTCGCGCGGTTGTAGTTCGAGATGACATAATCGGTTCCGCCGACCATCGCCAGGACCGATCCGTCGCGGTCAAGGCTGACAAGAGCGCCCTGCGCCCCTGCGGGCACATTGGCATGGATCGACGCCGTGGCGCTGTTCTGCATGGCAACGTCCAACGTGGTCCACACCTCGATCGGCGCGCTGTTTTCGGGCAGCAACAGATCAAGTTGAGGCAATGCCCAATCGGTGAAGTACCGAACCGAATTCTGGCCCTTTTCGGCCGCAAATTTGACCTGACTGAGATCAGCGGCGGCGGCTTGTTCGGCTGTGATCGCGCCGTTGGACTGCATGACCCTAAGCACGACGGTGGCGCGATCGACCGCGGCTTTTTTGTCAGCCGTGGGAGAATAGCGCGACGGCGCCTTGACCAGACCGGCGATAATTGCTGCTTCAGGCAGGCTGAGCTCGGTGCCCGGATGGCCGTAGAATTTGCGGGCCGCCGAATCGATCCCATAAGCCCCGCCGCCGAAATAAACCTTGTTGAGATAGAGCTCGAGGATCTGGTCCTTGGAGAACTTGGCTTCCAGCGCCATCGCCAGCACGGCCTCGCGCGCCTTGCGGCCAAATGTGCGGCTGTTGTTGAGGAACACGTTGCGGGCCAGCTGCTGGGTTATCGTCGAGGTAGCCCGCATCGACTTTCCCGATGTGCCGGCCACAAATACCGCACGGACAAGGCCGATCGGATCAACCCCGATGTGGCTGCGGAAACGCCGGTCCTCGACGCCCACCATCGCATCCTTCATCGTTTGAGGTATCTTCGCAAAGGGCAACCACTTGCCATAGCTCGGTCCCAACGAGACGAGCTCGGTTCCATCGCGGGCGCGGACCACGATCATCTGTCCGGCCTGGCTGCTTTTGAGTTCATTGTAGCTGGGCAAAGACCGCGCAGCCAGCGCTACTGCCACGCCCAGGCTGAGCAGAACCAGCAGCGCAAACGAGCCGCCCCACACGAACAGGCGGCGCAGCCATTTGCGCCAGCCGGTAGGAGCAGGCTCCCCGGACGGGCGGCCAGAGCGCGGGCTGCGCCGGACGTCTTTACGTGCCATATGGCTTGCGATTCCCTCCGCCGGGCAAATCACCCGAAGTCTTCGCCTCCTGCATAGGCGATTTATAACCGGGGGTTAATGGGGGATTTCTTGCCCCGCCCGAATTACTCCTCCGGCTTGAAATCAAGACTAATCCTGCCTGAAATCAAGACTGGTCCTGCTTGAAATCAAGACTGGCGCTGTTGATGCAATAACGCAAACCTTCCGGTCCCGGTCCGTCAGGAAAAACATGGCCGAGATGGCCGTCACACTTGGCGCAGCGTACTTCGGTGCGGACCATGCCATGCGAAACGTCGCGCAGCTCTTCGACCGCTTCGCCCGCCACTGGTGCGGTATAGCTCGGCCAGCCAGAGCCCGAATCGAATTTGTGGTCCGAGCCAAACAGCGGCGTTCCGCAGCCGGCGCACAGATAGACGCCCTCCGCCTTGTTTGCATCGTAAGCACCAGCAAAGGCTCGCTCGGTCCCGCCCTGTCGCAACACCGCATATTGCTCGGGCGTCAGGCGCTCGCGCCATTCGGCATCGGTCAACTGGATCTTGTCGGCCATGGGAATCTCCTTCGGGCCAATATGTGGGTCTAATGAAGATGTTCGACAAGTAGCACCGCGCCGTCGTTGCCAGTAACCCGCATCCTTGTTCCCGGTTCTGCATCAGGGCCCCGCACCAGCCATTCGGTGTCGCCCAGTTTAACCCGGCCCGTTCCGCCTTCGATGACATGGGTGACGACGACACTCTCCCCAACCAGCCGCGCGCCGCGATCATTCATCATCGGATCGGCAGCCGCGATCGGATTGTCGCGCAGATAGCGTTTGCCCGCGAACACCGAGACGATCGCCAGCACCGCAAACATCATGACCTGCAGCGGGACCCCGATCGGCACCAACCAGCTGACCACCCCGGTGATCAGCGCCGCGCCAGCCAGCCAGATCAGGAACACGCCGGGGATTGCCATTTCGGCGATCGCGAGGACCAGCCCCAACGCGAGCCAGCCCCAGTGTGGATCGAGCGTTTCGAGCCAGTTCATCAGCGCGGCTCCCTCGGTGTGACCCCGTCCTGGCCGACCGCTGCCCGCACCAGTTCACCAATTCCGCCCAGCGTGCCGATCAATTGGGTGGCCTCGATCGGGAACAGGATGGTCTTGGCATTGGGTGAAGTGGCGAACTGGCTGACCGCTTCGGTATATTTCTGCGCGATAAAGTAATTGATCGCCTGCACGCCCGAATCGGCAATAGCTTCGGATACCATCCGGGTCGCCTTGGCCTCGGCCTCGGCTTCGCGCTCGCGTGCTTCGGCATCACGAAAAGCGGCTTCGCGGCGCCCTTCGGCCTGGAGAATCTGGCCCTGCTTCTCACCCTCGGCGCGCAGGATTTCGCTGGCGCGAGCGCCCTCTGCTTCAAGGATCGAGGCACGCTTTTCGCGTTCAGCCTTCATCTGGCGGGCCATTGCATTGCTGATATCGGCGGGCGGGCGGATGTCCTTGATCTCGATCCGGGTGATTTTCACCCCCCATGGCGAGGTCGCGTGATCGATCACCAGCAGCAGTTTTGCGTTGATTTCATCGCGTTTGGACAGCGTCTCATCAAGGTCCATCGAGCCCATCACGGTGCGTAGATTGGTAGTGGTGAGCTGCATGATTGCGACGTAGAGATTGGAGACTTCATAGGCCGCCTTGCCGGCATCGAGCACCTGGAAAAACACGATCGCATCGACCCCGACCATCGCATTGTCGCGGGTGATTATCTCTTGACCAGGAATGTCGAGCACTTGCTCCATCACGTTGATCTTGTTGCCAACACGATCGACGAAAGGAATGATCACATGCAGTCCCGGCTGGGCAGCGAGCGTGAATTTACCTAATCTTTCAATTGTATAGACATAGCCTTGCCGGACGACCCGCACCCCCATCAGCAAGAACAGGAACACTGCAACGACCAACGCAATCAGGAACTCGAACATCTGAACTTACCCCAAGGATCAACGACGGCATGTTAGCGCCAGTCCAGCCCGGAGCAAGCCAAACCGGACACAGCCAAAAACTGCAATCCGCACTTGGCGATTGCCGTATTTGCAACGGCATTGCAAAGGCTCTGCAACGGGTTTGCCGGCGCATTGGGCCAGCACCACAATAAATGAGGGCGATTGTCGGATGATCGAAAAAAGGATCTTGGGCGGCAGGCTGGTTAATCCGGTGGGCCTCGGCTGTATGTCGTTGTCATGGGCCTATGGTATCCCGCCATCAGAGGATGATGCGATCCGGCTGCTGGGCCGCGCGCTCGATGTTGGTTATGACCATCTCGACACCGCGAATATTTATGGCATCGGCCACAATGAAACGCTGATCGGCAAGGCGCTCAAGGGTCGGCGCAACGCATTCTTCCTCGGCACCAAAATGGGCATCACCGCCGATGGTGCCAAACGCAGCATCGATTGCAGCCCGGCCGCGATCCGCCGCTCCATCGATGAATCGCTCACTCGGCTCCAGACCGATCACATCGACCTGTATACGATGCACCGTCCCGATCGCACCGTTCCGATCGAGGAATCAATGGGGGCGATGGCTGAGTTGGTGGCTGCGGGAAAGATCAGCCACGTCGGCCTGTCCGAAATGAGCGCCGAGACGCTGCGCCGCGCCCATGCGGTGCATCCGGTCGCTGCGATGCAGACCGAATATTCGCTGTGGACCCGCAACCCCGAGATCGCCGTGCTGGATACCTGCGCCGAACTTGGCACCACGTTCGTCGCCTTTTCGCCGGTCGGGCGCGGCGTTCTGGCAAATGGTGTGCGCAACGTGACCGATCTGCCCGAAAACGACTTCCGCCGCACCATGCCGCGCTTCAATGCCGAAAACTGGCCCAAGAACCTGGCGCTGATCGACCAGTTCGCTGCGCTTGCCGCCGAGGCGGGCGTCACCCCGGCGCAGCTCTCGCTGTCGTGGGTGCTGTCTCGCGGCAACCATATCGTCACGATCCCGGGCACCGGTTCGATCGATCACATGGAAAATAATATCGCCCGGTGGGACTGGGAACTGCCCGCAGATCTCGCCGCCCGGCTTGATGCCCTGATCAACCAGCAAACCGTAGCCGGAGCGCGCTATGGCCCGGCAATGCAAGCAAGCGTCAGCACGGAAGAATACAGCTAAAGCTTGCCAAACAGCGCCAGCATCCGGTCCCAGGCACGGTCAGCCTCGGCCTGGTTGTAAACCGGCGCATCAAGCGTGCACCAACCGTGATCGGCGGCATAGACCTCGATCTCGGCCGGACGTCCGGCGGCGGCGGCAGCGGCGCGCAGTGCATCCTTGTCACCCGGCGCCCGGGCATCGTCATTGCGAGCGATGGCGATCAGGAAGGATGCCTTGGTCGCGGCCAGCAGCTTGCTGGGACTGTCCGGCCCATCACCAACCAGCCCGCCGCCATGGAACGAGGCCGCCGCCTTGACCCGGCCCGGCACTGCTGCTGCCGTGCGCACCGTATAGGCGCCGCCCATGCAATAGCCGTTGCTGCCGATCCCGCGCTTCTTGTCGACCGCGCCTTGCGCATCGAGAAACGCAACACAGGCACGGGCATCGCGGGCCGTGGCTGGCGGCGTAATCAGTGCGATCATCGGCCGCAGCTTGGCCTGCCCATCGGGCGTGCGCCATTCGGCGATGCTGTTCAGGATCGGCGCCGGGCTGCTGCGGTAATAGTGGTTGATGACCAGCACTGCATAGCCTGCCCCTGCCAGCCGCCGCGCCATCACCTTGTAGGCATCGCGCAGGCCGGCGACATCGGGCCACATGACAATCCCGGGATGCTTGCCCTTGGCGGGATGGACGAAGAAGCCGTCGGCCATCCCGTCTGCCGTAGTAAAATTCACGCTCCGCTCGCTCAGCGCTACATTTACCGCCTCGCCGCTTGTTCCGGCGCATCCGGCCAAAACGGCCGCACCGCTGGCAGCAGCGAACTCGCGCCGGGTCAATCCAGCGCGCGCCAGTGTGGCTTCTTCTTCGGTCGCGGTGAAATCATCGCACATCGGGCACATCCTTTGCTGGACCAGGTCTGAAACCGCCGCCCCCTTGCAGCGTGCCGGACCCAAGTCACTGCAGAATCGGTTGCTATTATAGACACATTTCCCCAACCTTGCTCGGGCAAATTACGATCAGGATACAGCGGCCAGTCCGAAGACGGACGGCTCGGATGAGGAATACTGGAATGCGTCTGAAACTTCTGGCACTGGCAGCA
>JBKJTN010000121.1:0-14781 GCA_046590275.1 Novosphingobium sp.
TCGATGCTGAGATTCCGCTCATCTGCTGCATCACCGAAGGCATCCCGGTTGCGGACATGGTGAAGGTCAAACGGTCGCTGGCCGGGTCGAAATCGCGCCTGATCGGGCCCAACTGCCCCGGTGTGTTGACCCCCGACGAGTGCAAGATCGGCATCATGCCGGGCAACATCTTTTCCAAGGGCAGCGTCGGCGTAGTCTCGCGATCGGGCACGTTGACCTATGAGGCGGTGTTCCAGACCACCCAGATCGGTCTCGGCCAGACCACTGCGGTCGGGATCGGCGGCGATCCGGTCAACGGGACCAACTTCATCGATATGCTCGAGCTGTTTCTGGGCGATGATGAGACCAAGTCGATCATCATGATCGGCGAAATCGGCGGATCGGCCGAAGAGGAAGCCGCCCAGTTCCTGCGCGACGAGGCGGCGCGGGGCCGCAAGAAGCCGATGGTTGGTTTTATCGCCGGGCTGACTGCTCCTCCGGGCCGCCGCATGGGCCATGCCGGCGCGATCGTTTCGGGCGGACAAGGCGGCGCGGAAGGCAAGATCGCGGCGATGGAAGCGGCCGGGGTGCGCGTGTCCCTCTCCCCCAGCGAGCTTGGCACCACGCTCGATGCACTGCTCAAAGAGCTCGTCTAGGGATAAGCTGGGAGCGCGCCGGTAACGCGGTGCAAAGCCCCTCCCGATAAAGGAAGGGTTACAGCCAGAAGGTGATCCACATGGGTAACGAAAGCCACGATTTCCTCCCCACGGATCCCCAGCCGGGGCCATCGTGGCAGCGTCCCAATTGGCCACTGACGGGCGGCGGGTCTGACGATGATCTGACCCAGGCACTCGATCCGCTGGCGATGCAGCTGGCGATCAAGGCTGCCGCAGCCCACTCTGGCGCACCTCTGGATTCCCGCGCGGTCGAGGATGCGGCCGCCGATTCGATCCGGGCGATGATGCTGATCCGCACCTACCGAGTGCGCGGACATCTGGCCGCAGACCTCGATCCTTTGGGCCTGTCGAAGCAGGACCTGCCGGCCGATCTTGATCCGGGCTATCACGGCTTTGTCGGCGCGGCGCAGGACCGCAAGGTCTACCTTGGCGGTACTTTGGGCCTGCAATGGGCGACAGTGCGCGAACTGGTCGAGATTTTGCGCGCCAATTACTGCGGCAAGGTCGGCCTTGAATATATGCACATCGCCGATGTCGAAGAGCGCCGCTTTCTGCAGGAGCGGATGGAAGGCGCTGACAAGACCATCGACTTTACGCCACAGGGCAAGAAGGCGATCCTTTCCGCAGTGATCCGCGGCGAGCAGTACGAGAAATTCCTCGGCCGCAAATATGTCGGGACCAAGCGTTTCGGGCTGGACGGCGGGGAATCCATGATCCCGGCGCTCGAGGCGGTAATCAAGTCTGGCGGCCAGCTTGGGGTCAAGGAAATTGTCCTCGGCATGGCCCATCGCGGCCGGCTGAACGTGCTCGCCAATGTGATGGCCAAGCCATACCGGGTGATCTTCCACGAGTTCTCGGGCGGCTCAGCCAACCCCGAAGACGTCGGCGGATCGGGCGATGTGAAATACCATCTTGGCACCAGCACCGACCGCGAATTTGACGGAATCAAGGTGCATATGAGCCTGGTTCCCAATCCGAGCCACCTTGAAACAGTGGACCCCGTTGTGCTGGGCAAGGCCCGCGCCAGCCAGGTGTTCCGGGATGATATTGGTAAGGGCAAGCACCAGCAGGTGCTCCCGGTTCTGATCCACGGCGATGCGGCCTTTGCCGGGCAAGGCGTGATCTGGGAGTGTTTCGGCCTGTCGGGTGTGCGCGGTTACAACACCGGCGGCTGCATCCATTTCATCATCAACAACCAGATCGGCTTCACCACCAGCCCCCAGTTTGCGCGCAATTCGCCCTATCCGTCAGACGTTGCCAAGGGCATCCAGGCACCGATCCTGCACGTCAACGGCGATGATCCCGAGGCGGTGACTTTCGCCTGCAAGCTGGCGATCGACTATCGCCAGAAGTTCGGCCGCGACGTCGTGATCGACATGTGGTGTTATCGCCGCTTCGGTCACAATGAGGGCGATGAGCCCAGCTTCACCCAGCCGCTGATGTATGCCCGGATCCGCGAACACCCCCCGGTCAGCGAAATCTTTGCCAAACGGCTGGTCGAACAGGGTGTGATCGACAAGGATTGGGCGGCCGAAGACGCAATGCGCTTCGTTGCAGTGCTCGAAACGGAATTCGAAGCGTCCAAGGGCTACAAGGCCAACGAGGCTGACTGGTTCGCCGGGCGCTGGGCCGGGCTCAACAAGCCGGTTGACCCTGAAACCGCGCGCCGCAACGTGGCGACCGGCATTGAGGCCAAGCTATTCGACAGCCTGGGTCGCACGCTGACCACTGTTCCGGAGAGCCTCACCATCCACAAGACCCTTGCGCGGGTGATCGACGCCAAGCGCGAGATGTTCACCAGAGGCCAGGGCTTTGACTGGGCGACCGGCGAAGCGCTGGCTTTTGGCAGTTTGGTTTCCGAAGGCTATGGAGTCCGCTTGTCCGGCCAGGATTCCGGCCGCGGAACTTTCAGCCAGCGCCATGCGGTGTGGGTCGATCAGACCAATGAGGACAAATACGTCCCGCTCACGACGCTGCCCCACGGCCGGTTCGAAGTGCTCGACAGCACCCTGTCGGAATATGGCGTGCTCGGGTTCGAATACGGTTTTGCCAGCGCCGATCCGAAGACGCTGGTGCTGTGGGAAGCGCAGTTCGGCGATTTCGCCAATGGCGCGCAAATCGTGATCGACCAGTATATCATCTCGTCGGAATCAAAATGGCTGCGCGCCAATGGCCTGGTGATGCTGCTGCCGCATGGCTATGAAGGCCAGGGACCAGAGCATTCCTCTGCCCGGCTGGAGCGGTTCCTGCAGCTGTGCGCGCAAGACAACATCCAGGTCTGCAACATCACCACGCCCGCCAATTACTTCCACGTGCTGCGGCGCCAGATGCACCGGCCGTTCCGCAAGCCACTGGTAATCATGGCCCCCAAATCTCTGCTCCGGCACGCGATGGCGAAGTCCCCCGCCAGCGACTTTATCGGCGATGGTCATTTCATGCGGATCCTGTCCGATCCCACCCCGCCCGCCGATGCCGCAGTGCGCAAGCTGGTGCTGTGCTCGGGCAAAGTCGCCTATGATCTGATTGAGGCGCGCGATGCCGCTGAATTGAACGATATCGCGATCATCCGGATCGAGCAGCTCTATCCATTCCCTGGCGAACCGCTGGCCAAGCGCCTGTCGCGAATGACAGGCCTTGAAGAGGTGGTCTGGTGCCAGGAAGAACCGAAAAACAACGGCGGCTGGTTCTTCGTTGAGCCGGAGATAGAAGCGGCGCTCAAGTCCGCCAAGAGCACGGTTGCCCGTGCGCGCTATGCAGGCCGCACCGCCAGTGCCTCACCCGCTACGGGGCTCGCCAGCCGCCACGCCAGCGAGCAGGGCGCGCTGATTGCCGATGCCCTCGGGCTTTCCGTCCGTTCCGAAATTAGACGCCGCAAGAAGGCCTGAGGAAATATCCATGTCCAGCGAAGTCAAAGTTCCTACCCTCGGCGAATCCGTGGCTGAGGCCACCATCGGCGAATGGCTCAAGCAGCCCGGCGAGGCGGTCAAGCTTGACGAGCCGATCGTCAGTCTCGAAACCGACAAGGTCGCGGTTGAAGTCGCCGCACCGGCTGCCGGGGTCATGGGCCATCACCTTGCCAAGGTTGGCGATAATGTTGTGGTTGGCGCAGTGATCACCACAATTGAGGACGGCTCACCCGCTGCCGGGGCCGAACCGGTGGCGGCACGCACCGAAGCGCCGATCACTCCCGCATCCGACAGCGCCGCACCTAAGACCGAAAGCTCTGATCCAGCAGTGCTCTCGCCCTCAGTGCGCCGCGCGGTGCTGGAACACGGGATCGATCCGGCCTCGATCAAGGGCACCGGCAAGGACGGACGCCTGACCAAGGAAGATGTCGTGGCAGCAGCTCAGGCGAAAAGCGCCGCCCCTGCACCGGTGGCTGTTGCAGTTGCCGCCGCTCCCGCCGCAAATGGCGCCCGCCGCGAAGAGCGCATCAAGATGACCAGGTTGCGCCAGACCGTCGCCCGCCGGCTAAAGGAAGCGCAGGAAACCGCCGCGTTGCTGACTACATTCAACGATTGCGACATGTCCGCGGTAATCGCCGCGCGCGATAAATACAAAGAGCTGTTCGAAAAGAAGCACGGGGTGCGCCTCGGCTTCATGGGCTTCTTTGCCAAGGCTGCCTGCCTTGCCCTGAAAGACGTGCCCGCCGTCAACGCACAGATCCAGGGCGATGAGATCGTCTACCACGACTATATCGATATCTCGGTTGCGGTTTCGGCCCCCAATGGGCTGGTCGTGCCGGTGGTCCGCGATTGCCAGGATCTGTCGTTCGCCGGAATTGAAAAGGCCATCGCCGCTTTTGGCAAGAAGGCCAAAGAAGGCACAATGACGATGGAAGACATGAAAGGCGGCACCTTCACCATCTCCAATGGCGGCGTGTTCGGTTCGCTGATGTCGACCCCGATTATCAACCCGCCGCAGTCGGCAGTTCTGGGCCTCCACCGGATCGAGGATCGCGCGGTGGTCCGCGACGGCGAGATTGTGATCCGTCCGATGATGTATCTTGCGCTAAGCTACGACCACCGCCTGATCGACGGGCGCGAGGCGGTGACCGCGCTCAAGATCATCAAGGAAGCGATCGAAGATCCGACCCGGCTGTTGATTGATTTGTGAGGAGCCGAGCATGGCTGAATACGATTATGACGTCCTGATCATCGGCTCCGGTCCCGGCGGCTATGTCGGTGCAATCCGCGCGGCGCAATTGGGGTTGAAAACCGCCTGTGTGGAAGGCCGCGAGACGCTGGGCGGAACTTGCCTTAATGTCGGCTGCATACCGTCGAAGGCGCTACTGCACGGCTCGGAGCTTTACGACGAAGCGGCCAACGGCACGCTTGCCAAGTTCGGCGTAAAAACCGGCAAGGTGGAGCTTGATCTGCCCGCGATGCAGGCCGAAAAACTGCTCGCGGTCAAGGAATTGACTGGCGGTATCGCGTTTCTGTTCAAGAAGAACAAGGTCGACTGGATCAAGGGCTTCGCCAGCTTCAAGGATGCGCATTCGGTAGAAGTCGCGGGCAAGACCTACACCGCCAGGAACATCGTCATCGCCACCGGCTCGTCAGTCACTCCGCTGCCCGGCGTCGAGGTTGATAACGACAAAGGGATCATCGTCGATTCCACCGGCGGGCTGGAGCTGGCCAAAGTTCCGCAGCACATGGTCGTGATCGGCGGCGGGGTGATCGGGCTGGAGCTTGGCTCGGTGTGGCGGCGATTAGGGGCCAAGGTCACGGTGGTGGAATTCCTCGATCAGTTGCTCCCCGGCATGGACGATGATGTCCGCAAGGAAGCCGCCAAGCTGTTCAAGAAGCAGGGCATGGAACTGCGCCTCTCAACCAAAGTCACTGGCGCGAGCGTCAAGGGCAAGAAGGCCACGCTTACGCTCGAACCTTCAGCGGGTGGCGCCAAAGAAACACTCGAATCCGATTGCGTTCTGGTTGCGATTGGCCGGCGTCCCAATGTCGACGGGCTAGGTCTGGAGGCGATAGGCCTCTCGCTCAATCCACGCGGCCAGATCGACACTGCTGCTGATTTCCGCACTTCGGTGGACGGCGTCTGGGCAATCGGCGATGTTATCCCCGGGCCGATGTTAGCCCACAAGGCCGAGGACGAGGGCATCGCGGTGGCTGAAAACATCGCCGGGCTGACCGGGATCGTCAACCACGCGGTGATCCCAGGCGTGGTCTATACCATGCCCGAATTCGCCGGCGTCGGCCTAACCGAGGAAGCCGCCAAGGCGCGCGGCGCGGTCAAAGTTGGCAAGTTCCCGATGATGGCCAACAGCCGGGCGAAGACCAACCGCGATACCGATGGCTTCGTCAAAATCATCGCCGATGCCGAAACCGATCGCGTGTTGGGAGTGTGGATCGTTGCCTCGCTCGCCGGAACGATGATCGCCCAGGCCGCGCAGGCAATGGAATTCGGCGCCACCAGCGAGGACATCGCCTACACTTGCCACGCCCACCCGACCCATAGCGAGGCGATCAAGGAAGCGGCGATGGCGGTTCTGGGCAAACCGATCCATATCTGATGGCCGGCCGCTCCTTGCTGCGACGCTTCGCCCGCTGGCATATCTGGCTGGGCTGGGCGGTGGCAATTCCAGTTCTGTTGTGGCTGGCCTCAGGCCTGTTCATGTCCGCCGTCCCGATCGAGGAAGTGCGCGGCGGATCGCTGCGGGCCGAGGACGCGGCAATTGATCCAACCTCGCTCCGCTTTCCCAGGTTGAGCGAACCTGTAACCAAGGTGGCGTTGACCTCCCAAGACGGCAGCCCGGTCTGGATCATCACCGGCGCAGACAACGAACCGCGCCGCTATGCCGGACACGATGGCTCGCCGCTGGGTGAGGTGAATGAGGCAGAAGCGCGGCGGTCTGCGGCCGCAGCCTTTGCCGGGAATGCACCGCTCGTGCAGATGCGCCGCTTCACCGCCCAAGCCCCACCGCTTGACCTGCGCCGCCCGCGCCCTTCGTGGCAGGCCACCTTTGGCGACGGCACCCATATTTATGTCGATGCGACCAGCGGCGAAGTGCTTGCCCTGCGGACCCGGTTCTGGCGCGCCTATGATCTGATGTGGGGGATCCACATCATGGATTTGCAGACGCGCGAGGATACCAGTAATCCGTTCCTGTGGGTCTTCGGCGGGCTGGCGCTTTGTTCAGGATTGCTAGGCACCGTGCTCCTGTTCCGGCGGCGGAAGGCGATGAAATGACCACTGCCCTGCCAACTGTAGCCCCCGCCCTGCCCGCGATCCTCGATCTTCTGGGAGTTGCGGTGTTCGCGCTCACCGGGGCTTTGCTCGCGGCGCGGCTCAGGCAGACCTTTGTGACTATGAGCTTCTTCGCACTGGTAACCGGAGTCGGCGGCGGATCGGTGCGCGATCTGCTGATCGGCGCACCGGTGTTCTGGGTCCGCGATCCCTGGGTAGCGCCGGTCTGCCTTGGGGTTGCGCTGATCGCCTGGCTGACACCGCAAAAATGGTGGGAAGGCCGGCTGCTCGAATGGGCCGATGCGGCCGGCCTGGCGGCCTATTCGGTGCTGGGGACGGCCAAGGCGCTGAATTATGGGGTTGCGCCGGTCGCGGCGGTACTGATGGGGATCATCACCGGCTGCGTCGGCGGGATCATCCGCGATGTGCTGGCGGCGCGTCCCTCGATCCTGATGCGGCCCGAACTTTATGTGACGGTCGCCGCGCTGTCATCGGCGCTCTGTGCCACCGGCAAGATGCTGGGACTGCCCGATGCCTTGGTCTGGCCGCTCGCGGCGCTGGCGGGCTTCGCCTTGCGTGGCACCGCGATACAATTCGGCCTGGCGCTGCCCGCCTATAGACGGACAGACACCAGGCCTGATTGATAAGACTTGTTTAGATCGCGCGACCGTCAAGCTTGGTGTTGCTCACCTGGCCGTCACGATCGACGGTGCATTCGAAGCTATCACCACCGGTGACCCGGCCAGTCACGCGCCAGCCGTCGCCTTCACGGGCGACTTCCTCGATTTCGTCAATCCGGCGGTCGCCGCGTTCGATCTCGCTGGCGCAGCGATCCACGGCACGGTCGAGCCCGCGTGATTGCCCGCTGACTTCGCCATTCGGATCCCAGCGCGATTCGCCGCGCGAATCATCGTAGTCAGGACGCGCATCGTCGCCATAATCGGCAGAATTGTCGCGCTGCGGGTAAGACTGGCGGGGATAGGATTGGTCAGGATATTGATAATCGCGCGAGCGCTCGCGCTTCGCCTTGTTGCTGTTGCTGGCTGCACTGGCGATGGCAGCAATTCCGCCAAGGATCAACACCCCTGCGATCACGTCCCCCGCATCGACCCGATCATGGTGACGGTGGCCCCAGCCGCCGCCCCAATTTCCGCCACCCCAGTTATGGTCCCCTGCCAGCGCGGGAGTCGCAGCCATCGACAGCGCAGCGGCGATGGAGAATGCGGCGGCACTACGCGAAATCCTGGCGTTCATCGTCTTGATCCCCTTCCGAAGTCGCCGCGGGCAAAGGCCCAGCACCCGACGATATGACACAACTAGGCGGTCCAGGCTTTCTAAGGCCTGAACCGCCCGTCGTCATTCAGGCACGCGGCGTTTTACAGGCCGCGGATACCCTTGAAGTCAAGGTCGACAATCCGGCCACGCTCGAACCGGCACTTGAATGAGCCGCTGTCATAGCCGCGCATCGAGCTGTTCCATCCGCGATAGTCACCGCCCCAACCACGGCCATAGTCGTCATCGCCATGGCGCCAGCCGCGACCCGAGCCGTTAACCGCGATTCGGCCGCGCACTTCGTAGCCCCAGCGGGTTTCGCGGATATTCCGGACATCGGTTACATCTGCGCGGCCATAGCTGTAGCGGCTGGCTTGGCGTTCGGCAGTGCGGACGCACTGTTCGATTGCCTGGCGGGCATTGCCGCGGCGATAATCATCGCGGTCATAACGGCCATAGCCACCGTTGTTTTCATAATCGCCGTATCCGGCGCGGTCATAGCGATAATCATAATCGCGGTTGTTCTTGCCAGCAGCCGAAGCGATTGCAGCGATCCCGCCGATCACCAGTGCGCCGGCGATTACATCGCCCGCACTGATTCCGTCGCGATCACGATGTTCGGCAAAAGCGGGGGTTGCCGAAGAAACCGCCATCGCGCCAGCCGCGACGGTAGCGATTGCGCCCTTGGCCAGAGCTTTGGAAATGGTCTTCATGGCATTCATCCTTCGAGTCGGCCCGGCGGAATAGCCCGGCGTTAAGGATGAAATACCAACTTAAGCGTGGCGCGATCCTGAATTGAGATGTCAGAAACTGTTCATGTTGCCATGACATTTTATGAACATACCCGCGAGCGCTTTTAACCGGAACCAATCAGCGCCGTTCAATTTCCAGTCCCGTCGCCTGCGCCAGAAAGGCAAGGACATCCGCACCCTCCTCGATCAGCTTGTCGGTCGGCTTGCCCGAACCATGGCCGGCGCGGGTTTCAATCCGGATCAAATGCGGCTTGGAACCGGCCCGGGCAGCTTGCAGCGCGGCGGCATATTTGAAGCTATGCCCTGGTACCACCCGGTCATCGGTATCGGCGGTCGTCACCAGCATCGCCGGATACTCCTTGCCGGGGGTGATGTTATGATAGGGTGAATAGGCCCGCAAGACCTTAAAATCAGCTTCCTTATCCGGATAGCCATAGTCATCTACCCAATAGCGCCCGGCCGTGAACCGATCGAACCGCAGCATATCCATCACACCAACTGCTGCATTTGCCGCCGCGAACAGGTCTGGCCGCTGGTTGACCACTGCACCCACCAGCAGCCCGCCGTTCGAGCCGCCCTGGATCGCGAGGCCGCCGCGGGTCGTGATTCCCTGCGCAATCAGATACTCACCGGCGGCGATGAAATCATCGAACGTGTTCTGTTTGTTGGCGAGCCGTCCGGCATCGTGCCAGGCTTTGCCATACTCTCCGCCGCCGCGCAGATTGGCCATCGCAAAGGCTCCGCCCGCTTCCAGCCACGCCATCCGCGTCGCCGAAAAGCCAGGAGTCAGCGATACATCGAAGCCGCCGTAGCCATACAGCAGGGTCGGCACGGCCCGGCCCGCTACCGCAATGCTTTTTTTGCGGACCACAAACATCGGCACCTGCGTGCCGTCTTTCGACGGGTAGAAGCGCTGTTCCAGGGCATAATCGCCCGGAACGAATGTGAGCGCCGGCTGCGCAAAAGGCCTGGTCCCGCCGGTATCGCTGTTAAGATGATAGATTGCACTGGGTTGATTGAAGCTGGAAAAGCTGAAAAAGGTTTCGGGATCACCCGGTTGCCCTGAGAAACCGGTTGCCGTGCCGATCGCGTTGAGCGCAAGATTCTGCAGCCGTCGGCCGTCGAGCGAAACGATCTCCGCGGTCGATGCGGCATCCTTCAGATAGGACAAGATCAGCCGTTTGCCGACGATCTGGGCGCGCTCGAGGGTTTCGGCCCGCTCGGCCACGACATCGCGAAACATTTGGAACGGGTTTGCAACGCGTTTGCTTGGGCCTTGCGACGCAGCAAGGTCGATCTTTACGACCTTGAGCTTCGGCGCGTCCTTGTTGGTGATGAAATAGAGCGTGTCGCCGATCCCGTCGATCAGGCGCCAATCATGCTCAAGGCCGTTTACCAAGGGCAAGACCGACGACCGCTTACCGCCCTTCAGCCGGATCAAATGCAGCGCATATTTTGCATCGGTCCCCTTGGCCGTGGTTATCACCACCCAGCGGCTGTCATGCGTGACTTCGGCAGAATGGCTCAGTTCCGGCTCGCCGGGCGTGGCATAGACCAGCTCATCGGCCTTCTGGAGCGTACCAATGCGGTGATAATAGACCGCTTGCTTCAGGTTGAGCGACTGGAAGGCTGCGCCCTGCGATGGCTCGGGAAACCGGGAATAGAGGAAACCCTCGCTGCCGGCCCATGCGATCTGGGAAAATTTGACCCACTTGAGCTCGTCCGGGAGCAGCTTGCCATTGCCCGCATCAAGCACCCGGATGGTTCGCCAGTCCGAACCGCCCTCCTGGACCGCATAGGCCAAGAGCTTGCCATTGTGTGAAGGGACCCACTCCGCCAGCGCCGTTGCGCCGTCCTTCGCCCAGTTATTGGGATCGAGCAGCAGGCGCGGCTTGCCGTTAAGGCCGGTGCGTACCAGTAGTTGTGACTGGTTCTGCAGCCCCGAATTGCGGGTATAGAAATAGCGCGATCCGGCTTTGTGGGGCAGGCCGAAACGTTCGTAATCAATCAGGGCCTTGATCCGCGCAGCAAACCAGCTGCGCTGAGGCAAGCCAGCAAGAAACGCATCGGTCGCGGCATTCTGCCGCCTGACCCAATCGGCTACTTCCGCATCGCCGCGCACGTCATTTTCAAGCCAGCGATAGGGATCGGCAATCGACTCGCCGAAGCGGGTTTCGACGACCGTGCCTTTGCGGGATTCGGGATAGGTCAGCTTTGCCATCGGCTCCGCCATGGCAGGAAGCGCGGCGAGGATAAAGCCTGCCACCAGCATCATTTGCGCGAAAACCCGCATTCCAAACTTCCAAGAAAACGAAAAGGCGGCTGCAACTTTACCAGTCGCAGCCTCCTTTGCAATTTGTTCGGGAAATCTGCGGACGATCAGTCTTCCGCGAAGTCCTCGTCGCTCATCACCGGACCCGAATCCTGGCCCTTGGCCGCGGTGTCGCGGTCAACCAGCTCGATCACTGCCATTGGCGCAGCATCGGAACCCCGGATCCCGGCCTTGATGATCCGGGTATAGCCGCCTTCGCGGTCGGCATAGCGCGCTGCCAAAACCTCGAACAGCTTCTTTTCCTGAGTCTCGTCGAGCAGGCGGGCATGGGCCAGACGGCGGTTCGAAAGACCGCCCTTCTTGGCCAGCGTGATCAGCTTTTCGAGGTAGGGGCGCAGTTCACGCGCCTTGGGGGTGGTGGTGGTGATCTGCTCGTGCTTGATCAGTGCCGCCGACATATTGCGCAGCAGCGCGATGCGGTGGGCCGAGGTGCGCTGCAGCTTGCGGCCGCCATGTTTATGACGCATTTTTTATGCTCCGTTCGTAAGGGGGCCGTATCAGGTACCCCAGTCCTGGCAGCTGTTGCGGTCGCTGCCGATCACCGGATGAGTGGGACGCCCGTGGGCGCCCCCTCAAGCCATCAGCCCAGCAATTCCTGCTCAAGCTTTTTGGCCATTTCCTCGATATTCTCCGGCGGCCAGCCAGGGATGTCCATGCCAAGGCGCAGGCCCATCGACGAGAGCACTTCCTTGATCTCGTTGAGCGACTTGCGCCCGAAGTTCGGCGTGCGGAGCATCTCGGCCTCGGTCTTCTGGACAGGTCGCCGATATAGATGATGTTGTCGTTCTTGAGGCAGTTGGCCGAACGGACCGACAGTTCCAACTCGTCGACCTTCTTGAGCAGGTAGCGGTTGAGCTGGTTGGTGTCGCTGTCGTCGCTCTGGACCGAAGCGGCCATGCCGATCATCGGCGAAGCGCCAACCGGCATTGCATCTTCGAAGTGGACGAACAGCGAGAGCTGATCCTGGAGGATGCGTGCGGCGTAGGCCACAGCGTCTTCCGGGGTCACCGTGCCATCGGTTTCGATGGTCAGGTTCAGCTTGTCGAAGTCCAGCTCCTGGCCGATCCGGGCATTGTCGATCTTGTAGCTGACCTGGCGGACCGGCGAGTAGAGCGAATCGATCGGGATCAAACCGATCGGCGCATCAATCGGACGGTTCGCGACCGCCGGGACATAGCCCTTGCCGCTATCGGCGGTCAGTTCCATGTTCAGCGTCGCGCCCTCGTCGAGGTGGCAGATCACGAGGTCCTTGTTCAGCACCTCGATGTCGCCCGAAACGACGATATCGCCAGCCTTGACCTCACCGGGGCCGGTAGCCGAGAGCTGCAGCCGCTTGGGGCCCTCGCCCTGCATGCGCAGCGCAATCTGCTTCACGTTCAGGACGATATCGGTCACGTCTTCACGCACCCCGGCGAGCGAGGAGAATTCGTGCAGCACGTTCTCGATCTTGATCGAGGTGATGGCGGCGCCTTGCAGCGACGAGAGCAGAACGCGGCGCAGCGCATTGCCCAATGTCAGGCCGAAGCCACGCTCGAGCGGCTCGGCGACGAAGGTCGCCCGGCGCTTCGGGTCGTTTCCGGCCCGGATCTCGAGAGTGTTGGGCTTCTTGAGTTCCTGCCAGTTCTTGATGTTGACGGACATGGACTTCCCCTAAGGTTAAATCTGGCAAGATCGGTCTGGTTCTCCAAGCGGAGCTGCGACCGATCTGAAACTGCGGCGAGGCACCTGCCCTACCGCGAGGATTTGATCAGACGCGGCGGCGCTTTGAAGGCCGCACACCGTTGTGCGGGATCGGCGTCACATCACGAATCGACGTGATGGTAAAACCAACCGCCTGAAGCGCGCGCAGGGCGCTCTCACGGCCAGAGCCCGGGCCCTTGACCTCAACCTCAAGCGTGCGGACACCGTGTTCGGCGGCCTTCTTTCCGGCGTCATCGGCAGCAACCTGGGCGGCATAGGGAGTCGACTTGCGGCTGCCCTTGAAGCCCATCGTGCCGGCCGAGGACCAGCTGATGGCATTGCCCTGGGCGTCGGTAATGGTGATCATCGTGTTGTTGAAGCTGGCGTTCACATGCGCGACGCCGCTCGAGATATTCTTGCGCTCCCGCTTTTTAATGCGTTGGGGTTCGCGTGCCATTGTCTAAATCCTGTCGTATATCGGGAAGGGAAAGCAGTCTGCCGGCGTTTAACGGCCTTGGGTCAGACGCTTACTTCTTCTTGCCGGCGATCGCCTTCGACTTACCCTTGCGGGTACGGGCGTTGGTGTGAGTCCGCTGACCACGAACCGGCAGACCCTTGCGATGGCGCAGGCCGCGATAGCAGGCCAGATCCATCAGGCGCTTGATGTTCATCGCAGTGGTGCGACGAAGATCGCCTTCGACGGTGTGATCGGCATCGATCGTTTCACGGATGTGCAGGACTTCCTGATCGGACAGGTCCTGAATCCGACGGCTGTGATCGATGCTCAGCTTATCGGCGATTTCCACGGCCTTGGTCCGGCCGATTCCGTGGATGTAGGTCAAGGCGATAATCACGCGCTTGTTGGTGGGGAGGTTTACCCCGGCAATACGAGCCACTTAATTCTCCATGCTCCACAGAAGACCAGCTATCCCAAAGAGGACCGGCTTCCATCTCAACGCTGTCAATACGACTAACACAGGGCCCGAAACGGCAAAAAGCCCGGTTGGCGCGCCTGTGGCTGCCACCTGCCGGACTTACCCGCATTTGTCGCGTGAAGCGCGCGCTTAGGGCGATTCGCTTTTTGTGTCAACGCCCAGATCGTGCTGCGCGGCACAACCCGCCGAAAGCACATCGGCAGGTTAGGCCTATGGTGCAGTTTAGCCTATCCGATCAGCCTTGTCAGCCAGCAATGATCTTTTCGATCGCCGCACTGACGCCGTCCATTTCGGCCATGCCGTTGACCCGCGTTACAATCCCGCGGGCGTCATAGATCGGCAGGATCGGGGCAGTCTTGCCCCGGTATTCGGTCATCCGGGTCCGCACCGTGACTTCATTATCATCGGGCCGGCGCTTGAACTCGGTGCTGCCGCATTTGTCGCAGACGCCGGGCTGGCGGGGCTGCGCGAACTTGTCGTGATAGCCCTGGCCGCAATTGGCGCAGGTGTAGCGGCCGGTGATCCGTTCGACCAAGGCGTCTTCGTCGACATCCAGCTCAATCACATGATCAAGCGTGCGTCCGCGCGAATCCAGAATGGCATCGAGTGAAGCGGCCTGCACCGCTGTTCGAGGGTAACCATCCAAGATCGCGCCAACATCTGGCCCCATCGCATCTAGTTCGTCGCCGATCAGCGCCGAGACGATCTCGTCAGAAACCAGTTCGCCTGCTTCCATCACCGCCTTGGCCTGCAGCCCAACCGGTGTGCCTGCCTTGACCGCAGCGCGCAGCATGTCGCCGGTCGAAAGCTGGCGCATGCCGTGCTTGTCGACCAGACGCTGGGCCTGCGTACCCTTGCCCGCGCCGGGCGGCCCCAACAGGATAATATTCACGATGCGCTCCCCCGGATCCCGCTGCGTGGTCTGCCCGCTTAGCGCAGACGCCCCTTCAGTT
>JBKJTN010000124.1:0-27726 GCA_046590275.1 Novosphingobium sp.
CGATTGAGAACTGGCACCAGCCCCCGCTGCAATCACCCAGCAGGCCGACCACGCCGGGCTCAACCCGCCACAACAGCCTGGCCCCGGCCTCCCCCTTGTCGCGCATATCGGCAAGCCCCTTGCCGTTCACCACCGCACCGCGCTCCCGGGTCAGGAACCGCGACATCATCCAGCCCTGGTTGCCGACCGAATCCTGCACCAATCGCCAGCCATCCTTGAGCCGGATGACTTTGAGCGGCAGATGCTGGCGGTGATAAACCCACATGATCCGGTAATCCTCGCCCGGCCCAACCCTCAGATTGACTTCGTCCGAACGGATTGATGCCCAATAGGGTGTCTTGGTATTATCAGCAGCAACCGAAACGGCCGCGCCCAAACCGATGCAGCAGAAGATCAGGAAATGCCGTAGTTTCATGGCTTGCCGATAGCGGCATTTGCCCATCGGGTTCAAGGCCGCTTGACCAGCTGCCCACACGCGGCCTAGCGATTGCCTATGACGGTAGTATCTGACAGCAACCTGACTCGCCGCGTCACCGGCATTCCGCGCGTGATTGTCACGCGCCGCCTGATGCCCTCGGTCGAAGCCCGCATGGCCGAGCTGTTCGAAGTTGTGCCGAGCCGCGACGACCACTCGATGGACCGCGACGAATTGATCGCTGCGATGCAGGGTGCCGATGTGCTGGTTCCCACGGTGACTGACCGGATTGACGCAGACATGATCGAGGCGGCAGGCGCGCGAATTGGCCTAATCGCCAATTTCGGCGCGGGGATCGAACATATCGATCTGGCCGCAGCCCGCGCCGCAAAGATCATTGTAACCAACACCCCCGGCGTGTTCACCGACGATACGGCAGACCTGACCATGACCCTGATCCTGTCGGTCCCGCGCCGGGTGGTTGAAGGCGTGCGCCTGGTCCGGCGGGGCGAATGGACCGGCTGGGCACCATCGGCGATGCTCGGCCACCGGATCGGCGGCAAGCGGCTTGCGATCATCGGCATGGGCCGGATCGGCCAGGCGGTCGCCCACCGCGCCCGCGCCTTTGGGCTCGACATCACTTATCACAGCCGCCACCGCTTACCCGCCGCGCTTGAGAATATGCTGGGCGCAAAATTCGAGGAAGATCTCGATCAACTCGTGGCCGAGGCCGACATTTTGACACTGCATTGCCCCGCCAGCCCCGAAACGCACCATATCATCAATGCCGCCCGGATCGCGATGATGAAGCCCACCGCCTACCTGATCAACACTGCGCGCGGCGATCTGATTGACGAGGAAGCACTGATCGCTGCGCTTGAGGCAGGCAAGCTTGGCGGTGCCGGGCTGGATGTTTATGCGCAGGAGCCAAATATCGATCTGCGCCTGCTGGCGCTGCCAAACGTGATAACCCTGCCCCATCTCGGCAGCGCCACTGTCGAAGGACGCGAGGCTTCGGGCGAACGGGTAATCGCCAATATCCGGTTCTGGGCCGACGGGCATCGTCCGCCCGATCAGGTGCTGGAAGGCTGGGTATAAGCCGCGATCCGCGCAATATCCTGACACAACCTCGCTTGCCCACGGTACGATCATTGCTTTAGAGTCGGCTTCGAGGAATCAGGCTGCGCGCAATGCAGCCTTCGGGGGAGAACCACTATGCGCCGTTTATCTGCCACCTGCCTTGCGGCCGCAGCGGCGCTGGTGCCAATGGCCGCGCAGGCGCAGGAACAGCTGATCGATGCGGCCGACAGCGGCGACACTGCCTGGATCCTAATCTCTGCTGCGCTGGTGCTGTTGATGACCATGCCGGGGCTGACGCTGTTTTATGGCGGGTTGGTGCGGGCCAAGAACTTCCTGTCGGTGCTGGTGCAGGTTGGTGCGATCACGGCGGTTGCATCGATGCTGTGGATCATGGTCGGCTACACGATGGCGTTCGGGCCGGTCACGAGTGGCTGGTTCGGAGGGTTCGGCGCGGCGATGCTGGGCAGCCTCGGCAATGTCCGCGAAGGCTATGCGGTTCCGGAGAGCGCCTTCGCCCTGTTCCAGATGACTTTTGCGGCGATCACACCCGCGCTGATGGTCGGCGCATGGGTCGATCGGGCGCGGTTTGGCTGGGTGATCGGTTTTTGCGCGCTGTGGGGCCTGATTGTTTACGCCACCGTCGCGCACTGGGTCTGGGGCGGAGGTTGGCTGTCCTCGCGGCTTGGGACGCTGGATTTTGCAGGCGGGATTGTCGTCCACACCACGGCGGGCGTTTCCGCGCTGGTCGTCGCCTTGCTGCTCGGTCAGCGCAAGGGCTTCCCCAAAACGCTGATGCTGCCACATAGTCCCTCGCTGACGATGGCTGGCGCGGCGCTGCTGTGGGTTGGCTGGTTCGGCTTCAACGGCGGCTCGGCCCTGGCGGCCAATGACGATGCGGCCAGTGCAATCATCAACACCCATATGGCCGCCTGCGCCGCGGCGATGATGTGGCTGCTGGTTGAGAAGTTCACTGTCGGCAAGCCGACCAGCGTCGGCTTTGCCACCGGGGCAATTGCTGGCCTCGCCACTGTCACCCCGGCGGCCGGTTTCATCTCTCCCGGCGCGGCGATCCTGTTCGGGGTGATCGCCACGGGCGTGTGCTATCCGATGATTCAGCTAGTCAAAAAGCGCCTCAAGATTGACGATTCACTCGATGTGTTCGCGGTTCACGGCGTAGGCGGGATCACCGGATCGCTGCTGCTGGCGGTGTTCCTCGCCCCCAGCCTTGGCGGCACCGGCTATGCCGAGGGTCAGACCATGATTGGCCAGCTGGCCTCACAAGGCATTGGCGTTGGCGTGGTGGCCCTATGGTCAGCGTTCGCCACCGCAGTGATCGCGGTGCTGGTGTCGCTTATCTGGCCAATGCGGGTGAGCGAGGACACCGAACGCGAGGGGCTGGATCTTGCCAGCCATGGCGAGCGGGCCTGGGAGTTCGATTGACCTTCTTGCCAAGGTCAATCCCCCGTCAAAATCCGATCCACCAACTGCTTCACACTTGGAGTGAAGTTGTTCGAATAAAACGGATCCTGCTGGAACCGATATGCGGCGTGCCCGGCAAACATCAGATTTTCGTCGATCGGGCCGCCGTGGGCGATGTCTTGCAGGGTCTTCTGGATGCAGAAGCTGCGCGGGTCTGCAAGCCTTCCCGTGGTGTAGTCGTCGTGGTCTTTCCATGACGAGAAGCCGCAGTGCGAGAGGCAGCCCATGCAGTCCTTCTGGTCCTGCTGGATGCCGCTGCGCTCAGCCGGTGCGACGAAGATGATGGTATCGTCTGGGGTGCGCAGGCCATCGGTAAAGCCATCAAGCACCCAGCCGCGCGCGCGCTGTAAATCGCGCGGCGTGACCCAGAAATTCTTGCCCTTAACCCCGACGTCAAGCCGCACGGTATGATCACCGGCTTCGACTTTAGAGTAAGGAATCTGCCGTTCCGAGCGCGCTTCCAGGCTGCGCAGGAACGGATTGCGGACCGCCGAGGAATAGAACCCCGTTGGCGAAAAGCGGTGGAGCAGCACATCCCCGGGCTTGATTTCACGCAGGGCATCCTTCCAGCCTTGCGGGATCGGGCTTTCCGCGGTCAGCAGGGGCCGGGTGCCGAATTGGAAGGCGATGCTGCCAAGCTCCGGATTATCGACCCAATTATCCCATTCGCGCAGGAACCAGACCCCGCCGGCCATGATGATCGGCACAGTTTCAGCCACACCTTCGGCGCGCATCGTATCGCGCAGCGCCTTGACGCGGGGATAGGGATCTTCGGGTTTGAGCGGATCTTCGGCGTTGGACAGGCCATTGTGGCCGCCCGCCAGCCACGGGTCTTCATAAACTACCGCTCCCAAAAGCTGGGGAACCTTGTGGTAGGCGCGCTTCCATAGCGCGCGGAAGGCGCGGGCCGAGCTGATGATCGGCAGGTAGTTGACGTTGAAGCGCTCGGCGATTTCGGACAGCTTGTAGGGCATCCCTGCCCCGCAGGTGACGCCGGCGATCATTCCCTGGGTCTGTTCGAGCACGCCTTCAAGGATTTGCTGCGCGCCGCCCATTTCCCACAGCACGTTGATATTGATCGCGCCCTTGCCGCCGGACAGTTCGAATGCGCGCTTGACCTGTTCGACCGCGCCATCGATCCCAAAGCGGATCAGCTGTTCGTGGCGCTCCTTGCGGGTCAGCGCGTCATAGATCTGGGGGACAATCTTGCCTTCGGCGTCGTAGCTGTCGGCATTGACCGCGCTGACCGTACCGATTCCGCCTGCTGCGGCCCAGGCACCCGAGCTGGCATGGTTGGTAGCCGATACGCCCTTGCCGCCCTCAATCAGCGGCCATACTTCGCGTCCAGCATAAATAATTGGCTTCAAGCCCCTGAAACCTAATGCAGAACTACTTACCAAACTCATCGCGTTCCTGTCTTTCCATTGGCCGTCCGGCACGGCTTTATCGCCCCTGGAACCGGCCGCTCTCCGACCGCTTCGAATTGGGCATAATAGCCTCGCAATTCGGGCTTACGGACAAATTCCACCAAGCGAAAGCCCACCGCTCCGAATTCACAGAACAGCAATGCGGGAGGTATGCCATGTTCGCCGGTCGGTCGATCGATGTCGACCACGATTACCTGCCCGCCGGTCCGCAAAGCCGGACGCATTCGCCACAGGAATGCGTAGGGTTCACTAACTTCATGGTACATATGGACGAGAAAAATGCGATCAAAACTTGCATCCGGCAGCTTTGGATCATCCGCCGCGCCCAGCCTGATGAAGACATTGTCGAGCCGTTCGCGCTCAACCCGCTGGCCGAGTCTCTGGATCGCGAGCTTGTCGATATCCTGCGCCAGCACCCGGCCCTTGGCGCCGACCCGAGTGGCCAGACGTACGGTGTAATAACCGTCACCCGCGCCGATATCGGCCACGGTAGTGCCATCCTTGATCGCGGCGAGATCCATCACCACCTGCGCTTCGCCCACACTATCGCGCAAGTCCTCGGTCGAAAAGCTGTTGCCACCCAATGCTGACACCGGACGATAGGCCCGCGGAAACTCGATGGCGGTCACGGGGCGGTCACTATCTGACGCCGTCGGGTTGCAGCCCGCAATGGCAAAGAACGCCAGCAATACAGCCCCGCGCAATCTCAATCGACGTCCTCCACGGTCACCTTCTCGCCAGACACCCGCTGCGATAGCGCCGCTGCCATGAAGGGATCAAGCGCGCCATCGAGCACATCATCTGGTGCAGTGGAGGTTACGCCGGTCCGTAGATCCTTGACCAGCTGGTAGGGCTGCAACACGTAAGAGCGGATCTGGTGACCCCAGCCAATTTCGGTTTTGGCCTGATATTCGCCCGAAGCAACCGCTTCACGCTTGGCCAGCTCGGCTTCATACATGCGGGCCTTAAGCATATTCATCGCAGTCGCACGGTTCTTGTGCTGCGAACGGTCATTCTGGCTGGCGACGATGATTCCGCTGGGAATGTGGGTGATGCGCACTGCAGAATCGGTCGTATTGACGTGCTGGCCGCCCGCGCCCGAAGCCCGGTAGGTATCGATCCTGAGGTCGCTTTCCTTGATCTCGATGTCGATATCGTCGTCGATCACCGGATAGACCCAGACCGAGCTGAAACTGGTGTGGCGACGCGCGGCGCTGTCGTAGGGACTGATCCGGACCAGCCGGTGGACGCCGCTTTCGGTCTTGGCATAGCCATAGGCGTTCTCGCCCTTGATCAGCAGCGTCGCCGATTTGATCCCGGCTTGCTCGCCGGCATGGTAATCGACCAGTTCAACCTTGAAACCATGGCGATCGGCCCAGCGGCTGTACATCCGCTGGAGCATTTCGGCCCAGTCCTGGCTTTCGGTGCCGCCCGCGCCGGCGTGGACTTCAAGATAGGCGTCGTTGCCGTCTGCCTCACCGGCCAACAGCGCCTGCACCTTGTCGGCGTCGGCGCGGTCCGCCAATGCGGCAAGGCTGGTTAGACCATCCTTGACGATATCATCGTCGCCCTCGGCGTCGCCCATTTCGATAAACTCGACCGCATCGGCCATTTCCTGCCCGATATGGCGAACCGTCCCGACCGCCGCGTCCAATCGCCGCCGCTCGCGCATCACCGCTTCGGCGTCCTTGGGATTATCCCACAACTTGGGATCCTCGACGCGCGCATTGAGCTCGTCAAGGCGCCGCAGGGCGCGTTCCCAGTCAAGGGATTTGCGGACGAGGGCCAGCGCCGCTTCGATCCGCTCGATAAAGGCCTGCCCCTCGGCACGCATGGTAATTACTCTCCGAAATTGAGCCGCTTCGCTTAGCGCAAGGCTTTTGAAAGTAAAGCGCCGGGCGCCATTACCGCCATTGCGAAGCTGGCATTCTAGCTCCGCCGGGCAGCCTTCATCGCGCGGACCGCCTCCAGCGTCAGGCGGACGTGTTCGGCATAGTTCATATTGGTATAGACCATGCGGATCCGCCCATCACGGCCGATCACATAGCTGGTGCGGCTGGTAAGTCCGGTCGGGCTGCCATCGGCCTGTTTGAGGGCAACGTCATAGGCTCGGATGATCTGTGGTGTGGCGCTGGCGACGGCGAATTTGTCGCGGCATGCCTCGGTTGAGAAGCGCTGCAAGGTTGGCACGTCATCAGCCGACATTCCGACAACCGTTGCCCCTGCGGCCCGGAAATCGGCACTTGCCTCTGCAAATGCACGCGCTTCGAGCGTGCAGCCCTGGGTAAAGGCCTTGGGGTAGAAATACAGCACCACCGGACCGCGCCGCAGTGCGCTCTGCAGATTGAAGGCGAAGGGTTTGCCCGCCAGTGCGCCCCGGGTGACAAAGTTCGGCGCGCGGGCTCCTTGCGGCAAATCAGCCTGCGAGGCAGCGGGAAGGCTCAGCGCGGCAAGCGCGGCAACGACGGCGATGATGCGGTTTTTCATGGGTCGGGTTCTGCGCCGAACGGCCTGGCAAGTCCAGACCGGCTATTCAGTTGCAAGACTTGTTTCATCGACAACCACTGCAGCTTCGCTCGGCACGGCGGCGGTAGGCGCAGCGGCGGAGCGGGCCCTGGTTTGGCTGCCCTTGCGGATCGCAGCGATCAAAGCCTCGCGCTGGGCGGCGAGTTCGTCTTGCCTGGTCGTCCGAAGCGGCTCGGTATCGGCCTTGAATGCCTCCCAGATGACCGCCGCCCTGGGATCGGTCCCAGGCTCGGCATCGAACACGCGCTTGCCGCTGACCCGGTCGATCCTGACCATTCGGACATCCGCCGGAGCCATGAACGGGCGGTGATTCCAGCGGTTGCGGGTTTGCTGGACGAACTGTTTGAAGATCGGCGCTGCAAAGGTGCTGCCCTGTGCATAGCCGCCAAGCGAACGCGGCTGATCGAACCCGATATAAACACCGCCGACGATATCCTGCGAACCGCCAACGAACCACACGTTGGTTGGTCCCGTGGTAGTCCCGGTCTTGCCAAACAACGGCAGACCCAGATCGGCGAGCGACGCGGCGGTGCCGCGTTGCACCACGCCTTCGAGCATATGGACGGTCTGATAGGCGGTACGGGGGTCCATCACCAACTTGCCCCGCGGTTTGAGACGCGGCATCGGTTTGCCGTCCCACTGGGCCATGCTGCAGAGCTGGCAGCGCCTTGGATCGGCCCGCCAGATCACTTTCCCGCTGCGGTCCTGGACGAAATCGATCAAAGTTGGCTCATGCTGGACGCCATTGTTGGCCAGCGCGGCATAGGCGTTGACCATCTGCAACACGGTCGTGTCCCCAGCACCCAACGCAAAGGAGAGAAATGGCTGATACTTGCCGATTCCGACGCGGTCGATTGTCTTCACGACGTTATCCATGCCAGCGTCATTGGCGATCCGTACCGTCATCAAATTGCGTGACTGCTCCAGCCCCCAGCGCATCGTATGGGTTCCACCGGCGCCGCGCATATCGAAATTCCTGAAGCACTTCTCACCCAGCTGCGCGCCTTGGTAGACGCAGAAAGTGCCATCCAGCACCATGCTGGCGGGGGTCATCCCGAAATCAAGGCCAGTCGCATAAACGAAGGGCTTGATCGTGGAGCCCGGCTGGCGCTGGGCTTGGGTCGCCCGGTTGAACGAGCCGAGCCCGGTATCGAAGCCGCCTTGCAACGCAAGAACGCGGCCATTGTAAGGGTTTTCGACCACCATTCCACCCGACACTTCAGGGACTATGCGAACCCCATAGCTCCCGTGGCCGGTCGAGGCGGCTGCAATCACATCGCCTGTCCGAAGCGGGTCGGGCAGACCGGTCAGCGCTGCTGTAGTTCCGTCAGCAAAGCCGATCCGCGCGCTCGCACCGCTACGTTTGATTACCACACCAACCCGCCAGTTCATGTAGTTGACCGATTTATTGAGCGCGATCAGCTGGTTTTGCCAACCGTCGGTATCAAGCTTGATCCGCTCCAGCGGACCGCGCCAGCCTTTGCCTGAATGATAGCGCATCAGGCCCGCACGAAGCGCATCGAGGGCCGATTTCTGAAGCTGCGGATCTAACGAAGTTCGAATCCACAGACCGCCCGCATAGACGCTGTGCGGCCCGTCCTCGGCCTTTTCGCCGTAGCGACTGAGAAGGCGCTGGCGCACTTCTTCCATGAAGTAGCCGGCATCGGCATTATAGTTGTCGGCGCGGCGGGGGATGACCCCAAGCGGCTGCGACTTGGCCAAGGCCGCCTGTTCAGGGGTGGCCCAGTCGTTATCTACCATCTGATCGAGCACGTAGTTGCGGCGCGCGATTGCCTGCCCTGAATATTTGGCGCGGCCGTATCGTTCCGGCGCCTTGGGCAGGATTGAGAGGAACGCTGCTTCGTGGAGCCCCAACTCGCCCACATCCTTGCCGAAATAGGCCCGCGAAGCGGCCTGCACCCCAAAGCTCTGCCGGCCAAGCGGGATCTCGTTAAGATAAAGCTCAAGGATTTGCTGCTTGGAAAGCACCCCCTCGATCCGCCGCGCCAGTATCATTTCCTTGAGCTTGCGGGTGACCGAATATTCGTCGCCGATCAGGATGTTCTTGGCAACCTGCTGGGTAATGGTCGAGCCGCCCTTGGCGCGCTCGCCCGAACCAAGCTTTGTAACGTAGTCCAGCACCGCACCAGCGAGTCCGGTATAATCAACGCCGCCGTGGCTCCAGAAAGTTTTGTCCTCAGCGGATAGATAAGCGTTGAGCAGCGGCCGGGGGAAATCGACATAGCGCAGCTGGACCCGCCGTTCGCGCGCATAGCTATAGACAATCTCGCCATCCACTCCGCGCACCATGCTGGGCAGCGGTGGCTGATAATCCAGCAAGGTGTCGGCCGAAGGCAAGTTGCGCGATACAGTCAGCCATACCAGAAAATAAAGGCCAAGCAGCCCCCCCAGCACGTAACCACCAATCCGGAACCAGCGCTTTTCGCGCCAGTTTTCACGAAACCAATCCGAAGCCGGATGCTCACGTAGCCTGCTCAGCCGACCCCACACGGGCTGCTCGCGCAGCCAACTGATCAAGCCGCCGGCCTCGCGGCGAATGCGGTAGCGAATGGATTCGGGCGCAGGTGCGGGAGAGTTTGGCATTGCGTCAGGGCCCTAGCATGGTGAGCCGGCGAATTGCCAGCGGCTTCCTATGCGCCCGACAAGCGGGCGAAGAATACCCGGATTGCGTTGGCGTTGACCTGGGCAAAGGTGTTGCGCCCGGCGTCGGAGGTCAACCGGGCCGCATCGTCTGGATTGTTGATATAGCCAGCCTCGAACAGGACCGAGGGCATATCGGGGGCTTTCAGCACCACAAAAGCTCCCGATTGTTCTGATCGCTCGCGGAACTGCAACCGCCCCTGCCCTTCGCGAAGGATGAGTCTTGCGAACTCTTCGGACCGCGAGAGAGTTTCGCGCTGCGACAGATCGACAAGGATCGAGCTGACCAGATTGCTTTGTTCGCGCAGCTTTACCCCGTTGATTGTGTCGGCCGCGTTTTCGCGGGCTGCGATCCGTTCGGCCGCTTGATTGCTGCCCTTGTCGGACAGGGTATAGATCGTCGCGCCGTTGGCCGTGCCATCTCCATCGGTGCTGTCAGCGTGGATCGAGACAAACAGATCCGCGCCAAGCCGGCGCGCGATCGCGGAGCGCTCGTCGAGAATCACATATGTGTCCCGGTCGCGGGTCAGAGCCACTCGGATCCCGCCCCGCTTCAACAGTTCGTCACGCAAAGCCAGCGCGAGTGCCAACGTGATCGCTTTCTCCCTGAGCTGACCCGCGCCCGCGCCAGGATCCTTTCCGCCGTGTCCGGGGTCTATCACCACTAATGGCCGACTGGGATCGGCAGGCCCGAGGATTTCAGGCAGGCCAGTCTGCTGATCAACCGGCGGCAGATCAAAACGAATGACATAGCCATGGCGATGGCCTGGTCCGCCAAAGGCCCGGTCGGCACCCACCATGGCGGCATAAACCGCCAGAGGTGCGACCAGAACGAGCAAAAACTGCAAGCGACGTGGCATAGTGGCGCCTGACTATGTCGCCAATGTGCAATGCGCAATCGTGGGAGGGGCTTTGCGCGCAACAAACTTGCCGTGCCGCCCAAGCAGTGCTAGTCGACCGATACCGGGGTAAGCCAGCCCCGATCCTCTTGCACCGAAGCCCGATATGGCGGTTAACCGGTGTGTGATACAGGATCGGCCAAAGCTGCACCGCGGATGAGAATTTCGGGTCTATTGCCCGAATCCACAGGTTGATGCTGGAATGAAAAGCCTTTCACCGTTTTGTCTGCCGCAGCCCAACCGGGCGCTGGCGGTATCGACGGCCCAAAGGACAGCCAATTGTGCGCGAGCTAACTCGCCGCGCCTTTCCATCCTTGCAGACACGAAACCGACTGCCGGAGCGCTGGGTCGCGCCGGCTCCGCCCATACAGCCGTTCGTCAAATCGGGACCATCGTCCCGCAGAACGTCCGTTTCATACAGACACGCAGCCGCCTGCCGGGTTCGCTTCTTTCGAGGATCGTCCCGCCGCAGCGCGCACGGAGAATTTATAATGACTACGCGCATGCTAATCGACGCGCGCCACCAGGAAGAAACCCGGGTGGCAGTACTCAAGGGAAATCGGATTGAGGAATTCGACTTTGAATCTGCAGATCACAAGCAGATCAAGGGCAACATCTACCTCGCCAAGGTAACCAGGGTCGAGCCGTCGCTTCAGGCGGCATTCGTGGACTTCGGCGGCAATCGCCACGGCTTTCTGGCGTTCAGTGAAATCCACCCGGATTATTACCAGATCCCCAAGGAAGATCGCGAGGCTTTGCTAGCCGAAGAGGCGGCGCATCTTGAAGAAGAAGCAGCGCTGCGCGGCGATGACGATGATGACGACGACTATGAAAATGGCGACGGCGACGACGATATCGACGATCAGGGCGTAACCGAGATCGACACCTCCGAAAAGGATGAGGTGGCAACGATCGAAGACGGCCACGTCGAAAACGGCTTTGATCACGGCGCAGACGATTCCGACGCCGACGAACCCGAAAGCGCGGAGGGCGAAGACCTGCGTTCCGATGAGGAGGCTTCGGAAGAAGGCGAAGACTCGGCAGGCGCTGGGCGTGGCCATGGTCGCCGCCGTCAGAGCGGGCGCGGTCAGGCCAAGACCCGCGAAGCAGACGAATTGCGCGCCAAGCGCATGGCGCTGCGCCGCCGTTACAAGATCCAGGACGTAATCCAGCGCCGTCAGGTATTGCTGGTCCAGGTCGTCAAAGAAGAGCGCGGTAACAAGGGTGCGGCGCTCACTTCATACCTCAGCCTGGCTGGCCGCTATTGCGTGCTTATGCCCAACTCAAGCAGCGGCGGTGGGATCAGCCGCAAGATCAGCTCGGCCGCGGATCGCAAGCGGCTCAAGTCGATCATCTCGGAAATGACCCTGCCCAAGTCGATGGGCTGCATCGTCCGCACTGCAGGCCTCTCGCGCACCAAGCCAGAAATCAAGCGCGATTTCGATTACCTTGCCCGGCTGTGGGACGAGATCCGCGAGCGTACCCTGGGCTCCGTCGCGCCGGCCATGATCCATTCCGACAGCGACCTGATCAAGCGGGCGATCCGCGACATCTACAACAAGGACATCGAGGATGTAGTGGTTGAGGGTGAAGCCGGCTACCGTGCCGCGCGTGACTTCATGAAGCTTTTGATGCCGAGTCACGCGAAGCGGGTGAAGGCCTATTCCGATCCGGTTCCGCTGTTCCAGCGTTACGGCGCCGAAGACCAGCTGACCGCGATGTATGATCCCGAAGTCCAGCTCAAATCGGGCGGCTATCTGGTCATCAACCCGACCGAGGCACTGGTCTCGATCGACATCAACTCGGGCCGCTCGACCAAGGAACACGGGATCGAGGCCACCGCAGTCTCGACAAACCTCGAAGCCGCGCGCGAGATCGCCCGCCAATTGCGGCTGCGCGATATGGCTGGCCTCGTCGTGATCGATTTTATCGACATGGAATACAGCTCGAACGTCCGCAAGGTCGAGAAGGCGATGAAGGATGCGCTCAGGAACGACCGCGCCCGGATCCAGGTTGGCCGCATTTCCAGCTTCGGCCTGATGGAAATGAGCCGTCAGCGGCTGCGCACCGGCGTGCTCGAAGCCACCACCCGCGGCTGTCCGCATTGCGATGGCACTGGCCTCGTCCGCACCGCCTCCAGCGCCGGGCTTTCCGCGCTGCGCCTAATCGAGGAAGAAGCCGCCAAGGGCAAGGGCAGCGTCATCTCGCTCTATGCCAGCACAGAAGCGGCGGTGTACTTGCTCAATGCCAAGCGTGCTGATCTCCATGAGATCGAGGAACGCTATGGCGTGGCTGTGCAAGTGCTGCCTGAAGGTGAAAACGAGGGTGCCAAAATGCGCGTTGCCTCGGCCGGCCCGCGCCCCGAATTCGTCCCCAAGTTCGAACCGATTATGATCGAGCCGGACGATGAGGACGAGATCGACGACGCCTATGAGGACGAGGACGGCGAAGAGGAAGAAGTCCGCCGTGACCGCAGCCGCGGCGATGGCGAACGCAGCGAAGGCGATCGCGGGGAAGGCCGGGGCGGCAAGCGCCGCAAACGCCGTCGGGGTCGTGGCCGTGACCGTGAGGACGGCGAAAGCAGCGAAGCGGGCGAACCCGCCCGAGCTGCCAACGATGATACCGCTGATCGTGCCGATGATGACGACAACGGCGAAGAAGGCACGGGCGCGCCCCAATCAAACGAGCCTGGTGAAGACGGCGAAGGTCCGCGCAAGCGGCGCCGGCGTGGTCGTCGTCGGCGCGGTGGCCGAGGCCGCGGTGAAGGCGGCGAAGGCGAAAGCCAGAACGGCGAAAACGGCGACGATGAAGCCGCTGACGCTGCTGACGTAGTTGAAGTCGTCGCAGCCGAACCTGCTCCTGCCAAACCCCGGCGCAGCCGCCGTAAGTCGGCTGACGTAACCGCGGAAGCTGAGGCTGAGGCACCTGCTGCGATTGAGGCTGAAGTGGCCTCGCCCTCCGAAGCGGCAAGCGAAGAAGCGCCTGTCAAACCCAAGCGCAGCCGCCGCAAGAAGGCTGACGAGGTCGAAGCGATCGCTGAAATACCGGCAGCAACGGTCGCCGAAGAACCCGTCGCCCCGTCCGCGGAAGACGAGGCTCCGGCCAAGCCAAAACGCTCGCGTGCCAAAAAGGCTGCTCCAGAAGCTCAGGCTGCCGAAGTCGGCGAAGCGGCAACTGCAGATGCTGGCACAGAAGAAGACGGGCCGCGTCGCAGCGGCTGGTGGCAGCGCACCTTTGGCAATTGAGCTGAACTGAATGATCCCTCCCTGTCCCGCGCTGCGGGATGGGGAGTTTCAGTTCATCTGCTTATTCGGCCTTGGTGCCCTCACCCCATTCCATCCAGCCTGCAAAGCGTGGCGTTTTGGGCAGATAGAGCTGACCTAGCGGCGTAACGGGCAATCCGGAACCGGCCACTGCCGAACTGACTGGCCGAGTCAGATGGCAGCCACCGGAGAGCCGCTTCCACACCGGCTCGATCCGGTCCTGCCATTTCGCCACCCCTGCATCCGGCGCGCGGCCATGTTCGAGAAACAACAACCGCCCGCCTGGTTTGAGGATCCGGCGCAGCTCGGCCAGAACCTGTGCCTGATCAGAAACCGAACACAGCGTGTAAGTGCAAACCACCGTGTCGAAGCTATCGGCCGCAAAGGGAATATCCTCACCAAAGCCGGGCCGGATATCTGTGTCCCAACCTTTTCTGGCAGCCTCCGCGCGGGCATATTCCAGCCCCTTTTCGGACGGATCAATCCCGGCATAGCTGGTGATCCGGGCGGCATCGTAAAACTGCTGGTTGATCCCCCCGCCGCAACCAATCTCGAACACTTTGCCGCGCGCAAGCGGCACCAGCTTTGCGCGAAGCCCCATGATCCCTGGCGCGCTGCAAGCGCATTTTATAAAGCGCGGGACGATGTGATCGTCATACCAACTGGCGATGCTCATGCTTGCTCCCTCAAGGCAGCTTGTTGCGACAACTTAAGGTTGCGAATTGGAATCCACCAGTCATGATGCGCTATGCGCCGTCAGGGGGACATCGCGATGAAAATCTACCGCACACCCGAACACCGCTTTGCCAACTTGCCCGATTTCCCGTTCGCCCCGCATTTTCACCAGGTAACGCCCGAACTTCGACTGCATTACATCGACGAAGGTCCGCGCGATGGGCGCCCCGTTCTGATGCTGCATGGCGAGCCGACCTGGTCCTACCTCTACCGCCATATGATTGGCCCAGTGTCCGCAGCCGGGTTTCGCGTGTTGGTGCCTGACCTGATAGGCTTTGGAAAGTCCGACAAGCCGGCCCTTGCCAAGGACTACAGCTATGCCGGACAAGTCGCCTGGATCCGTCATTGGATCGAGGCACTCGACCTGACGGACATCATCCTCGCCTGCCAGGATTGGGGATCGCTGATCGGGCTGCGGCTGGTCGCCGAAATGCCCGAACGTTTTGCCGGGGTCGCGCTGTCAAATGGCGGATTGCCGGCCGGTCAGAAAGCGCCGCGGGCATTCGCGATCTGGCGCGCCTTTGCCAGATACAGCCCGGTCTTTCCGATCGGCAAGATCGTCAAGACGGGAACCAAGCGCGAACTCTCTCAAGCCGAGATTGCCGCCTACAACGCCCCCTTCCCCACCCGCGCCAGCAAGGTCGCCGCGCGGGCCTATCCGCCGCTGGTGCCGCTGGGGGACAATGTTGCCGTGCCCGACCAGCTTCGCGCCTGGGAAGTCCTGGAACGCTTCACCAAGCCCTTTGTCTGTTGTTTCAGCGATCGCGACCCGATCACGCAGGGCGGCGACGCGATGTTCATTGGCCGGGTTCCTGGCACCAAGGGTCAACCGCACCGAACCCTGAAAGGCGGGCATTTCATCCAGGAAGATGATCCTGCCGGTTTCATCGAGGTTCTGATCGACCTTGCCGGGCGAACAGTCTGAACTTCCCTTTTGTGCCCCTTGCCCCGACCGTCTGAATCGCTAGAGGTGGTTGCGATGTCGGCACACGATGCCGTGTAACAGGATCTGATATGGCGAGCCTTACCCTCCCCAAGAACAGCAAGGTCAATGGCGCAGGCCGGCACCACAAGGCCGAAGGTGCGGCGCGCGTCAAGAAGTTCACGGTCTATCGCTATGATCCCGATAGCGGCGAAAATCCGCACTACGATACGTTCGAAATCGATCTCGATCAGTGCGGGCCGATGGTGCTCGATGCACTGATCAGGATGAAGGCGGAAGCTGACCCGAGCCTCACTTTCCGCCGCTCGTGCCGCGAGGGCATCTGCGGCTCTTGCGCAATGAACATAAACGGGCGCAATGGCCTCGCCTGCACCACAGCAATCGGGGACCTTGCGGGCGACATTCGCATCACGCCGCTGCCCGCGATGGAAGTGATCAAGGATCTGGTCCCCGATTTCACTCATTTTTATGCGCAATACGCCTCGATCAAACCGTGGTTGCAAACCGTCAGCACCACGCCGTCGGGCAAGGAGCGCCTGCAATCGCCCGAACAGCGTGAGAAGCTCGACGGACTGTATGAATGCATCCTGTGCGCTTGCTGCTCCACCTCATGCCCCAGCTATTGGTGGAATTCGGACAAGTTCCTTGGCCCCGCTATCTTGCTGCAGGCCTATCGCTGGCTGGCTGACAGCCGTGATGAGATGACCGGTGAGCGGCTGGACGAACTGGAAGATCCCTTCCGCCTCTATCGCTGCCACACGATCATGAACTGCGCCAACGTCTGCCCCAAGGGGCTGTCGCCGGCCCGCGCGATTGCCGAGATCAAGAAGATGCAGGCGGAACGGCACGTCTGAGGTGAGTGACACGAAAGATTTTCTCTACCAGCCAGACCCGGGTCATCCAGGCTGGCACAGCTGGAACCTTGCCGACGACACGCGGTTCAACGCGCAGACCATGGGCCACATGCTGGTCCGGCGCGAGGGCGACAGCTTGTGCCGGGTCCGGATGTTCCCCGAACGGCGCCACACCAATCTGCTCGATATGGTCCACGGTGCGGTTTCTCTGGCGCTGATGGACGTTGCACTGTTCGCGGCAATGCGAACTCTGCTGGAAGGCGATGCAGCAGGATCAGTCACGCTTGAGTTGTCCAGCCAGTTCATTGGAGCCGGGCGGCCGGATGCGCCGCTCGATGCAGTGGTTGAAGTGATGCGTGAAACGCGTCGGCTGGCCTTTCTGCGCGGCACGGTAGTTCAGGGCGAGGCCGATGACGTGCTGGTCGCGTCCTTTTCGGGCATTGTCCGCAAGCCTTCGGGCAAATGACCGGCGTTCTGGCGCGATATGAGGCGCTGGTCGCGGCCGGCGAACTTAAGCCCGATCCCCAGCAGGCAAAGGCGGCGATCCGGTTGAACCTGCTTCAGCAGCAGCTTGAACAGACCGCCGAAATCGGTTTGCTCAGCAGATTTCTCCGCAAAAAGAACGCGGCTCCTCGCGGGCTTTACCTGTGGGGCGGGGTCGGCCGCGGTAAATCGATGCTGATGGACCTGTTCCACGCCTGCCTGGCGATCCCGGAAAAGCGCCGCGTCCATTTTCATGCCTTCATGCTTGAGGTTCACGCCCGGCTTCGGGATGAGCGCAAGAAGGAAGCAGGCGATCCGATCCCGCCGGTCGCTGCTGCGATTGCCCAGGATCTGCGCTGCCTGGCCTTTGACGAAATGGTGGTGGGAAACAGTGCCGATGCCATGATCATGAGCCGCCTGTTCACTGCGCTGATCCAGGAACATGGGGTCACTATCGTCACCACCTCGAACAGGGCACCGGACCAGCTTTACAAGCACGGGCTCAACCGCGAACATTTCCTGCCCTTTATCGACCTGATCGAAACCGCGCTCGACGTCATGCCGCTCAATGGCCCGGTCGATTACCGGCTTGAACGGCTGGGCGGGATGGCGACCTGGCACACTCCGCTCGGTGATGCCGCGACCGCGCAAGTGCGCGAGGCTTTTTTCCGCCTGACCGACTATTCGCCCGAGGACAGCGCGAATGTTCCCTCAGCAGAGCTGCATGTGGGCGGCGGGCGGTTGCTGCATGTCCCCAAAAGCCTCAAGGGCGTCGCGGTATTCAGCTTCAGAAAATTGTGCGCTGAAGCGCGCGGTGCGTCGGATTACCTTGCAATCGCGCGGGCCTATCACACCGTCATCATCGTCGGGATCCCGCGAATGGGGCCGGACCAGCGCAACGAGGCAGCACGTTTCGTGACGCTGATCGACGCTCTCTATGAGCACAAGGTCAAGCTGCTCGCCACCGCTGCGGCGGTGCCTGAGGAACTTTACGACGAGGGTGACGGCAGGTTCGAGTTTGAACGTACCATCAGCCGCCTGATCGAGATGCAGAGCGCCGATTACCTCGCCGCAGGACACGGCGAGGAATAGGCATCCTCAGAAAGTGAGCCGCGCGCTGATCCGGAAATCGCGGCCCGCCAGCGGCGCATAGTCCTTGAGTACCGAGGCGTGGCGCCGCGCATCGACATCAAAGATATTGTTGGCCGAAAGCGCAAAACTCAGCGGCCGATCATTGCCCCAGGGCCGCAAGTTCAGTTCCGCATTAACCAGCGTATAGCCTGCGGTTGTGGTTTCGAACGGCGAAATGCGGCGCTGCGGGGTCACCCGCTCCACTTCTGCGCGCGCATCAAACAACTTTGACTTTGCGCCAATCCCGGCCAGAATCCGCAGCGGCGGGATCCTTGGCGACGGTCCGGCCCCGGTGATGGTAGCGTGGACATAATCAACCAGCGCATCGACTGCGATGCTGGTGCTGCCAGATCGCGCCAGGGTGAGCGAGCCTTGCGCTTCAAAACCATAATAACGCGCGCCTGCCTGGCGGAACTGGTAAACTGGCAAGCCATCGACACTCTCGCCGGTCAGGTCCTGGTAGATGAAATTCGAGAACCAGGTGTGATAGGCAGAGGCTTCAAAACTGTAATTGTCGCTGCTTCCGCGCAGGATCGCTTCCGCGCCCCATGAGCGTTCGATGCCAAAATCAGGGTTGCCGATCTCATATGCTTCGGTACCCGCGTGGGGCCCGTTGGAAAACAGCTCCTCTGCCGAGGGGCCCCGCGCCGTCCGTGAGAAGTTCGCGCCGACCCGCCAGCCATCGCCCACGACAAGCGACGCGCCAACCGAACCCGATAACAGGTCGAAGCTGCGACTGGCGGCGGTAAAGTCTGGCTGATCCGGACGCGGAGCCGACTTGACGTTGCCGCGCTCATAGCGCGCCCCGGCCTCGACCTTCAGTGAGCCAAGCTCAAGCTGCTGCAAGGTAAACAGGCCGATTTGCGACGTGGTATTGGGCGGCAGGAAGGCCTCTTTTCCCACCACGTCAAAGTCCCGAATGAAAAACTGGCCACCGATCGCGCCGCTCCACGCGCCATGGCGGGCTTGCCGCAGCTCAAGCCGGCCCTCCATTGCCTGATTGAAGAAGGCGGTGCCGACCGCACCGTCCTCCTCAAGCTCGAAGTGGCGGTAGTCACCAAAGGCATAGCGAAAGCGCGCTTTTTCAAACAGCGAACCATCCAGATCGAGCTCGACCCGGGCGTCGATCCGGTCCTGCGCCACGTCGAGTTTGGGCCCTTCTTGCCCCTGCCCCGGAGCTGTCGCCAGACGGATCGGCACACCGTAAAGGCTGTCGTAACGGCTGTAGGACACGCCGATCTGGCCGCGCTCACCAATATAGGCAGCCCCGACCGCAGCGGTAGTGGTCTTGCTCGCCGTGTTGGGCAGCTTATGCCTGATCGCGGCATTAGCGGCGAGGTCGACGGGATCAAGATCATCCGGATTCGGCGGCAACAAGGCATTACCCAATGCCTCGACCCGCTTTTCCTTCGAAAGGGCATAACCTCCGATCCCTAAGTCGTCCGTCTGCGAAAAACTGCCGTCGGCATGCACCACCCAGTGTTCGGCCACCGGCACATCGATCGATCCAGCCAGCGAGCGTTCGTTGGCGGCCGATCCATAGGTCGCAATCGCACCAATGTGGACCGCTTCGCTGGGGATTGTATTCGGAATCCGGCGATCAAGCACGTTGACCACGCCGCCGATCGCTGCCGAGCCATAAAGCAATGACTGCGGACCGCGCAGCACCTCGATCCGTTCGGCCAGCAGGGGATTGATGATTGTCGCGTGGTCGGCCGAAGTATTCGAAACATCGACCGCGCCGATCCCGTCGGTCAGGATACGCACGCGTTCGCCCTGCAATCCGCGCAGCACCGGCCGCGATGCGCTGGGACCGAACGAGCTGGCCGAAACTCCCGGAGTGCGGGCGAGTGTATCGCCGATCGAAGGCCGGATCGACTGGGTCAGTTCAGCACCTTGAAGGATTGCAACCCCCGACAAAGCGTCCAGCCTGGTACTTGGCAAAACGCCGGTTACGACAATACCAAGATCCTTGGGCTGGTGATCGGTCTCATGATCCACATCGTGCTCAGCCTCGCCCGGCTCTTGCGTTGGAACGGGTGGCGGTGTTTGCTGGGCTTGCGCCATTGCGGGCGAAAGCGATGATCCACATAGCAATGATGCCAGGATACCGGTAAGAACCCGCATCTACATTCCCTCTAAACTGAAAAAGCCAACCCACCAGTCGGCGTTGTTGGTGATAGGCAATAATGCTCATCGCGAAATGTTACAACATCTCATTGCACGGCATTGTTTCAACCCGCCGCTAGCTATGAACCAGCGACCGTGTGACTTGACCGGCGCGCTTTTGCCAGCAATCATGCCCGTATGTTAAGGGCCACTGATCATAAGGGGTTTGGCGGAATGGACCAGATTACGAAGGACGCCCTCAGCAAGGTTCCGGCCGTCACGCTGGGCTTCTGGGCCATCAAAATCCTGGCGACGACACTGGGCGAGACTGCGGGTGATACGCTTTCGATGACCTATGACCTGGGTTATCTCGTCAGCAGCGCGATCTTCATCGTACCATTGGCCGTGTTGGTTGCAGCACAGATCAAGGCAAACGGCTTTCATCCGGCGCTCTATTGGGCAACGATCATTGCCTCGACCACTGCGGGTACCACGATTGCTGACTATGCCACGCGATCGCTCGGTATCGGCTATCCGGGCGGGTCGTTGCTATTGCTGACGCTGGTGCTGGCCAGCCTGCTGGCGTGGTATCGGACGCTGGGTACCGTCTCGGTCGATCATATCGTCTCTCCCCGTGCAGAAGCATTCTACTGGATCACCATCACCTTTTCCCAGACGCTCGGCACAGCCTTGGGAGACTGGGCTGCGGACGATGGCGGGTTGGGGTATTTGGGAGGCGCTTTGCTGTTCGGCTCGGGACTGCTGGGATTGGTGGCATTGTACAAACTTACCCCGATCAGCCGGGTCTGGCTGTTCTGGGCTGCTTTCATCCTTACCCGCCCGCTGGGTGCAACTGTCGGTGATTTCCTCGACAAACCGCTCGCCAAGGGCGGGCTTGATTTCAGCCGACCCGTTGCTTCAGCGGTCTTGCTGGCGATGATAATTGCACTGGTCTGGCTGATGCAGCGGCGTGCCGCGCGGAACGCGGCCCCCTTGAAAGTGCCACGCGGATAGCCATTTTCCACTGCATGCCGGCGGAACACCCCGCCGAAGTGGAAACTCCAATGATCGAAATCAGACCCTTTGCTGGCCTCGGCCATGCCGATCACGGCTGGCTTAACGCCACCCATCATTTCAGCTTTGCCAATTATCACGAACCAGCTCGCGTGGGTTGGGGCGCGATCCGGGTGTGGAATGATGACGCCATTGCGCCTGACAGCGGTTTCCCGCCTCATCCCCACAACAATATGGAAATCATCACTTTCGTCCGCAGCGGTGCGATCACCCATCAGGACAATCTGGGCAACAAGGGCCGCACCGAAGCGGGCAACGTCCAGGTGATGAGCGCGGGCACGGGCATCGTCCATTCCGAATTCAATCATGAGGACGTAGCCACGACGCTGTTCCAGATCTGGATCATGCCCGATCGCGCTGGCGCACCGCCGAATTGGGGTCAACGCGAATTCCCGCGCGGCGAACGGGCCGGGAAGTGGGAAATCCTGGCCAGCGGTGATGCTGAAGGCGATGCGGCACTGCCAATCCGCTGCGACGCCCGAGTGCTGGCTGCGACACTCTCGGCAGGAGAGACGATGAGTTATGTGGCTGACCCTGCGCGCCATCAATACCTTGTCGCGCCAAGCGGGCGGATTCGCGTCAATGGCAAGGAAGCGCAGCCGCGCGACGGGGTGGCAATAACCGGAGAGGCCGGTATTACAGTCGAAGCAATCGATGATGCCGAAATCGTGATGGTCGACGCGCGTTGAGCGAGCCGGATCAGGATCGGGGATAGATTACTGTCCGGTAGCCATTTCAGTGGCGCTGAACATTACCCTCGCTCAAACGAGAAGAGCTCGCCCAGACAGGGGCGAGCTCTTCCTTAGGGCTTGGAACGAGCGAATCAAGTCGAACGCTCAACAAGCCAAACCAGTTAACCCTGCGACATCAATGGGTTGGCACGAAATTGTAACCAACCTATTGAAATTTAACGCATTACCCAATCCCAGATTTTCGAAAACATGGTCAATCTCCTCAACCGGTGGAGATTGTTAGTTAAATTAGAATTAACTGGTTAACAAGCCTTAATTCTTAGCAAATCTGGTCGCCCCTGCCCCGAAGTGAGACAATCCAAGCAAATCAGTTAATTGCGCGAACTCCATTGGTCGTCCGATGTGGTAACCCTGGGCGAGGTCGCAGCCCAGCTGGCGCAGTGCGTCAAGGGTGGCGGCGTCTTCGATTCCCTCAGCGACCACCTCCTGGCCCAAAGCATGCGCCAGCTTGATCACGCTATCGACGATCGTTCGCTCGCGCTGGTCGGTTGTGATCGCCTGGACAAAACGGCGATCAAGCTTGATTTCATCGCTCGGGATCTCGGCCAGATAGGCAAGGCTGGCTTGGCCTGTGCCGAAATCGTCGATCGACAAGCGAAATCCCATGGCGCGGAGTGCCGAGAGATTGCGCTTGGCTTCTTCACGATTGGCCATGTTGAATGTCTCGGTAACTTCGAACGTAATCAACGAGCAATCGGCCCTGGTTTCACGAACAATGTCGGCCACGCGCTGCACCAGCATGGGATGATCGACCAGCTGGGCCGACAGATTGACACTGATCTGGAAGGGACTAACCGTCCGGTTAAGCTCACGCGCCATGGCGATTGATTTTTCAAGCACCCAGTAAGTGATCTTCTCGATCCGCCCGGCTCGTTCAGCCTGGAGAATAAACGCATCTGGCGGGATTACTCCGCGTTCGGGATCATTCCAGCGGATCAGCGCCTCTGCCCCGGAAATGCGGCAGCTGCGGAAATCATATTGGGGCTGCAACGCCAACCAGATATCCCCGTTGCGCAGCCCCTCGTCGATGCGCGCGTGCAGCGAAAGCTCCCATGGCGACTGGGCCAGGCGTTGCTGGCCGAACTCTTCATAGAGCTTGCCCTTGTCATGCGCCTCATTGGCGCTTGCCAGTGCCGACTGGATCCGGCTGATCGACTTGCTTTCGATATTGCGATCGAGGCCGAAGTGAACATTGGTGTCAAGCACGTGCCCTTGTATTATCAGCGGCGACGAGAACAGCGCCTTGAGCCCTTCAAGGTGCTCAATCAGGGCATCAAGCGGCTTTGAATCCTCAAGCCAGATAAAACTGCCATTGTCGTTGTCGAAAATTTCGTGGTCACCCGAACCTAGCGAAAGACGCCGAGCAATCTGACGGGCACACTCGCCATGGAGTTCGCGCGGCAAGCTGGCGAGCATCTGCTCGTACTGGCTGACCGAAACTGCGACAACATCTTGCGACCGGGCGATGTGTTGGGCCGCAAGCGCTCCGATGTTGGGCAAGCCTGAGGCAGCACTGGTCAGCTGCAGCCGATTTCGCCATTTCTGCGAACTACGAAGCGGCACATAAACAAGTGCTGCGACGAGCGCCGCGCCAACATCCAAGATAACACCTTGCTCGCGCAGCAGACCTGGCATGACCAACAACCCGAATGTTAACGCGGAATATGTCAGCAGTTTGGCTGAGCGGCGGCGTAACCTCTGCCCCAAAAGAACCAACGCGATGAACAATCCGAGCAGCGCCTGCTTGCCTGGGACCACCGACGTGCCTTGTGATACCCCCACCATACCTGCGATATCCATCACCACCCCGGGGACACGGCGATGGCCGAAATAGCCGACCGCAGAGTCGATATCCGGGTTTGTGCTGGTCAGAAAAACAGTATGCTGCGCGACCAGCGCATTCGAGGCCCTTCCGGCCAGTAATTCCTTGGCATCAACCGCCGGAATACTTGCAGGGTCCATTCCGAACGCGGGATAGATCAGCTCATCCGTGCGGAAACTGCGGGTTCTAGCAATCGCCACCGACGGCAGGAATATTCCAGAGACTTGGGCACTGGCAGGAGAGCTAACCGCAAAACCCTGAAAATTGACATTCCAGGCCGAAACCGCAACCGCTGTACTTGGTGGGGCCATAAAGTTCGGCTTGGATATTTCGGACCAGTTATCGTCCGCATCCACTTTGCCACGATTGACCAGCGTCAAGCGCCTTCCGGCCTTAGCAATCGCGGCATAAAGCCGTTGGTCGCCTGCCGGGTCAACGCCGGTCACCCTCGGAAAATCCAGGTAGATATGCTTTGCCCCGGCAGCCACTAGGCCGTCGACCAGTTTGGCCTGCTCACTGGTAGAACCAGCCATCGATCCAGCACTGATCGGAACGCCGGAATCAAGGGAAATAACTGCAATATCCGGGGGAACTCCCTCGCTCCTGGGCGCGACTTTGTACCAGACATTCCAATAGCTGTGATCGAATGCCTGAGTGGCCTCCATCAGGACGCAGAGAAACACTGCCGCCAGGGCAATGAACAAAGGTGATTTCCAGATGTTGCGCATTGACCCGCTGGTGTTGGTGGAACTTATCTTCGCACCTTAGCTACCAGATGGTTAAGGATACTTGAAAATCGCGGTCAGCGCTCAACCCGACCCGCAGATTTCCGTCGGTTGTTTATCCGAAGTGGACCAAATTTCCAGCCCGGATCAGGCAACTCCCAAGCTTGCCAACGACTTGTTGAGCATTAACAATTGCCACAGCAGGCGCGAGTGATCAGACCGCCCGGAAATATGCGCCTCGGCCAGCGAATTCAGGCGGCCTCCGTCGAACCATCCTGTGCGGGCAAGCGCTGCGCTGCTACCGATTTCACGAGCCGCACCCGCCAAAGGTCCCCTGAACCACTGTGCGATCGGGGTGACGAAGCCTTGTTTCTGGCGATACAGGATTTCGTCGGGCAAGTAGCGCCGCATGGTCTTCTTGAGCAGCCATTTGCCTTCCCCGCGCCGCAGCCGCAGCGATTCCGGCAGGGCGGCGGCGAATTCGATCAGCCGGTGGTCAAGCAGCGGCTCGCGCGCTTCGAGGCTGACGGCCATGCTGGTGCGATCGACCTTGGTAAGAATGTCGCCCGGCAGCCAGAATTTGAGATCGGCATATTGTGCCCGGTCAATACCCGAGCGTGCCGGCGCTTTCCGCATCAGATCGGTGAAGGGCTGTTCGGCCCGGTAATCGCCGCGCAACCGCAAGAACTCGCGCGAATACAGCTTATCGCGCAGCTCAGGCGGAACCACCGAGAGTGCACGGGCATAGCCATCCTCGCCGCTTGCCGCGAGCGAGAGCAGCGTTGTTTTGGCGCGCAGTGGCCGGGGCGCCCAGTCAGCCTTGGGATACATCCTGCCGAGCGAGCCGAACAGCGGCCCGCGAATGGCCTGCGGCACCAGTGATCGCATCCGCACTTCGCCGTGCTGGAAAACATGCCGGCGGTAACCGGCGAAAGCCTCGTCCGCCCCATCACCCGAAAGGGCCACGGTCACGGTTTCGCGAGCAAGCTGGCACACCCGCCATGTCGGCAGTGCGGAAGCATCGGCAAAGGGTTCGTCGAACATCGCTGCGAGAGTGCCGGCGGCTTCGAAGTCATCAAGGGAGACGCGGCGGCTCTGGTGGTCGGTCCCGAACCGAGCAGCGACCTGAGCGGCGTAGTTGGTTTCATCAAATGCGGCGACATCGAAGCCGATACTGCAGGTTTTGATAGGATCGCGGCTGTTCTCGGCCATCAGCGCAACCACGCTGGAACTATCGACGCCGCCTGACAGGAACGCCCCCAGCGGCACATCGGCATCCATCCGCGATGTCACCGCCTGGCGCAGCAGGTGTAACAGCTCTGCCTCAAGATCTGCGGCGCTTCCCTTCCGGCGTTCGGCAAACGAGACATCCCACCACTGGACCGGAACCGGCTCGGGCCCGCCATGACGCAGCAGCAGCGAGTGCCCGGCAGGCAGCTTACTGACCCCGGCAAGGATCGAGCGATGATCGGGCACATAACCCCAGGTCAGGTAATCCTCGATCGCGAGCGGATCGAGTTCGCGGCGCAGCAACGGGTGGGCGAGCAAGCCCTTCAACTCCGATGCAAAGGCGATGCTCCCATCGCTCAACCGCGCGGTAAACAGCGGCTTCACCCCCAACCGGTCACGGGCGAGAAACAGTGTACGCTCGACAACATCATAGATCGCAAAGGCGAACATTCCGTGGAGCCGTGTCACGCAACCAGGGCCCCAGCGCTGCCATGCCGCAAGAATGACTTCGCTATCACCATCGGTATGAAAAATCGCCCCGGTGGCGCGCAATTCTTCGCGCAGCTCACGGTAATTGTAAATCTCGCCATTGAAGGTCAGCATCGCCCGGCCGTCGCTCGAGGCCATCGGTTGCGGTGATCCGGCGACATCTATGATCGACAGGCGGCGATGACCCAGCCCCACCCCGGGTCCGGTCCACACCCCGGCCCCGTCCGGCCCGCGATGCACCATGGCGTCGCACATCCTTGTCACCCGCAGCGGATCAACCGGCTTGGGCGTGTTCAAGTGAAATATTCCGGCAATTCCGCACATGGGGGGGCGTTAGCGGAGGTGGGCCGTGCGGTCCATCCACGCATCGATCGGACCGGTCGCTTGGCGGAAGGCGACCAGGCTCGCTTCGGGCGCAGCAAGCTTGCCCTCCTCAGCCGAGAGGATCAGCATCAATGTCGGGCGCGGGCGAAGCAGAAGCCGATCCTCGATATTGGCGAGCTTGAGGCGGATATTACTGCCGGTGAGCAGCGTTCCGGTGCGGTAATAGGTCTCGGCCAATCGCTTGACCTTACCGTCGGCGAGCAAACGATCGGTCTTGGCATGGGCCACCTCGGGTCCGCCCGCGCTCCATGCCCAGGGACTGTCCGGCCGCAACGCGCCCTCGCCAAAGCCGCCCGCTTCGCGGCCCTCGTCCTGTGCGGAATACAGCGCATAAAATACATCGACCTGGTGGCCCGCGGCATCCTCGTAACGGCCCAGCAGCCGATGATCGGCGCCGTTCGCACGCGGCTCCCACCAGACCTCGGGCAGATAATCGGTCCGGTGCCAGCCCGGCACTTGCGGCAAGGCAATCTGCGGCGGCACTGCGGCGCTCTGACGATCGGCTGCGCGCGCCCAGGCTTGCCCGCCAAGCGTCAAGGCCAGCAGCCCCGCCAGTCCCGCGACCCAGCTCAGTCGGGCCGCTTCGAGATTCGCCAGCAGCGGCGAAGCCGCCAGCGCATCGGCATCGATCATCTGATCTTCGACCGCGCGATCGAAAAATCGCCAGGACAAGGCCAGGACGATCGCGATCACGACAGCGAAGAAGATCCAGCCATAAATGATGTGATCAACCCCGCCGGCGTAGGCCGCGCCCTTGTACTGCGCGACGTAGATTGTCCCCCAGGCGCGGACCCCATTGGCCAGGATCGGTGCGGTGATTGCGAGTGCGAGAAAGCCAGCTCGCCGCCGCCAGCTGGTGAAGCAGACATTGGCGACCAGTGCACTGAGCGCGACCATCGCGATCAGGAATTTCACGCCCGAGCAGGCCTCGGCCACCTCGAACAGACCAGCGGGCGTATCGATAAACACACCGTTGACCTCAGCCGGAATTCCGCTGAGGTGGGTAAGGGCAATCGTCAGTTTGGCGGTGATCGTCTGGAGCGGCGGGATCAGCTCGTCGCCGAATGGCACGAGGAAGGCCGAGTAACCCAGCGGAAAAATCAAGCCCGCGCAGACCCGTGGCCCGAGCAAAAGCAACGCAGCAGCGAGAAGCATCGCCACCGCACCGATCTGGCGGAGCAAGTTGAACCCGGCAAAGGCACCCAGCACCCAGATGAAGCAAGCCAGCGCGGCCGCAACCAGTCC
>JBKJTN010000076.1:0-4032 GCA_046590275.1 Novosphingobium sp.
CATTGTGCAGCACGATGAAATCGCCGTTGCCCAGATTGAGCGCCCCGACATTGCCGTTCTGGATGAAATTGGCCTGCGCCTGCGCGAAGGTCAGGCCGAAGGCGCTGATGTCGATCCTGTCCTGGCCTTGCGTGAAATCGCCGATGACGTCGCCGCCATCGATGGTATCGCCCCCGCCGCCGCCCGCCAATGTATCATCGCCTGCAAGGCCACTGATCGTATCGGATCCTGTCGTTCCCGAATATTGGTCATTCAAGGGTGTTCCGGTATAATCGGCCACGCAAATTCTCCCCGACGCGATCCAAGTGATTCAACAACATCAGAAATAGTCGAAGCCGAACTGAATGCAATGCAGCTTCCTGCGGTACTGGAACGAGGGGGCGCTGACGTACAGCTAGCGCTTCGCAATTAACCCGTCGTCGGGCCGGTCGTGACTGAGCACGTCCAACAGTAGCGGCGAGAGCCGCAGTTGACTTACTTAACCGCCGCGCACCGCGTGGTGTCCCCGGCCTTGCAGGCAGCGGCATCTTCCTGCCACTTCTTCATGGCGGCCTCATAAGCGGCATTGACTCGCGCGATTTCAGCATCGCGGGCTTTGATTGCGTCGTCGTAGGCCTTCTGGTTGGCGGCGTTTTGGTCGAGCTGCTGGCGCGCCACGGCCGCCTGTTCGGCGTTGATCTGGGCGCGCAGCTGTTCGGGGGTGGGGCCCGGTTCGGCAACGGCGGCGGCAGTCGCCTTAGGGGCAGGGGCGCGTTTAGCAGCCTGGGAACTCACGGGCGCAGCGGCAACCGCCAGGAGTGCAGCGAGGGCCAAGGCGCGAACGAGCGGATTGCGGACAGCGATCATGGAGCAGCTTCTCCTTAGTTGACCCGCGCAGCATAGCCCGCTCGCGCCAGTATGCAAACAGCCGCGCACCCCCTTGCGGGAATCGAACAGATGTGGAACAGGCGCGTCCCATGTCGCAATCGAAGATAATTGTCCGGGGTGCCCGTGAGCATAACCTCAAGGGTTTTGACGTCGAGCTGCCGCGCGACAGCCTGATCGTCATCACGGGCCTGTCGGGATCGGGCAAATCCAGCCTCGCTTTTGATACCATCTATGCCGAGGGGCAGCGGCGCTATGTGGAATCGCTCTCGGCCTATGCACGCCAGTTTCTGGAAATGATGCAGAAGCCCGATGTCGAACATATCGACGGGCTCTCGCCGGCGATCTCGATCGAGCAGAAGACCACCAGCCGCAATCCCCGCTCGACCGTCGCCACGGTAACCGAGATCTATGATTACATGCGGCTGCTGTGGGCGCGGGTGGGCGTGCCATACTCTCCCGCCACGGGGCTGCCGATCACCGCTCAGACTGTCAGCATGATGGTCGACCGGGTGATGGCGCTACCCGAAGGAACGCGCGCCTATCTGCTCGCGCCGGTGGTGCGCGGCCGCAAGGGCGAATACCGCAAGGAATTGGCCGAGTGGCAGAAAGCCGGTTACACCCGCGTTCGGATCGACGGTGAATTCTACGCGATCGAGGAAGCCCCCGCGCTCGACAAGAAATTCAAGCACGACATCGAGGTGGTGGTCGACCGGATTGCGGTGCGAGGCAAGAAGGACGGAGTTGACGGGATTGAAACGCGGCTGGCGGACAGCTTCGAACAAGCGCTGAAACTGGCCGACGGGCTGGTGTTCCTCGATCTGGCCGACGGCGTAGTTCCAGGCCGTGAGGATGAAGACACCGGCGGCGCAATGAAGGGCGCCGGCCTGCCGCCCAACCGGATCGTCTTCAGCGAAAAATTCGCCTGCCCGGTTTCCGGCTTCACAATTGAATCCATCGAACCGCGGCTGTTCTCGTTCAACGCGCCCCAGGGCGCTTGCCCGGCCTGCGATGGCCTTGGCGAAAAGCTGCTGTTCGATCCGCAGCTGGTGGTGCCGAACGAGGCCCTGAGCCTTAAGCAAGGCGCGGTCGTGCCCTGGGCCAAGTCTAACCCGCCGTCGCCCTATTACATGCAGGTGCTCTCCAGCCTGGCTGCCGAATATGGCTTCGCCCTGAGTACGCCGTGGCAGGAATTGCCCGGCGAGGTGCAGCTCATCATCCTCTATGGCACCGGCGGAAAAGCTGTGCCGCTGACCTTCGTCGACGGCCGCAAAAGCTACACCGTCCGCAAGGCGTTTGAAGGCGTGATCGGCAATCTCAACCGCCGGATGCTGCAAACCGAAAGCGCGTGGATGCGCGAAGAGCTCGGCAAGTATCAGACCGCGCAGGCCTGCGAGACCTGCGAGGGCAAGCGGCTCAAGCCCGAGGCGCTGTCGGTCAAGCTGGCGGGAGAGGATATTTCGTCGCGCACACAGCTGTCGGTATCTGATGCGCTGGAGTGGTTTTCGCATGTCAATGAAGGCTTTACCGCGCAGCAAAGCCAGATCGCCAAATCCATCCTCAAGGAGATCAACGAGCGGCTGGGTTTCCTCAACAATGTCGGGCTCGATTATCTGAACCTCAACCGCACTTCAGGTACGCTGTCCGGCGGGGAAAGTCAGCGCATTCGCCTCGCCTCGCAGATCGGTTCGGGCCTGTCTGGCGTGCTCTATGTGCTCGACGAACCGAGCATCGGTTTGCATCAGCGCGACAACGACCGGCTGCTCGAAACGCTCAAGCGGCTGCGCGATCTGGGCAACACCGTGATCGTGGTCGAGCATGACGAGGATGCGATCCGCCACGCCGATCACATCGTCGATCTGGGGCCGGGCGCAGGGGTCCACGGCGGACATATCGTTGCGCAAGGGACGCTCGCCGATATCCTCGCCGCGCCCGATAGCCTGACCGGACAGTATCTGCTCGGCACCCGCCGAATTGAGGTTCCGAAAAAGCGCCGCAAGGGCAACGGTCACAAGCTGACGGTTCACAACGCCCGGGCCAATAATCTCAAGGGCGTCACCGCGAGCATCCCGCTGGGCACCTTCACCTGCATTACCGGGGTTTCGGGCAGCGGAAAGTCCAGCTTCACGATCGATACGCTTCACGCGGGCGCGGCGCGGGCGCTCAATGGCGCACGGGTGATCGCCGGGGCGCATGACAAGATCACCGGCCTCGAGTTCTGCGACAAGGTGATCGAGATCGATCAGTCGCCGATTGGCCGCACCCCGCGAAGCAACCCCGCCACCTATACCGGGGCGTTCACTCAGATCCGCGACTGGTTCGCGGGCCTGCCCGAGAGCGGCGCGCGCGGTTACAAACCGGGGCGGTTTTCGTTCAACGTCAAAGGTGGGCGCTGCGAGAAGTGCCAGGGCGATGGCCTCATCAAGATCGAGGTGCATTTCCTGCCCGATGTTTACGTGACCTGCGAGGAATGCGGCGGCAAACGTTACAACCGCGAAACGCTGGAGGTGAAGTTCAAGGGTCACTCGATCGCCGATGTCCTCGACATGACCATCGAGGACGCCGAAGGCTTCTTCAAGGCGGTCCCGCCAATCCGCGAGAAGATGCATATGCTCAACGAGGTCGGCCTCGGTTACGTCAAGGTCGGCCAGCAGGCGACCACGCTGTCGGGCGGCGAGGCGCAGCGGGTCAAACTCGCCAAGGAACTCAGCCGTCGCAGCACCGGGCAGACGCTATACATCCTCGACGAGCCGACCACCGGGCTCCACTTCGAAGACGTCCGCAAACTCCTCGAAGTCCTCCACCGCCTGGTCGATCAGGGCAACAGCGTGGTGGTGATCGAACACAACCTCGATGTGATCAAGACCGCCGACTGGGTGATCGACCTGGGCCCCGGCGGCGGCGTGCGCGGCGGCGAGATCGTCGCCGAGGGCACGCCGGAGACGGTCGCGGCGGACGCGGCGAGCGTGACCGGGTTCTACCTCAAGCCGCTGCTCGAACGGCAGGCGGCGGCGGTGGTGGAGAAGGCGCCGGTGCGGAAGGGGCGGAGGAAGGTGGCGGCTTGAGATACTACCCGCATCAATATACAACGGCTTCCAACAAGGCAGATTCCTTCTGCAAAGGCGGGCAAGGTTGAAAACATGCTGCACGACACTCCCGAATTGGATC
>JBKJTN010000148.1:0-9957 GCA_046590275.1 Novosphingobium sp.
TTTGCACCGCTTTTCAGTTTCGGATCATAGGCGCAGCCTTTGCAGTAGTCTGACATCCGGTTGATATAGGCGCCCGAGGCGGCATAGGGCTTGGACCCGATCCGGCCACCATCGGCATGCATCACCATGCCATGCACATTGGGCAATTCGACCCATTCGAAGGCATCGGCATAGACGGCCAGGTACCACTCCTCGATCTGCGACGGCGCGACCCCGGTCAACAGCGCGAAATTGCCAGTCACCATCAGGCGCTGGATATGATGGGCATAGGCCTCTTCGCGGGTCTGGGTGATGCAGGCGCGCAGGCAGGCCATCGGCGTCTCCGCGCTCCAGTAGAATTCCGGCAGCGGGCGGTGGGCATCCAGTTCATTGCTGGCATCGTAGCCGGGCATCCGCCACCAGTAGAAACCGCGCATAAATTCGCGCCAGCCGATGACCTGGCGGATGAAGCCCTCGGCACTGTTGAGCGGGACCCGGCCCGCCACCCATTCCACCTCGACCGCGCGGCACATCTCCAGCGGATCGAGCAGCCCGGCGTTGAGATAGGTCGATACAACTGCATGGCACAGAAACTTGTGACCGCGCAGCATCGCATCCTGATAGGTGCCAAACTCGGGCAAACCCACTTTCAGAAAATGGGCAAATGCAGCTTCCGCCTCTGCCCGCGTGGTGGCAAACCAGAACGGCTCAAGATCGCCGAAGTGGTCAGTGAACCGGCTGGCGACCAGTTCCAGCACTTCGCTAGTGATGGCATCGGGCGCGAACCGCAGCGGCTGGGGCATTGGCGGCCCGCCGGTCGCCGGCTTGCGGTTGTCTGCATCGAAGTTCCATTGACCGCCGGCGGGCTGCTCGCCCTCCATCAAAAGGCCGGTCTTGCGCCGCATCAGACGATAAAAATGCTCCATGCGGACGCTTTTGCGGTCTTGCGCCCATTGCGCAAAACCATGACGATCAGCCAAATAGCGATCATCGGGCAGTAACTCAGCCGTGTTCCAGCCGCGCATCGCCTCCATCAGTCGCCATTCGCCGGGCTCTGTAATCAGCGTATGGGCCAAGTCGTTCCGCGCAAGCGCGCGCCGCACTTCGCCTTCCAGCGTTCCGCTGTTGTCAGCATCGTCGAGCTGCACATAATCAACCTGCCAGCCCGCCAGTCGCAATTCTGCGGCGAAGTGGCGCATGGCCGAAAAAACGAACGCGATCTTTTTCTTGTGATGACGAACGTAGCTTGCCTCGGCCATCACCTCGGCCAGCAGGACCACATCGCATGCCCGGTTGCCGGCCCGAAGCGCTGACAGGTTCAGCGACAATTGATCGCCGAGAACCAGAATTAGGCGCGGGGACATGGACTACTTCTTTTTCAACGGTTTCCGCAATAAGCCTGCCTTGTGCAGCACGCTGGCGGCGCGAAATTCAGTCAGGTGAAGGCCACCGCGCACATGCCGATATGGGCGAACACGGCAATAAAGGCGGCCAACTTGATACGCCGGGATTCAAAGTACTGCAACATCACCAACCTCCACTAGATTCTAATTGTATCAAGGCCCGGTTCGGGCGCATCCAGAGTTAGCGGCGCACGCGGACCGGAAACATTTCGGGCCGGGTCGCCGCCGCTGTATAGGTTGCTACCGTAATGGCCGCAGCACCGATCAGGACGATGTGTCCGAGCAAGCTGACCGCAAGTACGGTGTAGCTGCCAACGGCGATGCCGAACGATAGTGCCCATATCCAGCCAAGCAGCTGGAACACCATGTGCCTTACATGCATGTCGGGGATATGACGTAGCGGGCTCTGATCATGATCAAAAACGAAGTTCCAAAGATACACTACAAAATTTTTCATGATGCCGATCCTCTCGTTTTTAATATTTTTATGTTTTCGACTAACTAAGGCCGGCTATCATGGCGCAGATGATGTGCTCAGGGTGCCGGTGATGCCATTGTTAAATATCAGGAGGATCAACTAGAACAAACATGTCCAATGGGGCATGTCGTGGACACGCCGATTTCGTGAAAACTTGCTTAGTGGCGCTCTGGGTCCAAGCCTGAACGATCCAAAGCACCAGTTCGGCGCGGCTGGCGGGACAATTATGAGAGATTGGTGCTGAGCTTGACCGTTCCGGGAGCACTACCCGCTGCCAATGCCGTCACCCGATCTGGATCGAGACAGCGTTCGGCCAGCATCCGGCCTGATAGCCACGCACATTCGATGCGCGGACCGAGCAACCAGTCGCCGCAAACGCCCAGTCCGATGTTCGGATTCCACAAGGCACCATCGCCAGTGCCAGCTGAAAGTGCATAGCGCCAGCGATGCGACACGGCCGCAACCGGCTGCGGTATAGGAACGCCCAGCGCGTCTGACAAAGCCGCACAAAGCATTGCCGAAACGTCATCGGGTGCAGCCTCGATATTGGCCTGGGACCAGCACCTGGTGCCCTGCACCACCCATGCCTCAGGACCCTTGCGGCCAGGCTTTGCACTGTTGCGCGCAGCCCAGCCGATGTCCTGCTGATTACGGATCACCTGAGCCCCGCCGACTAGCGGCTGATCGAATACCAGCATCGCGGTCCAGCAGGGCTGGGACCGGGCCAAAAGCGCGATCCGCGCCATCGCGAAATCATGCAGTGACAGAATTGCGGCAGCCTGTTCTGCCGGGATCGCGAGGACGACAGCGTCGAACGGTCCGATCTCCCCCGCCTTGTCCATCAGCCACCATTGATTGTGCCGGCGCGCCATACCCGTGATCAAGTGATCCCAATGCACCGAATGGACCGACGCCATTTGCTTTACGATTGCGCTCATCCCTGGAACGCCGATCCATGCGTCGGCACCCGCAGACGGCCACGGCGCCGCGATCCCCTGATCGTACCATGCACCAACCAGCGCCCGGAAACCGGGCTCACGCGCAGTGAGATATTGCGCGCCGTGATCGAACGCTACCTCGCCTAGCGGTGTCTGCAGTCGGCGGGTCGCCATCCGGCCACCGGGGCCGCGCCCCTTGTCGAACAGCACAGCCGAGTGTCCGGCCGCGACCAGCGCATCAGCGCAGGCAAGGCCTGCCATGCCGGCGCCGATGATTGCGTAACGCATCGCTGATCAACAATTGTTCATCAGCGACAAGACTTCCTTGCGGCTGTCGGGATTGTCCAGGAAGCAACCCAGCATCCGACTTGTTACCATGCTGACCCCGTGGGTCTTCACGCCGCGTCCGGTCATACAGCCGTGTTGTGCATCGATCACCACGGCAACGCCCTGTGGCTTCAGATTGTCCCAGATCGATTGGGCTACTTGAGCGGTGAGCCGCTCCTGAACCTGAAGCCGTTCGGCGAACCCGTGCAGGACCCGCGCGAGCTTCGAAATCCCGACGACGCGTTGCGACGGCAGATAGGCAATCGAAGCCGTGCCCACGATCGGCGCCATGTGGTGTTCGCAGTGCGACTGAAACGGTATATTCTTCAGCAGCACGATCTCGTCATAACCGCCAACTTCATCGAAGGTTCGCGCAAGGTGAAGACCGGGGTCTTCATCATAGCCCTGACAATATTCACGCCAAGCGCGGGCGACCCGTTTGGGGGTATCGACAAGCCCTTCCCGGTCAGGATCATCGCCAGCCCAGCGGATCAGGTTGCGGATGGATTCCTCAATCTCTTTTGGGACGGGAATTTTTCCGTCAATCAAAGCGGTTCCGCAATCATTTGCCATGAAATTCATTGCTGCATCCCTTTCAAAATCGGCGAATCTGTTGAAAAACAATGGGAAATGGATCAGGTTCGGCTGGCCAGCGCACCAACCACCACGACCAGCATGATGGCGATGCCCTGGAACAGAACCCGCTGCGCCATCATCCGGTTCTGTTGCAACCCGAAGGCCTCGCGCGGCGCAGAGCCGTTCTGCCGGATGTGCTCGGCGTCGCGAAAAAAGGCCATCAGACCCCTGACAAGTGCGGTAGCCGCTGCGATCGCAAAGCCGCCGATTAATACGACCAACAAAAATGTCATGACTAAAAACTCCAGAGGGCCTCGCTGAATACACCAAAAAATAATGGCAACCCGGCAGGCTGATCTGTTCTCGCGGAAACAACTTAAAAGCCAACATGGTCAAAAGGGCACTTCACTCTGCACGAGCGTTCGTCTAGTCCATCAGCAGCCATGTCACTTACGTCCATGATTGCGAGCAGTCCCATCGCAGCTGTTATCAGCAACCCGCGGCTGCCGGACAATCCGATCGTCGAATGTAATGATGCGTTCGTTGCGCTGACCGGTTACACAAGCTCTGAAATTATCGGGCACAATTGCCGGTTTTTGACTGGTGCCGGGACTGAACCCTGGCTGAAGGAAATGCTGCGCAATGGCATTCGCCGGCGCCAGCCGGTGATGGTCGAGATTCTGAACTACAAAAAGGATGGCACACCATTTCGCAACGCCGTCATGGTAGCCCCGATTTTCGACGCGGCCGGAGAGCTTGAGTTTTATCTGGGCTCGCAGGTCGAAATATCCGAAGATGTCGCGCGGGCCAACGATGCACGACGCGAGGCTGCCCACGACCGTATAGCTGCGCTTAGCCGCCGCCAGCGCGAAGTTCTGCTGCAGTTGGCGGCCGGCAAGCTTAACAAGCAGATTGCCTACGAATTGGGCCTGAGTGAGCGGACCGTGAAAATGCACCGCGCTGCCGTGTTTACATCGCTTGGCGTAAGGACCAGCGCCGACGCCATCCGTCTGGCGATAGAGGCTGGTTATTGAGCCTGGGAAGAAAGGCTGCCCCAAGAGACAGGTTTTAGCTTAGCGCCGCATCGGCAAGAAGAGTGCTCTGACGCAGCCGATTCTCTCCTAGCAACCCCAGACAGGTCGCTTGCGTTGGGTCGCGGAAATGCGGGTCCGGCTGTCCTTCCTCCCGAATAAGGCCGGGCCCGTGTTTTCCTGGAGGTGGTAGTGGCGACGCAACTGGTTTGGTATAGGCAGGATCTGCGCCTTCACGACCATCCAGCTCTTGCGGCGGCATTGGAATGCGGAACGGTCATTCCGGTTTACATTCTCGATGACGAAACACCGGGAGATCAACGTCTCGGCGCGGCGCAGCGTTGGTGGCTGCATCACAGCCTTGCGTCACTTGAAAAAAATCTCGCCACGCTGGACTCCACGCTGATCCTGCGACGCGGACGCTCCAGCATCGAACTGGCCCGGCTTGCTGCCGAAACCGGCGCCAGCGCAATTCATGCCCATCGGCATTATGAGCCGTGGTGGCAATTGGCGGAGGAAGAAACCGCGCAGCAACTTCCGCTGGTCCTGCACGAGGGCAACCAGCTCGCCAACCCGCGTTCGATTCTCAAGGACACGGCTGAGCGCTATCGAATGTTCACGCCGTGGTTCAGCAAGCTGCGGCAGCATATGCCGCCGCCAGCGCCAATCCCGCGGCCGTCGCGTGTTCTCACCCCGGCAAACCTGCCGCTCTCGGACGACCTTGATACGTGGGGCTTGTTGCCGCGCAATCCCGATTGGTCTGCTGGCTTTGCGGACTGGGCCCCGGGCGAACGGGGGGCGCGCGCCGCTCTCAAAACCTTCCTGCCAATTCTTGCCGATTACGAGCATGAGCGGAACTACCCGTCCCGGCCGGGCGTCTCGCGCCTCTCGCCGCACGTCCATTTCGGCGAGATTTCCCCCGCCGCGCTGTGGCATCATGCAGCCAACGCTGCTGGTCCCAAGGCCCGGGTATTCCAGAGCGAGATCGCCTGGCGCGAGCATGGCCTCAATCTGGTTGACCAATTTCCTGACTACGCAATCCGTAACGGACGCAGCCTGTTCGATCGCTTCCCATGGCGAAGCGGCGCCGATGCCGATGCCGATTTTCACGCATGGACCCACGGACAGACCGGCTACCCAGTGGTGGATGCGGGGATGCGCGAGCTGTGGCAAACCGGCTGGATGCACAACCGGGTCCGCATGATCACGGCCTCGTTTCTCGTCAAACATCTGCTGATCGACTGGCGGCGCGGTGAGCGCTGGTTCTGGGATACTTTGCTCGATGCCGATCTGGGCGCAAACGCGATGAACTGGCAATATGTCGCGGGATCGGGCGTCGATGCGCCGGTCTTCTCGCGGATGATGGCACCGCTGGTGCAAAGTCCGAAGTTTGAAATGGCCGACTATATTCGCCGCTTTGTGCCCGAACTCGCCCATTTGCGGGACGACGAAATCCATGCACCGCACGAAAAGGGCCTGACCCCGCCGCGCTATACTTTGCCGATCATCTCGCATGAAGCTGCCCGCGGCCGCGCCATGGCAGCGTGGAGCGAGTGCCGGGGCGAATGACGGGCCCAACGTCCGGAATGCGCGCGGCGGTATTCGGCGCGACCGGCGGCATCGGCGGCGCAATCGTTGCGCAGCTCGCAGGCACAGGCAATTATAGCGAGATCTACGCCGGCGGCCGAACCTTGCCGAGCGTCAACCACCCTGCGGTAATAGACTTCACATTCGATCTGACCGACGAAGCGTCGATTGCGAGGGCTGCGCAAACCATTGGTGCAGGTGGTCCGGTCGACTTGGCCATCATCGCCACCGGCATTCTGCACGATCAAAGTGCACTGACGCCTGAAAAAAGCGCGCGGGCTCTTGACGGAGATGCACTGGCTCGGGTTTTTGCTGTCAACACGATCGGACCGGCACTGATTGCCAAGCACATCTTGCCGCTGATGCGCCGTGATGGGCGGGCAGTCTTCGCCGGATTGTCGGCCAGGGTTGGTTCGATTGGCGACAACCGTCTGGGCGGGTGGCACAGCTATCGCGCGTCCAAGGCCGCGCTGAACATGCTGTTCCGGAATTTCGCGATCGAGTTCACGGGACGCAATCCGCTAGGGATTGTCGTCACGGTTCATCCCGGCACCGTGGACACAGCACTGTCCAGGCCATTCCAGCGCGGCGTTTCACCGGCCAAACTGCTCGAGCCAAAGCAAAGCGCCGCGCATATTCTATCGGTGCTCGATAACCTCTCACCGCAGGATTCCGGCGGCCTGTTCGCATGGAGCGGCGAACGAATCCCATTCTAGGCTTTCTTCTCGGCCACAAGCTTGGCTTTTCAATATCTTGACCCTCCAGGATCAACAGTCCGGTGAGAATCCGGGTTTGCGCAGTGGTCCACCGGCTTTGATCACCATCAGCATTGTACCGGAACATTTCGCGACAAACTGTGCGCAACACCAGCTAGAATTCTGGCCAAGGGCAGACTTAAGCTTCGCGCTAGGCTATGCTGATTCGCGACGCCATCTGTTCAAGGGGAACTGTTTTAGGAACGCAGTTTCGTCATTCTCTGCGAATTTTAACGTTAAAATTACCATTTTACTAAATAAACGGTCGCCAAGCATTGATGTCAATCGCGCAATTCGCAGTTCGGGAGATTGCAGTGGGTCGCGAAATTTCAGGTTTAGTTGCTGCAGTGATACTACTGGCAGCAACCATGGGATTTCCGCAAGTTGCTCTCGCCGATGTCCTTGAAGTTTCCGGCGCGCAAAGCGTCTGGATCACGGGTGGATCGCGTGATTTTGTGACGAGCGAAACCGCTGAACGAGCCAGTGGCGAAACCGGAATTCCCGCTCTGAGCCCAGCAACGCCAACACTGTCCCCAGCACTGACCCAGGTAGCGAATGCTGCCGGACCGGCCGAATGGCGCGTCCGCGTTGCTGAGCTTGCCGCCAAATATGATATCAGTCCTGCCCTGCTTGAAGCAGTGGTCTGGCAGGAAAGCCGCTGGCGCAGTGGTGCCGTGTCGCCGGTGGGCGCGCGCGGACTGGCGCAGCTGATGCCCGGCACTGCCCGCGAGATGGGTGTGGATTCGGCCAACCCGTCTGCCAACCTTGAGGGCGGAGCGCGCTACTTGCGGATCCAGCTCGACAGTTTTGGCGGCGACGTTGAAAGGGCACTGGCAGCCTATAACGCAGGCCCTGGCCGGGTGAGGCAGGCCGGCGGCATCCCGCGTATTACAGAAACCCAGCAGTATGTCGCCGCGATCATGTCGCGGCTGGCAGAACCTGTGCGGAGATAGAAGCATGCAATTCCCCAAGGTCTCCCTCCGGCTCCCATCGGCCATGATTGCGTTCGCCGCGCTCCCGTCTGCGGCCCACGCGCAAGGCACCGATCCGCAAGGTTCCGGGCCGATTGTTGCAGCGTTGGGTTGGCTGCAGGGCACACTGCTGGGCAATGTCGCAACCGCAGTGGCGGTGATGGCGGTCGCCGCAGTCGGCTTCATGATGCTGACGGGGCGGATGAACTGGCGGTTCGGGGCCACCGTGATCATCGGGGTCTTCATCCTGTTCGGTGCTGGCTCGATCGTCTCGGGCATCCAGTCTGCGGCGGCGGGCTGAACGACCATGACCCTCTCCCGCTTTCCGGTGCATCGCGCGCTGACCAGGCCGCAGATGTTTGCCGGCGTCACCTATAGCTACTTCATCATCAATGCCGCGGTGACCACCGAACTGTTTTTGATGACCCGCAGCTTTCTGGTGCTGCCGGCCGCGCTGGTGATCCACATTATCGGCTATCTTGCCTGCCTGCGCGAGCCGCGGGTGTTCGACCTCTGGTTGACCAAGGTCAGCCGCAGCCCCCGTGTCCGCAATTGGCACCGGTGGGGCTGCAACAGCTATGCGCCATGAAGGAGAATCGGTGATGACCAAGTTCTCTGGCGCCGCGCTGTGGGCCAAAAAGGAAGCAATGGCGGGTGACCGCCTGCCTTATCTCGCGCTGATCGATGACAATGTCGTGCTGCTGCGCGACGGCTCGGTCATGATTGCCCTGCAAGTTCCGGGGCTGGCGTTCGAAACAGCGGACAGCGACGAACTCAATGCCCACACAGGCGCCCGCGAAGTGCTGCTGCGCAGCGCGCTTGACGCGCGTTTTGTCCTCTATCACCATGTGATCCGGCGCCGGGTTCATGCCTCGCTCGATGCGGATTTCGACGATCCTGTGGCCGCCCATATCGATGCCCGCTGGCGCGAACGGCTGGCCAATGGCGCCTTGTACGTCAACGATCAATTCGTCACTCTGGTCCGTCGCCCGGCGCGCGGCAAGGCCGGTTTTGCCGACCGCTTCTCGCGCTGGATGAAGCGCAGCGGCAAAGCGCCGGTCGAAGCCGATCCGGGCGATATTCGTGCACTCAGAGCCGCTGCCAGCGCCATGATTGCGACGCTCACTGCCTACGGCGCGCGCCTGCTGGGCGACTATGAGGGAACGACCGGTCGCTGCTCGGAAGTGCTGGAACTGGTGTCCGCTCTCTACAACGGCGAGATGCGCCCGGTGCGCCGCCCGGCAGCCGGCACCGACATCGGCCAGATGATCCCCTATCGCCGGATCAACTTCGGGCTCGATGCGCTGGAATTGCGCAGTGCGACCAAGAGCGAATTCGCCGCGTTGCTGAGCCTCAAGGATTATCCGGACAGCACCAGCCCCGGACTCATGGATGGGCTGTTGCGCTTGCCGTGCGAAATGGTGGTGACCGAAAGCTACGCGCCGTCCGATCGTCAGATTGCCCGTGAGCGGATTGACCTTGCTGTTCGCCGGCTCAAATCTGCCGACGAGGAAGCCTTTGCCGAACGTCGCGAAATGCTGTCAGCCCGCGATGCGCTGGGCGTCGGCGCGGTGGCGTTTGGCGATCATCATTTGAGTGTCCTGATCCGCAGCGACCGGCTCGAAACGCTTGACGATGCCACCGCAGCCTGCATGGCCGCGCTGGCCGACACCGGCGCCATCGCGGTTCGCGAAGACGTTAATCTTGAGCCCTGCTTCTGGGGCCAGATGCCGGGCAACGAGGCCTATCTGGTCCGCCGCGCGCTGATTTCCAGCGCCAATATGGCCTGCTTCGGCAGCCTCCATGGTTTCTCGCTGGGCCAGGCCGACGGCAACCATTGGGGCGATGCGGTGACCTTGCTTCAAACCACCAGCAGCACACCGTTCTTCTTCAATTTCCATCACGGCGATCT
>JBKJTN010000089.1:0-11055 GCA_046590275.1 Novosphingobium sp.
GCAAGCGCAGCCGGCCCTTCGCGGACAAAGGCACCTAGCACGGCGGCATCCATCTCGCCATGATCAAGCGAGCCGAAATAGGCCAGGGCATCATCAGCGCTATCCGCCAGCCCGGCAGCGTTCATCTGCGGGTTGTTCGCAATCCAGACGATTCCGCCCGAAATCGCCGCGGTTCCGCCCAGCCGATCGCCCTTGTCGATAATGGTGACCCGGGCTCCGCCAGCATGCGCTGCCAGCGCGGCGGCCAATCCGGCTGCGCCTGCGCCGATTATCAGGACATCCGTTTCGGCTGGAAGGTCGGGCAAGACCATCTGGCTACAGGCCCCCGGTTACAAACAGGCATTGGCCGGTGACCCAGCCAGCAGCGGGCGAGGCGAGGTAAAGCGCTGCCGCCGCGATATCCTCTTCGCTGCCAAAGCGCTTCAGCGGAATCTGGATCATCTCGCGCAGCTGCTCGCGCTTTTCCTCGCTGTCAGTGCCCATGCAATCATCGAAGTTCTCGGTCGGGACTGGTCCTGGTGCCACGGCGTTCACGCGGATTTTCGGGGCGAGTTCGCGCGAAAGCGTTGCAGTCAGGCTGTTCACTCCGGCCTTGGCTGCGCCATAGGGGCCGTTCTTCACTTGGGGCCCGTAAGACGCCCTGGACGAGGTATTGATAATCACCCCGCCGTTTTCTTTCATGTGTGCAGCGGCGACGACTGCGCCCATCCAGACCGACTTCAGGTTGAGATCGATCATGGCATCCCAGCTTTCCTCCGATGTCTTCGTCAGATAGCGCGGCGTGCCATCGGGGATACCCCCGGCATTGCTGACCCAGATGCTGATCGGGCCAAGCTGGTCGGTTGCTTGCGTGGCCAAAGCTTCAAGCGCAGCCATGCTGGTTGAATCGGTTGGAACGACCAGCGCACGCCGCCCCCTCGCGCGGATCTCGGTCGCAACTGCTTCCAGATCGGTCGCCGTGCGCGCACCAATCGCAACATCGGCGCCCGCTTCGGCCAGGCCGATTGCGATCGCCCGGCCGATCCCTTTGCCAGCGCCCGTTACAACCGCCACCTGACCATCGAGCCTGAATCTGTCCAATATGCTCATGCAGCTTCCTCTCGTTTCATTTGCGCCATACCAAAGTCGGCGGACTAACCGCCGCCGACGAACCCTTCGACAACCGACTTGGCATTGTCGACGCGGATGGCGGCACCATTGATGAATCTGGATTCATCGGAGGCCAGAAACAGGACCGTATGCGCAATGTCATCCGGCTCGCCGAGCTTTTCGTTCACCGGGGGCGGGCCATCGGCTCGCGGAGCTGGGCGTTCGAATCCCTTCATGACCTCGATCACCATCGGCGTCAGGATCGTCGATGGATGGACGCTGTTGCAGCGGATATTGTAATTGCTCTGCGCGCAATGGACCGCGACGCTGCGGGTCAGGCTTTCGATTGCCCCCTTGGCCGCGCTATAGGCTGCAACCGCAGGCACCCCCTGAACCGAAGCTAGCGATGACATGTTTATGATCGAGCCGCCGCCGGTCTGCTTCATCGCCATCACTGCATATTTGCAGCCGAAAAATGTCCCATCGGCACTGACCGCCATGATGAAGCGATAATCATCCACGCTCTGCGTCTCGATCGTGCCGGGCTGGACCACCCCGGCATTATTGACCAGAATATCCAGCCTGCCGTGCCGGGCAACAACATCGCCGATCAGCGTCTTCCAGCCTTCCTCTTCGCGGACATCGTGAAAGTGAAATTCGGCCCTTTCGCCAATTTCAGCTGCCACGCGCGCACCATTTATCTGATCGACATCGGTGAGAATGACGATGGCCCCTTCGCGCGCGAACATCCTGGCATCGGCTTCCCCCAGCCCCTTGGCCGCACCCGTTATGATGGCGATCTTTCCGGCCAGCCTACCCATTCAAACACTCCTGCTGGCCCGGATACCTTCTCACGATGTGTGCGCCGACGACCCGGCTGCGACCCGTCATCCGCCAGAAGGGCGATGCGCCGTATCCGACCAATCCTGCCGTTTCGCCCAATCGAACATGGTTTCAAACTCGATCTCGGGCAGGCGTTCCTGCATATAGTCGGTATTGACCTTGAACGGCTGGGTTGGCGCAGTGTTGTTGTAATTGTAAAATGCCGCGATGCCTGCCGAGTATGGCACGCGCATTTCCTCGGCCATGCTGTCACCCAGCGCCGCCACCAGCAGATCGCCAAATTCCTCGGGTGAACAGGGATCATATTTGATTTCGCGGCCAAAAACCTGCGAGAGGGTCGCGGCTACTTCGGGCGGTTTCAGCCGCTGCGGACCGCCGATATTCATCCATGCCCCTTCCAGATCGGGGCGATCAAGCGCTGCCACCATGATCTTGCCAACATCATCGAGGCTGATCCAGTTCGCCTCAAGATGGGCCTTGTGCGGATAAACGTAACGACTTTCATGCATGATGAAGGGGCGCGCCCAGTTGGTCAGGAGATTATCCATGAACAGCACCGAACCGAACACCGTGGCCGGAACGCCCGATCGCCACAGCTCGTTTATACCCGCAGTATTCCCGGCATAGGTATGGGCATCGCCCGGCTTGTCGGGAATCCAGCTGGAGGTGTTCCAGACGAACCGCTGGGCGCCGACTTGCTTGGCCGCCCGTCCGACGGCCGCAGCGAGGATCGACCGATCCTCGCGCGATTGTAGAGGGTGGGTATAAAAGATCGCATCCGAACCTTCGAGTGCGGAGACATACGTGGCCGGATCGTAGAGGTCCATCTGGCGCGTTTCGATATCGGCGTTGGTCATCCCCAGATTGGGATTTTTGCTGCGCGAGATGGCGCGTACCTTGTGCCCTCCAGCAACCAGTTGCCGGATTTGCGCGAGACCTTGCCTGCCAGTTGCGCCGATAACCGATACCAATGCCATTGCCATCTCCCTTGGCCATAACCTGCAGGCCCGGCATCCTAGCTTGACAGGCGCTCAAGGCTGCTAGTGATTCTGGTAGGGCGCACAGGCAAGAGAGGCATCTATAGAACAAGCCATGGATCAAACGGACATCATCTCGATCGGCGATGTTATTCGCTTTCAGGCCCAGGAACGCGGCGAGCAAGTGGCCTTCACTTTCGAGGGCGACGAGCTGACCTATGGCGAGCTCGACCGCAGCAGCAATCGCGCCGCCAATGGTCTGATCGCGCTGGGCGTGATGCCGGGCGACCGCGTGGCCTATATGGGCAAGAACTCGCACATCTATTTTGAAATTCTCAGCGGCGTGGCCAAGGTTGGCGCGGTGATGACCCCGATCAACTGGCGTTTGGCTCCTCCCGAAGTGGCCTATATCGTCAATGATTGTAAGGCGCGCGTGCTGTTCATCGGGCCCGAATTCACAGACCTTCTGCGGCAGATCAAGCCATCGCTGACCCACGTCGAAACCATCATTGGTTCTGAAGCTGCAGATGGCGACATTCCCGACTATCGGACCTGGCGCGATGGTTTTGCCGATACCGATCCCAATATCCCCTGCGCCGCCGGCGACGATGCGATCCAGCTCTATACATCGGGCACCACCGGCCACCCCAAAGGCGCGATCATGACGCATGGCTCGATCTTGACCAGCCGGACGACAGAAGAAGAAGCGGCCTTGCAGGACTGGCAGCGATCGGAACCGGGGGAAACCAGTTTGCTAGCCATGCCCTGCTTTCACGTCAGCGGGACCGGCTTTGGCATCACCATCCTGAATGGCGGCACACAGGCTATTGTCGTGCGCGAATATGATCCTGCCCAGGCTCTCGATTTTATTGAACAATATGGCATAGCGAAAATCTTCATGGTTCCCGCAGCGATCCAGATCATGCTCAACCATCCGCGGGTCCGCGAGATTGATTTTTCGCGGCTTAAATACATTATGTACGGCGCCTCGCCGATCCCGCTCGATCTGATGAAGCAGAGCATCGAAGTGTTCGGCTGCGGCTTTATCCAGATGTACGGGATGACCGAGACCTCCGGGACGATTGTTGCGCTCAATCCGGAAGATCATGATCCAAACGGCAATGAACGGATGCGCTCGGTCGGCAAGCCCTTGCTGGGAGTCGAAATCAAGGTGGTCGACGAGGCGGGCAACGACGTCCCTGTCCGCACGGTTGGCGAAATTGCAACCCGTTCGCCCAAAAACATGAAGGGCTATTGGAACATGCCCGAAGCGACCGCAGCGACAATCGACAAGGATGGCTGGTTGCGTACCGGCGATGCCGGTTATCTGGACGAGGACGGCTATCTCTATATCCATGACCGGGTCAAAGACATGATCATTTCCGGCGGTGAAAACGTTTATCCCGCCGAAGTCGAGAATGCGCTCTACAGCCACCCGCTGGTGGCCGACGTGGCGGTGATTGGCGTGCCGGATGAGCGATGGGGCGAAGCGGTCAAGGCCTGTGTTGTTGTCAAGGAAGGGGCCGAAGTCTCAGAGGCCGATATTATCGCCCACGCCCGGCACCATATCGCGGGTTATAAATGCCCCAAATCGGTAGATTTCATCGCGGCGCTGCCCCGCAACCCCTCGGGCAAAATTCTTCGCCGCGAATTGCGCGCGCCCTATTGGGTAGGCCGGGACCGCGCCGTGAACTGATCATTTGGGGTCAGAGCGCATCGCCCACGCAATCCCGCGTCGCAGCAATTCGTAATAGACCGGATAGTTCCACGAGCAGCGTTCGGGGACTGGATAAAAGTCCTGCATGCCCGGCAGGTCATAATGACCCCGGCAATGGCCCAGCGCGTTATAGACGATCCGGCCCTTGCCCATATCGCGGGTGTAGAGGATCGGCACGACACTTTCAGGCCAGGTGTGGTCTACGAAACCGGCGGCCTCGCCCTCGAAGCGGGTCTGCAGCAGGGTGTCGATCTTGGCGGTGGTCTGCGATAGATAGAGCTCGTCCTCGGTCACGAAATCGGTGATGCCGCGCGTCAACTCATGATCATGGTTGGCCACTTCGACGGTGAAGGTGCCGATTGGCGGATGCGCCTTGAACTGAGTGCCGAGCATTTCCATCACATCCGGACGGTCATTGGGTGTATCGACCCCGCCATCGGTGAACTTCAGGATCGAATTGGTGCCGTGCAGCGCAAGCCATTTTCCGCCCTTCTCCACCCATTTGCGAATGGCCGCTGCCTCGTCCTTGGTCGGCATAAAATCACAGGTGTAGGTGATCAACATGCTGCAAGCGTTCAGCCGCTCGATATCGGCATAGTCGCAGGCGACAGTGGTGCGGATTTCGGGATGTTCGGCCAGCAGTTTCAGCAGCTCAAGCCGGGCGTAATCGATGTCATGATACTTGCCGACAGCGACGAAATGGGCGTCAATTCTGGTAGCCATCACCTATTCCCTGATCGCGCTGGCACCATCGATGTTAAGATCGGTGCCGCTGGTAAAGCTTGATTCATCGCAGGACAGGAAAATGATCGCCTTGGCCACTTCTTCGGGCGTACCGACCCGGCCCATCGGGTGCGCGGACGCCATGGCGGTCTCGATTTCTTCCGTGCTTGCCCCGCCTGCATTGACATAACGCTCATACATCGGGGTGCGGATGGCACCGGGGTGGACCGTATTGGCGCGGATTTGCAGCCCTCTGGCGGCACAGTCGAGGGCGATTGATCTGGTCAAATGGGTAACGCCAGCCTTCGAGGCGCAATAGGCCGCCATGTTCCCGCTGGCACGGTGCGCAAGCATCGAGCCCACGTTGACGATCGTGGCCGGCTCACCGGCTGCAGCCAGCGCCGGGATCGCCGCGCGGCAGCCATAGAAGGTGCCGTTCAGATTGATGTCGATATGCCGGTGCCAACTATCGAGATCGACGTCGACCGTGTTCCCAGGCTCGGAAATACCCGCGATATTGCACAAGGTGGTGAGCTTGCCGAACCGCTTCACGGTTGCCGCTACAGCTGCCTCCCATGCGCACAGATCGCGCACATCAAGGGCAACCGCATCAGCATTTGCACCAAGCTCTGCTGCCAATGCCGTGGCCTTGTCCAGCTGGAGATCGCCCAGCATTACGCTGCCGCCTTCGGAAACGATCATCCGGGCGAGCGTGCCACCGATCCCTTCTGCACCGCCAGAAATAAGCGCAACTTTACCCGCCATGCGCCCCATATTATCGCTCCAAAATCGCAACGCCGGACAGGCCGGGGGCGCCGTAAACATGGCTATAGGCAGTCTTGGGCCCGTCCGGAACCTGCCGGGCACCGCCGCGCCCGCGCAGCTGGACGGTGTTTTCGTACACCTGCCTGAGGCCCGAAGCGCCGATCGGCTCGCCGCAGGCCAGGCACCCGCCATCGGTATTGACCGGCAACTTGCCGCCGATTTCGGTGCGGCCTTCACGCAGCCACTGCTCTTGCTCGCCATCCTTGCAGAAGCCGTTTTCGGCCATATGCATGATCTCGGCACCCGACTCTGTGTCCTGCAGCTGCGCTACGTCGATATCCTCGGGGCCAATCCCGGCCAGCTCAAACGCCGCTTTCGAGGCCAAAATCGTTGGCTTCCCGCCATTGTCGATGTCGACCGAGGCCGCAAAGACTTCAAACGAGCCCGGCGGCCGGGTCCGCACCGCAACGCTGGCGATCCTGACTGCATCGGCGCCCAGTTCCTTGACCTTCTGCTCGCTCGCCAGAATCAGCGCGACCGCACCCTCGGCGGGCGCACAGAACATGTATTTGGTCAGTGGATCATTGACCATCTGCGCGTTCATGATCGTTTCCAGATCGACCGGCGAACGCCGCCAGGCGTGGTCAGCGTTTTCGCCGTTGCGATAGGCTTTTTCGGCCACCCGACCCAGCGTTTCACGGCTGATGCCATGCAATTGCATGTAACGCTGAATCTTGAGCGCAAAGAATTGCGTGGTCAGCATCATCCCGGTTTCGCCGTACCACTCAGGCAAGCCATAATCGCCCGGCTTGGCGTTGAACGCGCCGCGCGGATGCTTGTCGAAGCCCACCGCTAGAGCCACATCGAACTCGCCCGCTGCAATCGCGTTTCGCGCCGAGGCCAGCGCGCTGCCGCCGGTGGCGCAGCCGTTGCTGACATTGATGAACGGCAGCCCGGTCAGGCCCAGCTCGTTGACCATGATGTCGGCATTGCCGGCCGCTGCCGATCCGCCATAGGCACAGCCCACATCGCCCCATTCAAGGCCCGCGTCCGCCATCGCCTGCCGCACGGCAAAAACACCCTGATCGCGGCCCGAGCGACCTTCTGTTCGCCCGAACGGATGGATCCCGGCGCCAATGATGTAAACGTCTTTCATGGCTTTCTCTCCGGCCGAAAGGCATAGGTTGAACGGTGATCGTCGAACGGTGCGATGACGAATTCCATCGCCATGCCCAGCTTCAGATCGTCCAGTTTCGCATCGACAATGCGGGTTTCGACGATCGTTTCCCCTGGCAACTCGACATAGCCGAGCAGGAACGGCACAAATATCTCCGGCCCGCTATAGGGCTCCTTCGGCTTGAAGTCCTGGCGGGTCCACGACCACAGCGTGCCGGTTCGCGACAAGGGATACACATCCACGTCTCGCGCGGCATCCCCATGAGGATAGGGGAACACCACCTTGCCGCTGGGCAATTTGCCACCGATCAGGCGCGGCTGGGCTTCGTTGGTCCACAGATCGGTGGCGATCGGTTGAAGGGTCTGGGTCATGCCATTCTCTCGAAAGCGATAGGAAGTCTGGTGATGCCGCGCAGCAGCATGTTGGGCGGAACGGCAATGGCAGCTTCGTCGGTGATCGAGAAATTGGTGAGCCGGGCGAGCAGTTCGTCAAATGCAACTGCGACCTCCTTGCGCGACAGCATATTGCCGACGCACATATGGATACCCCGCCCGAAGGCGAGATGGGTTCGGGCATTGCCGCGCTCGATATCGAACTTGTCCGGTTCGGGGTATTTTGCAGGGTCACGATTGGCCGCGGCATAGCGCAGATGGAGCATTGAACCTTTGGCGAGGTGGTGACCGCCAAGCTCAGCGTCGCGCGTTACCACCCGCCACATGCCAGCGGTGGGCGTTTCGGTCCGCAGCGCCTCTTCAACCAGATTGCCGATGACTTTGGGATCCTTGCCGCCAGCGGCCGCTGCCGCTTTGGCAAGCTGTTCGGGGCTGCGGATCAACTGCAGCATCGCGCCCGCCAAGGTGGAAGTCGTAGTCTCATTTCCGGCGACCATGAACTGGTTCATGATCGACATGATTTCGGGATCATTGAGTGGTTGCTCGCCGTCTATCCGGGCCTGAACCAGATCATTGAGCAGATCATCGCCGCCTTGCGCGCGGCGCTCATCGATCTTGGCCTTGATCACGTGCTGAAATTCCACCGCATCGCGCGCGCACTCCAGCTCGCGTTCTTTGCTGATCATCTGGCTGAGTTGATCGACCGCCGAATCCGACCACCGTTTGACCCGGTCAAGCTGGTCCTCCAGCCCGATCTGCTTGGCGATCATCGAGACCGGCAGAGGAACTGCAAAATCCTCAAGAAACTCGCACTCCCCGCGATCAGCGAAGCCCTCGATCAGGCCGACCGCTTTCGCCCGGATATCCGCCTCGATCGCATTCACGCGCGGCATCGAGAAGGCCAGGTTGACCAGTTTGCGGAACCGCGTGTGGACCGGGGGATCGGCTGTCAGCAAGGTCGAAGGAACCGACCAGCCCTTGTCGAGAACGGCCTTGATCTCCGGATCCTGCGCGCGGGTTCCACCCAGCAACACCCCGAAATCATTGGAGAACTCATCGGTTCGCCCGGTGGCCTCGGCAACCAGATCATAGTTGAACACGATATGTAGATTGTGCTCTGGAACCGGAAGTATCGGAGCGGTGGCATGCGCAGCCCGGTAAAAGTCGAACGGCTCGATCAGCGTTGCCGACTCAAAGAAGTTCGTCAATTGGACGGGTTTGTTCACGGCAACCAGACTCCCCTCGCGGCAAACGGAATAACCATGAATCTCCATCCCGTGCGATGATCGAAATTGCTAGGGGCCTCGATCACGTGAGGCTTCCGGGGAATCTTGGCTCCAAGCCCGCACCTCGCCATTCTGCTAGTGTTGTTTCACAGCCGCAAACCTTAGCCTTTCGGCTATGAACATGCAGGAGGGGCCCCTCAGCGAAGGCCGCCACTATCGCTATTATGTCATAGCGATACTGACGATCGGCGGGATATTGAATATCGCCGATCGGCTGATCCTTTCGATCCTGCTGGAAGACATCAAGGCCGAATTTGCGTTCACCGATACCCAGATCGGGCTGATCACGGGCCTCGCCTTTACTGTGTTCTATGTAACCTTCGGCATCCCGATCGCCTGGCTGGCTGACCGCAAGAGCCGCAAGACGATCGTTGCCTTGTCGATTGCGACATGGAGCTTGATGACCGCGATCTGCGGTGCCGCTACAGGTTTCTGGTCGCTGTTCATCGCCCGGATGGGGGTCGGGGTTGGCGAGTCCGGCAGCGGACCGGCCGGTTTGTCGCTGCTGTCCGATTACTTCCGCAAGCATGAGCTTGGGCGGGCCATGGGGGTCACCACGCTGGGCGCGACGATTGGAACGGCGACTGGATTGATGGTCGGCGGTTATTTCGCTGACCTCCTTGGGTGGCGGATGGCGTTTGTGGCGCTGGGTGTTCCAGGCGTCGTGCTTGCGATCATCGTCTATCTAACCGTGAAGGAGCCGGTCCGCGGCCGGTTCTATCCCGCTGCGGTGCAAGCACCAAAATCGGAGAGCTGGCGCGAGGCGCGGGCTTCATGGCTGATCACTCTTGCCTCGCTGCTGAACAACCGGCTGTATGTCGCGGTCACGCTTGCCTATGCCTGCATGATTGTCATCGGCTATGGCTTCGCCACCTGGCTCGCCTCGATCATGCTGCGCAAGTTTGATGTGTCGACCGCAGATGTCGGGTTCTACTTGGGGCTGGCCTTCATCCTTGGCGGAATTCCCGGCCCGATCCTGGGCGGCTTTTTGACTGACTGGCTGGTCAGGCGCAACCCGAAGTGGCGGGCCTGGCTGCCGGCCATCGCCACCTTGCTGTGCCTGCCAATCTACTATCTTTGCCTGACCGCCGAGAGCTTCTGGTGGTTCCTCGGGATCTTTTCGCTCGGTTATCTGACATTTCTGATCGCTCAGCCGCCAACCCTTTCGTTGCTGCAATTGGCGGTTAAACCGGGCGAGCGCGCGATGGCGGTGGCGGTCGCGATGCTCTTCAACAATCTGATCGGCCAGGCCCTGGGGGCATTTCTGATTGGCCTTGCCAGCACAAACCTCGCCGCAAGTCTGGGCACGATGTCGCTCAGCTATGCAGTCATGGCCGTAAGCGCCTGCTTCGGCATTCCTGCTGCCCTGCTGTATGTATGGACGGCAAGTGCCATCAAGGCTGATTTCGAATCTCTGTGATCGCAGCGGTTCGCTTCCCCCTCAAAAAGACCAATGGTCTTCGCATACAGCCCAGCTAGCTTGGGACGAATTGGTTGGGAGAGTCTGCGCGTGGTTGAAACGATAACCGGTCACAATCGGTCGAACGGGATCACCTATGATGAGGTTGTCCTTGGCGACACGGTGAAGCCGCCTGCGGTCTATCTGGAAAACTCACCGATGGAACCAGGGGTGACTAACGTCGAGGTCAGCCGCTATTGGACCCGAGAGGAACATGATCGCGAGGTGGAGCGGCTGTGGAAGCGGGTGTGGCAAATGGCCTGCCACGAGGATGACATCCCCAATGTAGGCGATACCCATGTCTATGACATCGCCGGCCTGTCATTCATCATTGTCCGCGCCTCCAAGGATGAAGTTAAGGCCTTCCCCAATGCCTGCATGCACCGGGGGCGGGCGCTGTGCGATAATCATCGTAAAGGTCTGAAGGTGCTCCGCTGCCCGTTCCATGGCTGGTCTTGGGAGCTGGACGGGACCCTGAAGGAGGTCCCGTGCCAATGGGATTTCCCGACCGTGACGGCTGAGGAATATTCACTTCCCGAAGTCCGCGTCGGGCATTGGGGTGGCTTCGTGTTCATCAATCCCGATCCCGATTGTGAACCGCTTGAAGACTATCTCGGCGACATCAAC
>JBKJTN010000132.1:0-3449 GCA_046590275.1 Novosphingobium sp.
CCGGGGCCTGATAGTCCACCAGCGCCCGGTGGCGGGGTCCCAGCGTATCGGGGAGCTCGATCGCCACGCCGGTCAGGTTCTCACGCGCGGTTGCGCTTTGCTCGCGGTTTGAACCGATGCGCACCCGTTCGCGCCAGTCTGGCGGCGCCGCGATACCACAGGCATCAAGCAGTGCCGTGAAGAACGTATTTGCCCCGGCTGAGTCCAGATCGGTAACGTGACGGGAAAGTTCCTCAAACGTCACCACATGCAACCGTGCCCCCAGCCAAGCGGCGGCGTTCAGTTCGTAGATGTCGTTGAGCGAGGGCAATTTTCCGGGCAGGCCGAAGATCATCATGGTCAGCAGCTCGTCGGCGTTCAGCACGCCGGTGCGCAGATGGTCGACATTGCCGAAGAACTGCTCCGACAGCATGAAGCGGGCGCGCGCGATCACCCAGTCATAGGGGTCACGATAGAGCAAGATGCGGCGGGCCGGGGCAGTCTCGATCGCGGAGGCATCGGCGAAAAACAGATGGCCCCAGCTGAGTTTCGGCGCACCCGGGTCAAAAGCCGTGCGGTGCTGTTGGAGATTGCCCCACTGGATGAAGTCGGCGGCATATTGCTGGCCGACCGGCACAAACATCCGCAAGATATTGCGCAGCAGGTGGCTGCCGCTTTTGGGAACCGAGTTCAGGAACACCGGCTGGCGCAAGGCGGCCTGCTCAAACCGCGCGTTCTCGGCATTCAGATTGTCCGGTCGGACCAGAATTTCAGGCATTGGCGAAATTGCTCCTCCCGCAACGAAGCTCTAACAGAAGGGGCGGCATGTTGCCATGCCGCCCCAAATCCTGTTGCTCGCTCAGTCTTGGCCTAGAATTTGGCCGAAACGTTGACGAAGGCACGGCGGCCCTGGAAGCCATATTGCGAGGCTGCGATAACCGGTCCGAGCAGGCTGATCTGGTTGCCGTTCAGCACCGACACGCGCGGTGGACGGGTATCAAACAGATTGCTGACGCCCGCAGTGATGGTGAACCTGCCTTCTGCGATGTCCTGCGAAACCGACATATTGTGATAGAATGTCGCCGGAGCGGTGAGATCCGGGCAGTAGGTTCCATAGATCGTCGATGTGATACAGGGATCGCCGCCGTTATCGTCGAGGAAGTCCTGCACGTTGGAGGTCGCGCCGATCACGCTGATCCCGTAGAACAGGCTGAAGCCCGATGGATGGAGCCAGGTTGCGCGGAAATCGCCGACCCATTTGGGTGATCCGGCCTCACCATTGGTGGACTGGAGATCAGAGCCCGGCAGCAACCGGCTATTGTCCTTGATCTGCCAGGTCATATCCGCCTGCAGCTTGAGCTTGCCGAGGGAGCCAAGGCCTTGATCGACATTGAATGCAACGTCGATTCCCGAGTTACGCTGACTGGCGATATTGATATATTTATCAAAGATTTCGTCGATCTGGTAAATGGCCGTCGCGTTCTGGCCGCGGGTGAACAGATCGCACAGTGGTTCGGTCGCGAAGTTCTGCGAATCATAGCAACCAAACAGGATATTGCGTGCGCCAAGCTGCGAAACCTCCCCCTTGACGCTGATATCAAAGTAATCGACCGCAAGGCTGATTTTCGTGTCCGGGAGGAACGAAAAGCGCGGCGTAAGGATCGCGCCGATGACCTTGGCCTTTGAGGTTTCAGCCTTAAGGACGCCTAGGCCCCCGGATGAAATGCCAGTCGCGCTGATGCCGCCGGAGGCATAGTTGATCGGGATGCCGTCAGCGGCGCAATTGTCGGCTATGCGCTGGGAAATGGCACCCGCCGCGAGGTTGGCTCCCCACTGGAAGCACGGGTCGATCCGGGTTTGAGTGAAGAAGCTCGTCTCGTCAGCCAGGAACTGTTCGAACAGCGCAGGTGCGCGGAACGAAGTGCCATAGCTGCCGCGGAAGCGCAGCCAATCGTTCAGCGCCCAGCTGAAGCCCAGCTTGTAGGTGAAGTTGCCATTGTCCGAATCGGACACGCTATCCGAAGCGCGGGTTGCCTTCACATTGGTAACACGGCCTGCAGCCGAAAGAGTGAAATCCTTGGCAAAGGCGGCGTCTTTGAAAACTGGAATGCTGAGCTCGCCAAAGGCCTCAGTGGTCAGGCTCTTGCCGGCGGTGACACCGCCAGACGAAGCGCCCCAGGCATTGCCCGCCAGAGTGATCGCGCCCGGGGTATCGTTGATCTTATCCTCGCGGATAGTAGCGCCCAGTGCGACACCAATCGGCCCGGCGGGAAGCCGGAACAGTTCACCGGAAAGCGTCGCTTCACCGCTAAGCTGGGTATAGACGGTCTTGCCCTCTTCCCAGTCAAACAGGAAGCCCACTTGTGCCGGGGTCAGCTGCCCGGCGAGGAAGAACGGATCGGCCCAGGGAATATCGATGCACTGCTTGCCCGAAACCGGCAGGACAGTGCCGACGCACGAAGATGTCTGGAAATAGCCGCTGTCATAGGCGTCCTGCAAGATTTGCTCGGTGCGATATTTGCCGATGCTCTTGCTATACTGGGAATAGACCTCCCAGCGCCACTTGTTGTCGCCGCCAAAGCTGCCGCGCAGGCCGCCAACCCCGCGATAATAGTCCACCTTCTGGCTGCTGTCGGAATGGTTGGTAATGCCGGTCGGGCTGATGTAGTTGTAGCCTTGAAAACCGCCGCCCCAGTAGTTGTATGAAGTGCCCGGGCCGGTGCCGTAGAGTTCACCGGTATAGCCAAAGTTCCAGAACTGGCGCCAGCCGTTTTGATAAGTTTCGCGCCGGTTGGCGAGGAATTCGCCGAACAGTTCGACCGAATCCGACACCTCATAAGCGCCCTGCGCGTAGATCGTATAGAGATCGGTCTTGGGGATGATTGTCTGCTCATCCACGAACGGATGATAGGCGTTCTGCACTGCCATAGAGGCGGCATTATAGCCGGTCGGGAACCAGCCGACAGGCGCGCCAAAGTCACCGTTGTAAGCTGGTGCGCCGAAAGCCGGGATGCCCAGGGTTTCGCCCGGGTACTGGTATTGCAGCAATTGGACGCGACCGCCCGGAGAAGTGTTCGTACCCGTATTCGGACCGTCGGGGCCGTCAAGATACAGATTGTCGATCAGATTATAGGTCCAAATGTGGCCCCAGCGCAGATCCTCGCAATGCGGCTTGCCAGTGCGCGGGTCGATCAGATCAGCGCGGCTGCCGTCCTGCCGGTAGATGTTGGCTTCCGGGCAAGCCAGATAGCTGCGATCGCCGCGCTTCAGCTCGTTGGTGTGTGAATAGTCAGCAGTAATCGAAAAATGGCCGCGCTCAAAGGTTTTGCCCCAGGTCGCGCTGATCCGGTATTCCTCGCCGCCGCTGTCAAGCGGAGCGATTACGTTGAAATCGAGCTGCAATCCGTCAGTCTTGGTCTTGGTCATGATATTGACCACGCCAGCGACGGCATCCGAACCATAGATCGATG
>JBKJTN010000161.1:0-10129 GCA_046590275.1 Novosphingobium sp.
AGTCGTTTCATCAAGGCGTGGTTCGAAGAAGGTCAACTGAAGGTCGAAGCGCGCATTGGCCGCATCGAGGAAATGCCGGTCATAGTGTTTGGTGCCAAACACCGCGACGCGCACCGGAGCGTGCGGTTTGGGCATCAGACTGTGCCGAGTGTTCGCTGTACGAGCATCAGCGTTGCGTCACCGGGATAGCTCGTTGCCGTAAACCCCATTTCGCGCTGAAGCTCGATAGCAGCGTGGTTTTCGCGCAATTCAATCGACTCAATTGTCTTGACTCCGATGGATTCAGCATAGCGCGTGACGTGCTTCAACAATTCCCAGCTGACGCCGTCATGCTTGAAATCGGAACGCGTCGCTATCGCGACTTCGCCGCGTTTGAGATCGGCGTCACACGCGAGCATGGCGGTCGCGATAATTTCGGTTTCATTGTCGACGAATGCGAGGAAGTTTTCGGTCCGATGGTGATCGACATTGGTCATCGCAAGCAGGCGCTCATGCCCAACTTCCTTGATGCTGGTCAGAAACCTGAAGCGCATGTCCTCGGGCGTCACATATTTGAAAAATTCGGCTAGCGCCGCTTCGTCATCAGCGCGCGCCGGACGCACACTAAACATGCAGCCCGACCGGGTTATGATTGCGTCGCCACCATTATCCATGACCAACTGATTCCTCGCAACCCGCGCAATCAAATCCATACGCTCTGAGCAGCGCAAATCGCACCCCCTTGTGGGCGCAGGGGAGCGGCAACGCCAGTTTCGGAAAATACCTACATGCGCGAAGCACAGCTGTCGGATGAGGTTTGGTCATTCTGGGGGCTTGGTGCCGTCGAATGCGTCGGCGCATTCAACGCCGCGCAGTGCGCGTTCCTAGACTAACACCGCATTGAAGTTTTCCATGGCTAAGCGTCCGCAATGTCGGGGTGTGGCCTGCGCCGAACTGATCGCGGCGACGTACGATCGTGATCTGGTCCACATTGCAACTGGAGCGCTCGACTTGTCGCAGGCCCCTGCCGCGACGCCCTGGGACCATCTGTTTTACACCGGCAGCCCTGAAGTGGGCTGCAAGGTCGTGATGGCGGCGGCTGCAAACCTTACGCCGGTAACGCTTGAGCTCGACGGAAAATGTCCGGCATTGCTCACTCCAGGTTCAGTCTATGCCCGGAACGTCGAATGGGTCATCGGCACCAAAATTATTAAAAACGGACGGATGTGCATCAGCGAAGACTATGCATTGGTTGCGCGCAACGAAGTCGACGATTTCGTAAAAGAGGCCCGCAGTTTTATGGCGCGTGCCGCGCCTGATTACGCCAAGGGCGCGGATTGCACCGGCATTATTAGCAACCGCCACCTCGATCGTCTCAAGGATACCTGTGGAGGTCGACCGGTCTCGTTTTCAGCCGATCATTTGAAACGTGCTGAACTGGAATTTCTGGACAGTGCCACCAGGCGTTACGTGATCGTAACGGCGCTGATCAACCAAACGAAAATCCGGCCCCAATATGCGCGCAATGCTGGCCGCATCGTGTTGGGTAACGGGCAGCCCACTGCATTTTTCGGGGCCGCCTAACGCGAAGGTGCCAATGATTGCAAAACCGCCTGATTCAACCGCAGCGTGCAAAGTCTTTGCATACGCGGCCTGCTCTTGGGGTGCATTCAGAAAGTGGAATGCAGCGCGGTCGTGCCAGATGCCATATTGTCTGGCGGGTTTCCATGTGGTCACGTCGCCCACAATCCACTCGACCACTCCCGCTTTCGCGCCCAACCTTGCTTTCGCAATGCGAAGCGCCCGAGCCGAAAGATCTACCACTGCAACATGCGTGCTACCCCTGGCGACCAGCGCATCAACCAGCCTCGACGCGCCGCCGCCAATGTCGATGACAGATGCTTTGCGATCTCCGGTTGCATCAATCAATTCCAGCGAGAATGCGGGGGATTGCTCAAACCAACTGACGCTATCGTCCGGTTTGGTCGTGTAAACATTTTCCCAATGGTCAGCGCGCGTATCTGTCATTTTTCCCGCCCTCATGTCCGCCCCGGTCCATAAAATATAATCGCGGCGCCTAAGGGGCAAATTGATGCGCCGATAGCATCCCACCGATCTGGCCGCATATCCTCGGCTGCCCATAGCCAGAGGAGCGAGGCCACGATGTAGATGCCACCATAAGCAGCATAAGTCCGACCCGCTGCTACGGAGTCACTCAAGGTCAACAGCCACGCAAACAGTGCAAGCGAAACCAAACCGGGTATTACCCAGAGCGGCGATTTATCCAAACGCAGCCACGCCCAGAAGGCGAAGCAGCCGCCAATTTCGGCAAATGCAGCAGCGCCGTAGATGAGAAGAGGTTTCATACGCCGCGCGGCCATTCTTGATGTAAATCGTCTATAACGTAGGGGTGTGCGGCTGTTTTCGATCCGCCATGACCATCGCGCAAATGTGGGTGATCGGGGGGCAGATCGTCATGACTGTGTACCAAGGCTTCCGGGTCAGCCTTTGGCCAGAGCCATAGTCCAGCGACAGTCCCCAATATGGCCACGCCAGCCAGAACGCCAAAGGCTGTCGCCTGGCCAAATCTCGCACCGATCTTTCCTGCGAGCGGGTAACAAAGCAACCACGCCGCATGGCTCAGTGCAAATTGTGCAGCGAAAATCGCCGGTCGGTCACTTTCGCCCGCGGACCGCTTGAGTAGACGGCCCGACGGCGTAACACTCATCGAATAGGCGACGCCTAGCACGACCCATCCGGCAAGCACCACCGGCCAAGTCGTAAGGCCGCTGGCGAACACAGCAGCCATCGTACAAAGGGCTGCGGCAAGCACTGTAGCAGCGAAAAGCATCACTTTGCGGTCGCTCATACGGTCGAGCAGTCGGGGAATCAGGAAAGCAGCGATCATTGATCCGCCGCCATAGGCCGCGAGCGTCACTGCGACCTCGCGCTGTCCGAAGCCAAGCATTTCGCGGACAATGACGACGGTGTTGACGATCACCATCGAACTCGCTGCTGCCGAGGCAAAAGTGATTGCGAGCAAGCCTTTGAGTCTTGGTGTCTTCAGATAGGCCCGGATGCCGCGCGTCGTGCGCGCATAAATGCCGCCGCTTTGCGGCTTGGCCGGGGACTTAGGCAGCACCACAGAAACGACGAGCAATGCTGAAATGCCGAATCCGATCGACGTGCCTGCAAACAGCCAGTGGAAGCTGATCACTGTTAGCAAAGCAGCCGCTAGGATCGGGCTAAGCAGGCTTTCCAAGTCATAAGCGAGCCGAGACAATGACAGCGCGCGCGTATATTCGGATTCGTTGGGTAGCACATCAGGGATTGTCGCCTGAAAAGTCGGGGTGAAGGCTGCTGACGCTGATTGCAGCAGGAAGATCAGCACATAGACCTGCCACACCTGATCGACGAAGGGCAGCGCGAGTGCAACGCCTGCCCGGATCATATCCATAACCACCAGAAAGGCCCGTCGCGGCAACCGGTCGGCATAAGCTCCAACCACCGGTGCAATGCCGATATAAGCGACCATCTTGATCGCGAGCGCCGTGCCAAGCACTGCACCAGCATTACCACCCGCAATGTCATACGCGAGGAGGCCGAGTGCGACGGTTGCCAGGCCTGTGCCGACGAGTGCGACACTCTGGGCGAGCAGAAGGTGGCGATAGGTGCGATTGGCGAGAACAGCCAGCATCGCCTTATTCTATCACCCAGGATTTATGGGATCGGTTCATTCATACTCTCCTTTTCATGCGTGCAGCGCGTCTTCGTCACCGCAAGGTTCGGTTTCGGTTTGCAGTGTTGAGTGGTGAATTGTGAACTGCGTTTCGAGCATGGCCGTCACGGAGTTGCGAACAGCGGTTTGGTCGGCACCGTCCGCAATCGCGATATGCGCGGTCAGGCTGGCATCATCGCCTGCGACCGACCAGACGTGTAAGTCATGCACGCCCGCCACGCCCGGCACCGCACCGATTGCGGCCCGGATAGCATCAAGGTCTATTCCGCGCGGAACGCCTTGCAGCAGGATATGCGTGGTATCGCGCAGCAATATCCAAGTGCGCGGCAACACCCACAGGCCAATGCCGATGGCAACGATGGGGTCGATCCAGCTCCAGTTGGTGAAGTAGATCAAGACCGCCGCCGCAATCACGCCCAATGAGCCGAGCATATCCGCCCAGACTTCGAGATAGGCTCCTTTGACGTTGAGGCTGGCGTCCTTGCCTCCCACCAGCACGCGCATCGCGATAAGGTTCACCAACAGGCCGATGGATGCCACGATCAGCATCCCAACCGAACCCACCGCCTCAGGCTTGAAGAAACGCAGCACGCCTTCGTAGAGGACATAGCCAGCGACCACGAACAACAGGACAGCATTGAACGCGGCAGCTAGTATCTCGAACCGCCGGTAGCCATAGGTGCGTTGCTTATCAGCCAGGCGCTGGCCAACTTTGATCGCCGCCAGCGCGATACCCAGCGCCGCTGCATCAGTGAACATATGCGCGGCATCAGAAAGCAGTGCGAGACTGTTGAACCAATATGCGCCGATCAGCTCCGCAATCAGGAAACTGCCCGTTAGTCCAAGCGCAATCACCAGGCTTTTAGCATTGGCCCCAGCAGTGTGGTCATGGCCGGTTCCGCCATGCCCTTCATCGGTATGATCATGTTTTGTGTTCAATTCACGGTTCCCCATTACGCCAAAGCCGGTTCGCCGGAGCGGCCATTGGCTGTTTCAGCCGCTTCGTCAGCAGCCCTTTTGCGATGCACCAGCGCATAGAGCGCGGGCAGGACGAGCAAGGTCAGGATGGTCGAGGAAATGATCCCGCCGATTACCACGCTCGCCAGCGGACGTTGCACCTCGGATCCTGCACCGACATTGATCGCCATTGGAACAAAGCCCAGCGAGGCGACCAAAGCTGTCATCATCACGGGGCGTAACCTTGTCAGTGCGCCTTCGCGGATGGACTCCGTTAGCTCGCCGCCGCGTTCGCGCAGGTCTTTGATGAAGGAGAGCATGACGACGCCGTTCAGTACCGCGACGCCCGACAAGGCTATGAATCCGACGCCAGCGGAGATCGACATCGGGATGTCGCGAAGCGCCAGCGCCGCAACGCCTCCGGTTAGTGCCAGCGGCACGCCGGAGAAGACGATCGCCGCGTCTTTCACGCTTCCAAACAGCGTAAATAGCAGCCCGAAGATCAGCAGCAGCACCAGCGGCACAACAATCTGGAGCCGCGTGGCCGCTGATTGGAGTTGCTCGAACGTGCCCCCATATTCGACGTAGTAGCCGGTTGGCAGTGACACTTCGCTTTCGACCTTTTGCCGCAACTCGGTGATGAAGCTCCCCAAATCGCGACCGCGCACATTGGCGGTGATTACCGCGCGGCGTTTGCCATTTTCGCGGCTGATTTGGTTGGGGCCAGCGGCAAGCGATATGTCGGCGATTTCAGCAAGAGGGACTGAACCCCCACTTGCCAAGGCCACCGGCAAATTGCCGAGCGCTGCCAGATCGGTGCGCAAGGCTTCCGGCAGGCGAACAACCACAGCAAAGCGGCGGTCGCCCTCAAACAGTTCCCCCGCCTTTGCGCCGCCGGTCGCGGTGGAGACGGCATCTTGGACATCGGACATGCTGACGCCGTAGCGGGCGAGCATATCGCGTTTGGGGGTAACTGACAGCATGGGCAGACCGGTGATCTGTTCCAGCTTCACATCTTCGGCCCCGGCAATGCCTGTGGCCACGTCGTTGATAGCGTCTCCGCTTTTCAATAGCTGGTCGAGATCGTCGCCGTAGAGCTTGATCGCCACATCGGCGCGAACACCTGCAATCAGCTCGTTCATTCGCATCTGCACCGGCTGAGTAAACTCGTAGTTGTTGCCGGGTATCTGCTGCACTGCGGTGTTTAATTCGGCGACGAACTCATCGCGTGTTTTGCGTGGGTCAGGCCAACTGTTGCGGTCTTTGAGCATGATGAAGGTGTCTGCGACCGAAGGCGGCATGGGGTCAGTTGCCACATCGGCGGTGCCAATTTTGGAGAACACTCGCTCGACCTCCGGGAACTTTTTGATCCGCTCTTCAAGCTGATGTTGCATCTTTACAGCTTGACCGAGACTCGTGCCGGGAATGCGCAAGGCGTGCATCGCAATGTCGCCTTCATCGAGGTTTGGAATGAACTCGCTTCCCAGCCGCGTCGCGCCAACCCCGGCGACGGCGACCAGCAGCACCGCAACGGCAACCGCTAATTTGGGCCATTCCAGTGCGCGGTCGAGCAATGGGCGATAGCCGCTGCCGAGGCGGTGCATCAGCCAGTTTTCCTTTTCGTCGACCTTGCCGGTTACAAACTGCGCGACCGCAGCCGGAACCAGCGTGAGCGAGAGAATGAGCGCAGCCGTCAGCGCCAGCACCACGGTGATTGCCATCGGGTGGAAGGTTTTGCCCTCAATGCCTTCGAGCGCGAAGATTGGCAGATAGACGGCGGTGATGATGACGATGCCGAAGATGCTTGGCCGGATGACTTCCGCACTGGCCGATGCGACCAGCCCAAAGCGTTCATCGCGGTCGAGCAGACGGCCCAACCGGTGCTGCGCTTCGCCCAGCCTGCGCAGACAGTTTTCAACGATGATCACCGCGCCATCGACAATCAGTCCGAAATCGAGCGCGCCAAGGCTCATCAGGTTTGCAGAGGTCCGGGTCTGGAGCATCCCTGTCAGCGTCATCAGCATGGCAACTGGAATGACTGCTGCCGTGATTAGCGCCGCGCGGAAATTGCCGAGCAACAGGAAGAGGATGACGACGACCAGCAATGCGCCTTCGGCCAAATTCTTTTCGACCGTGGCGATGGTGCGGTCCACCAGTTCGGTGCGGTCATAGAGCGGATGCGCGATCACGCCTGCGGGCAAGGAGGCTGTGGCCTGTTTCAGCTTGTCTGCCGCCGCTTGGGCAACAATGCGCGGGTTTTCGCCGGTGCGCATGAAGATAGTGCCAAGCACGATCTCTTTACCATTTTCGGTCGCAGCGCCTGTGCGTAGTTCGGAGCCGATGGCAACTTCGGCCACATCGCCGATGCGGATCGGCACCCCGCCGCGCGTTGCGAGAGTGATTTGCGACAGGTCTTGCTCATCGGCTGCCTGCCCCGGCACCCGGATCAAGATTTGCTCGCCGCCGCGTTCGACATACCCCGCGCCGCGATTGCCGTTGTTCTTTTCCAAGGCAGCAACAACGTCGTTGAGCGAGAGGCCGAGCGAGGCGAGATAGCTTGGATTCGGCGTCACATGATATTGCCGTTCAAAGCCGCCGATGGTGTTGACTTCGGCAACGCCGGGCACGGTGCGCATCTGCGGGCGGACGACCCAATCTGAGAGCGTTCGCAGGTCTTCGGCGGTGTATTCGCTGCCATCGGGTTTGCGCGCGCCGGGTTTGGGTTCGATGGCGAACATGAAAATTTCACCAAGCCCCGTCGCAATCGGCCCCATTTGTGGTTCGATTCCGGGGGGAAGCTGCGATTTGACCGACTGGATACGTTCGGCGACCTGTTGGCGCGCGAAGAACGTATCAGTGCCATCGTCGAACACAACGGTGACCTGGCTTAGCCCATAGCGCGAGATCGAGCGAGTGTAGGACAGGTTCGGAATGCCGGCGATTGCCGTCTCTATGGGAAAGGTGATGCGCTGTTCGGATTCGAGCGGCGAGTAGCCTTCAGCCTCGGTATTGATCTGCACCTGGACATTGGTGATGTCTGGCACGGCGTCGATGGGCAGACGCAGCGCACTCCAAACGCCGAGCGCGCAAAGTAAAGCAACGGCGGCCATGACGAACCATCGCTGCTTGATGGAAAATCCTATGATACGGGCAAGCATGTCAGTTACCCCCAATCAATGGTCGTGGCTCGCGCCCGACTTTTCGATGTCGGCGCGAACGAGGAAGGAGCCTTTGGTGACATAGGGCGTGCCGGGTTTCAGCCCGCCTAGCACCTCAGTCCATTCAGGCGAGGAGCGGCCAAGCTGGAGCATCCGCACTTCGTAATCCTGCCCGTAATTGGCAAAGACCACCTTGAAGTCGCGGAACGGCTGGATCGCTTCGGTCCGCACCGCCAGCGGCACATTTACCGCGTTGATGCTTACGCGCCCGCGCAGCGCCATTCCGGGCCGCAAAGCGCCGGTGCGGTTCGGGATGTTGGCGCGCATCAGCGCGGTCCCCGCCTGCACGTTCCCTTCGGGCAGATAATCTCCGAGTGCGGCCTCACCGATGGGCTTTCCGTCCTGCGTCTCGACAATGACTTTCATGCCGGGGCGGATCGCCCCCAAATCCTTGGGGAAGATGTTGAACACAACCGTCGTCTGTGCCGGGTCGGTGATAACAAAGAGCGCCCGATCACCGGTGACATCGCCGGGATTGCCATTGCGCTCTGCAATCACGCCGCTTGCGGTCGAATAGACCGGATAGGTCTGCAAGGATTCGCTCGACTCGATCCGTGCGATCAACTGCCCGCGCTTCACATAATCGCCCACATTTTTGGTAACACTGACAATGCGTCCCGGAAACTGTCCGCGAATTTCGGAGCGTCCGGTGGTCGCCAGTTGCACCGTGCCAAACAGCTCGCGCAATTCGCCGATCGTGGCCGGGCCAGCGGTGATAACTTCTATACCGCCCGCCTTGGCTGCACCCGTGGCTATCGTCGTGCGGCCTTCGGGGCTGGCATATTTCCAGACGTGGCGCTTGCCATTCTCGACTGCCACCACCTCGACATCAAAGCTGTGCGGCTCTTCGACGACGCCTTGTCCGCTAAGAAACTTGCCCTGCGGCACAAAAGCAAACTGATCGACCTGACCGCCAAGCCGTTTGAGTGTCATGGTGAGCTGCACCGCACCGGGTTCCATCGGCTTACCATCACGGCTCGCGTAAACGCGGAATTGCGGTTCCTGCGCGTCCTCGAAGATCGTCACTTCAACAGCAAAGTCGCCATCTTTGAGCAAGCGCCCGCCATTGGGGCCTTTGGGAGCTTCCTCGCTCTCTCCATGCTCATCTCCGGCATCCGTGCCCGGTTCAGAGCTACCGCAGGCGGTGAGTGACAATGCGGATACGGCAGCAAACGCCGCAAGAATGAATAACTTTTTCATGGATTTGTCTCCCCCGCTTGGCGGGCGTCAAAGCGTCCGGTCAGACGGTCAATTTCAGTTTGAAGATCGCGGTAACGGGTCATCGCATCGAGCCAGTTTGCCTGCACGTCGATGATCGCATTCGCGGAATCTTCCACATCGGAGAAACGAAAGCCGCCCCGATTATAACCCCAGCGCACTTGTTCCAGCGTCTTGACCGTGCGGGGATAGACGTCGGCCATAATTCCGTCGGCACGGGCAAGTGCGGCATCCGCATCTGCACCAAGCGAAGCCAGCCGTCGCAATCGGGCCAACCTGTCCGCTTCCGCCAGAAACTCGGTCTGGCGGCGCTCTGCTTCGGCCCGCTCGATATTGCCCTGATTGCGGTCGAAGCGGCCAATCGGGATTGTCACGCCCGCTACGGCGGCGACGTCGTTGGTTCCCCGAAGAAAGCGGACACCGCCGCTCACGGTGTAATCCTGAGTTCCTCTTGCTTGCTCGACCACAACAGCAGAACGCGCACGATCAATGACCGCATCGGCCACTGCGAGGTCCGCCTTTGCCAAAATGCCTGACGACGCGCTGCGCTCGCCGGGTCCGGCTGCGAGTTCAAGCGCCTCCGCATCTCCGCCCCAATAGGACGCCAGCAATGCCCGGGCAGTTGCCAAACGGCGCTGCGTTTCACGCAGGCCCAATTCGGCGTCCGCAACGCGAGCTGCCGCGCGGGTTTCGACAAAAAGCGGGTCTTTATATCCGCGAACCCGGCGCAATGCTTCCGCCTGGACTTCACGTTCGATGCGCAGCCGGTCCTGCGCAATCTGCACCGCGGTCGCTGCAATCTGTGCGTCGATATAAACGCGCTGCACTTGAGCAGCGATGTCGAGCCGCGCCGTTACGGCGCGGGCTTGGGCAAGCTGCACGTCGCTTGCGCCAAGCGCCAACCGTGCATCCCGTTTTCCGCCGCGTTCAATTTGCTGGCTGTAGGTCGCCGTCAACTCGGCCTGTCGGAAAACATCATAAAAGCCGGTGCCAATGAAGTTTTCGCTTTCGACCGAAA
>JBKJTN010000060.1:0-34194 GCA_046590275.1 Novosphingobium sp.
CCGACGCATTCGGACGCAATCAGTATTCGCTCGGCGTTCATGCCCGAGAGGATATAACGGAAGCCCTTGCCCTCTTCGCCAATCAGCGCCGAGGCGGGGATCCGCATATCGTCGAAGAACACCTCGGTGGTCGAGTGGTTCATCATCGTGCGGATCGGCTTGATCGTCATGCCGGCTCCGACCACCGTCCGCATATCAACGAGGAAGATCGAGAGGCCCTCGGTCTTGCTCTTGACCTGTTCACGCGGGGTGGTGCGGGCAAGCAGCAGCATGAGGTCGGAATACTCCGCCCGGCTGGTCCATATTTTCTGGCCATTGATGACATATTCATCGCCGTCGCGCACAGCGACAGTGCGCAGGCTAAGCGTATCGGTCCCGCTGGCCGGCTCCGACACCCCGAACGCCTGCAGCCGCAGCGAACCGTCGGCGATGCCGGGCAGATAGCCGCGCTTTTGCGCTTCGCTGCCGTAACGCAGCAGCGTATTCATGATATACATCTGGGCATGGGCCGAAGCGCCGTTGCAGCCGGCGGCCTGGATTTCCTCCATGATCACCGCCGCGGCATACAAGCTCAGCCCCGAGCCGCCGTATTCTTCCGGGATCAGCGCGGCGAGAAAACCCGAATGCGTCAGAGCATCAACGAACTCACTCGGATAGGCCCGGTCGCGATCTTTCCCGCGCCAGTACTCACCCGGAAAATCCGCGCAAAGTGCCTGCACCGAACGGCGGATTTCCTGGATGTCATCGCTTTCGGTCATCAATTCACGCCGGTATCTGGTTGAATGGGATGCCCTTGTCGGGGCGGTGGTCCTGCGGTAGCCCGAGCACCTTTTCGGCGATGGTGTTAAGCAGCACCTCATCTGATCCGCCCGCGATACGCCCCGTCGGCGCATTGATCCAGCTGGCAGTCCAGTCCTCCTTGACGAAGGCGTGGGGATCGCAGGCCAGACCGGCATTGCCTTGCAGATCGATCGCCAGCTCGGACAGTTTCTGGCGGCTGCGGACCGCCACCAACTTGTTCAGTGAACCTTCCGGCCCCGGCACCATCCCCGCCTGCATCATCAGCATGGCGCGGGTGGTGATCGATTCCAGACCGGCGCGCATCGCGAAATTACGGGCGATCTGCTGACGGATCCGGCCATCGGACAGCGCCGGTTTGCCGCCCACCTCGCACTCCCGTGCCAGTGCGACAAACTCATCTAGGTGCGGGCCAAAGCCGCCGCTGTCGGTCGCGATATAGCGTTCGATCATCAGCGTGGTCAGCGCAACGCCAAACCCGCCGCCGACCGGGCTCATCCGCTGCGAATCTTCCAGCCGGACATCATCGAAGAACACTTCGTTGACGTGGCTGTCACCGCCCGCCAGCTTGATCGGGCGAACCTCGACCCCGGGCGCGCGCATATCGACCCAGAAATACGTCAGCCCCTTGTGCTTGGGCACGGTCGGATCGGTCCGCACGACAATCACGCCATAATCGCAATATTGCGCCCAGCTGGTCCAGACCTTCTGGCCGTTCATCTTCCAGCCGTTTCCATCCGGTTCGGCGCGGGTGCGCAGGCCTGCAAGATCCGAACCGCCGGCTGGTTCGGAAAACAGCTGGCACCAGATTTCCTCACCCTTCAAGGCGGCGAGGACGCGTTGCTTCATCCATTCCTTGTCCTCACCAAAGCGGATCAGGATCGGCACAGGCATACCCAGCGAAATGCCGAAATAATGGCTCGGCATGCCGAAACTCATTTCCTCGGCATCGAAGCTGATCTTTTCGATATGGGTCAGGCCCTGCCCGCCCACGTCCTTGTCCCAGTTGATCCCGGCATAGCCGGAATCAAATTTGGCCCGCTGATAGCGGCGGCCAAGTGACAGGTCATCTTCGACTGACAGGCCCCGGCGGGCGTCCCGGCCATAGGTTCCAGCGATCGATTGCAGCCAGTCCCGTGCGGTGCTGCGATAGGCTTCAAGCGCGCTCATGCTGCCACTCCCGTCAGTTCACTCGCCAGCAGATCTTCCCAGAAATACATGTTACCGGTTTCGATCGCCAGGCTGCGCGCGCGGCGCATATGGAGGTGGAGCCCCATATCCCACGTCACACCAATCCCGCCATGCACCTGGATGCAATCGCGCGCGGCAGTATCATAGGCCTCGGTCGCGGAAATCCGCGCGGCGGCAGCGGCCCTCAGGAAACCCGGCTGGCCTTCCTTGGCAGCGGCATCGATGCAATTGGCGCGGGCGATCTCGACCAGTCCGTACATTTCGGCAATCCGGTGCTTGACCGATTGGAAGGCACCGATCTGCTGGCCAAAGGCCTTGCGGGTAATGGCATAATCGCGGGCGATAAACAGCAAAGCCTCAGCCCCGCCAACCTGCTCATGCGCGGTGACCACCGCCATCCGGGCGAGAATGTCCTGCGCCAGGGCGGCAGCGGCAGCGCCGCCTGCCAGCAGCGTGGCCGGGGTGCCGGCAAAGGTCAGGTCGGCATAGAGGCGGCTGTTATCGAAGCCGTCGATACCTGCGCGCGCAACATCGCCCAGTTCGGCCAGTACCAGCGCGGGCTGTCCATCATGGCTCGCCCAGACGATCGCAAAATCGGCCTTGAGCCCGGCGGTCACGCCCTGCTTCCCGCCTGACAGCTTGCCGTCCGCGAAGGACACGCCGGGCCTTAGCGGCAGCGGCGCGTTTCCCTCTGCAAAAGCCACGGTGCCAAGCGCCCCGCCCGAGGCCAGCGCCGAAAGCCAGCGGGACTTCAGGTCTGCGTCGCCCGAAGCGAGTAGTCCCCGGCTCGCGCCGTAGCCCACTGTCAGGAACGGAGCGCCGGCAGTCGCCGCGCCGGTTGCCTGCGCGACCAGCCCCAGTTCGACCAGACCAAGCCCCACTCCGCCGTGTTCCTCCGGGATCGCCAGCGCAGTCCAGCCCTGTTCTACCGCTGTTTCCCAAAACGGTTGGTCGAACTGCCCGGTCTGCTCAAGCAGCGCCAGCAAGCGATCCTTGCTCACCCGCGCATCAAGGACGCGGCGCGATTCATTTGCTATCGCCTGCTGGCCCTCGTCATAAAGGATCGACATCTGATGGCACCTCGGTTGACGTGAGGGCAGCACACGTTGCGCCCGTTTAATCGATTGATTAAATCGGCCATAGCGTTCCTGCAAGCCAAAGCGACAGGAATTTTTCCCCGTTGCCCGGAAGTTCAGGTTCAGCGAACCGCGGGCTGCAGCTTGCGGTCTTCCAGCACCACCACATTGGATGGCTGGTGCAACAAACGGTTCCACGCATCCAGCGCGGCCACCTTGTAAGCCTCTGCCAGCGTCGGATAGTTGAAGCTGTTGTCGATGAAGTAGTCGATCGTGCCTTTCAGATTGATCACTGCCTGGCCGATGTGAATCAGCTCGGTCGCACCCTCGCCGATGATATGAACCCCCACCACGCGGCGCGTTCCGCATTCGACGATCAACTTCAGGATCCCGCCCGAAATCCCCATGATATGCCCGCGCGAAGTCTCGCGGAACCGGGCGATCCCGCATTCATAGGCGAGCCCCTTGGCCCGGACCTGCTCTTCGGTCAGCCCCACGGACGACAGCTCAGGCACGGCATAAATCCCGATCGGAAACGATTGATCCGCCGCCGGCCCCGGCTGATCAAAGGCATGACAGGCGGCAGTACGCCCCTGCTCCATCGAAGTTGAGGCGAGGCTGGGAAAACCGATCACATCACCGGCCGCGTAAATGTGCGGAACGGCGGTCTGGTAAGTCGCCGGATCGACGCTCAGCCGGCCCCGGGCGTCGGCTGAAAGCCCGCAGGCGCCCAGGTTGAGGCTGCTGGTCGCGCCGATCCGCCCGGCCGTGAACAGCACCATCTCTGCGGTGATCTGCCGCCCATCTGCAAGCACACAGATCGGCGCTCCGGCTGGCGAGAACTTCACCGTCTCGACCTTGCCAGACAGGCGCAGCGTAATGCCGCGGTCGCGCATCTGATAGATCAGATGGTCGACGATCTCGCGGTCCATGAACTCGAGGATGGCGGATCTGGGCTCGATCAATGTAACCGGCACATCCAGGGCGCTGAAGATCGTCGCATATTCCAGCCCGATTACCCCTGCACCGACGACGATCAGGCTGCGCGGCACGCGCGGGTTCTGGATGAAGTCATCGCTGTCGAGCACTGAAGTGGCGTTGAACGGAATTTCGGACGGGCGGTATGGCGCGGTGCCAACCGCGATCAAGACCCGCGCAGCCTCGACCACTTCCTCGATCAGGCGCTCGCCCACCCGGCAGCTTACCGCGATCTTGTGCGGCCCGAGGAACTTGCCCTCGCCAACGATGGTCCGCACGCCGTTGCGCGCAAACTGGTGCTCCAGAACTGCGATCTCGTGCTCCAGCGTCTTGCCCAGCCGGCTGGAAAGATCCTCGGAGCCGATGATGCGCTTCACCCGGTAAGCCGGACCATAGAACCCCCGCTCGCGCCAGCCGGACAGGTTGAGCACGGTTTCACGCAATGTTTTGGACGGGATCGTGCCGGTGTGCACCGAAACCCCGCCGACCCGGGCACGATTGTCGACCACCAGCACACTCTTGCCCAGTTTCGCCGCCTGGATCGCCGCGCGCCGCCCGGCCGGACCGCTGCCCAGTACCACCAGATCATAGATTGCCATTTTCGCTCCTGCATTGATCAGGAGTTAGAACGGCAGCACCGCTGGATTGTTAGGGCGGGAGGCTGCTGCCCCAGCATGGCTACCGCCGCGTTAACTAAGCCTAGGTACCTGGCCTTCACAGAACTTTGCGACACGTCGGTTCATGGACCGGGCCCGCCTCAGATTATCAGCGCTTGCGCTGGCCGCAGCAAGCACTTGCGGCGCTGCCCCTGCGCAGGCTTCGATCGGCTTCGGCATCTTGCCGGTGTCGATCGCATTTTCGGCTATGACCCCGCAGCGGACGCTGTGCGCATCAGGGCTAGCCGCCGGTAGCCTCGACACAAGCAATTCGCTTCAGGCGAACGGCTCGGTGAGCAGAACTACCGCGCTGCTCGGCGGCAAAGTCAGCCAGCTTGAACTAATCGCGCATCAGCAGACCGCAGGCATTGCGCTGCAGGGGGCAGGTACAACTTTGGCAAGCGCAATGGCTGCTGAAACGCAAACGGATCGTTCAAGCGGGAATTGCCAGCAATTCGCGCTTCCAGCAGATGTCCAAAGCCCAGCGCGTCCGGGCCTCCGCACGACGCCGCGAGGACCAGACGATTTCCTCGCAAGCGCGCGGGTCAGCATCAAACATACCAATTTTGACGCAGCGTGGAACCGCGTCCGGCGCGAGAGCCTGCCGCCCGGCCTGACCAGAGATCTGGCCGGGCTGGGTGCTGGCCGGTCGGGATCTGATATGCTCGGCGCAGTGAACGCCTGGACCAACGCCAGGGTCCGGGATGTCGATGACAAGCTGCAATACGGGCAGGCCGATTACTGGGCCAGTGCGAGCACGACCCTGACGCGCAGAGCGGGTGATTGCGAAGATGTCGCTATCGCCAAGATGCAGATCCTGGCGGCAATGGGGGTTGAGCGCTCAGATATGTACCTGACGATCACCCGCGATTTGATCCGCAATGCCGATCACGCCGTTCTGGTAGTGAAAGCCGATGGCAAATTCTGGCTGCTCGACAATGCCACCGATCAGGTTCTGGATGCTGCGGCAAGCAACAATTACCGGCCGATCATGTCGTTTAGTACAGCACGCAGCTGGCTGCATGGAAACTGGCATCCCGCTGCCCGGTGAGTTTAGCGCTCGGTAAGCGCTTCGTCGAATGCCCGCAGCACTGGCTTGAGCAGATAGGTCAGCACGCTCTTGCGGCCGGTAATGATTTCGACATCGCAGATCATCCCGGGCATGATGGGCAGTCGCTGGCCGTTCTTTTCGATGAAGGCGCGGTCAGTCTCGACCATGACCAGATAATAGGCCCGCCGCTCAACCTCATCGTAAATGCTGTCGGCGCTGATGTTGCGGACCCGGCCCGTCAGGCCGCCATAGATCGAGAAGTCATAGGCAGTGACCTTGACGTTGGCCCGGTCCCCCACTTTGATGAAGGCGATGTCCTTTGGCTCGACGCGGGCCTCAACCAGCAGCTTGTCACCCTGCGGCACAATCTGCATCACGGTCTCACCGGCATTCAGATATCCGCCAAGCGTGCTGACCTGCAGATCATTTACGAAGCCCGTGGTCGGCGCCCGCAGCTCGTTGCGGTTCTGGCGCGCCGATGCACCCTTGATCGTCTCCTGATTGACCGCCAGCTTGGTCGCCACTTCGCTGCGTTCGCTCAGCGCCTGCTGGCGAAAATCGAACTGGGCCTCGCTGAACTGCGCCTGCGCCTCGCGGATGGCAGCCTGCGCGCGGCCTGCACCTTGCCGCGCTGCGGACAGGCGGCCTTGCACATCGACCAGTTCGCGCTGGGCGGTGATCAGTTCGGTTTGCGGGATGACCTTTTTGGCCACCATCGGTGCCAGCATATTGACTTGTTCCTGGGCGAGGCGCGCGCTGTTCTCAAGCGCAGCTATCGTTGCCTGACCTTCCTGCAAATCCCGGCGGCGTTGCTCGATTGCGGCCGACAGCCCGCTTTGCTTGCTGCGCGCCGTAGCTCGGCGAACGGCCGCAAGCTGCGCTTCTTCGGCACAGATCGATCCGGCAGCACAGCCACCAGCGCCGGCGCCATTGCCGCCTTCCTGCGATAGCCGATCTGCCCGGGCAGAAAGCCGCTCGTTTTCGGCTTCCAATTGGCCCAGCGCCGATGCCGACTGCGAATCGTCCAGCCGGACCAACAGATCGCCCTTCTTCACCAGTTGCCCCGACCGCACGAGAATAGCGCTGACCGTCGCCGGCTCTGCCGCCTGGATCAATTGCACTTTGCTCGATGGCACCACCTTGCCCAGGCCGCGGGTGATTTCGTCGATCCGCGCGAGCGCCGACCACAGGATGACCAGAAACATCCCTGCAGCGCAGATTGCAATCAGCCTCCGGCTGGGATCCCAATCATCAACCCCGAAGCGCTCTCGCACTTTGGCAAGCAGGCTCATTGCTGGGTCACCGGCAGAATTTCGTCGCTGACAGCCACCTTCTTTGGCGGTGCCTCGGCAGTGGTGGTTTGCTCGAGCACTTGCTTGTAGCTGCTCCCGGCCTCGGTCGGGTCGGGAATTGAAGGCCGCCAACCCTTGGTTACATCAAGCCGCCCACCGACATCGGCCTCGGCATGGCGGTCGGTTATATGCGGCGTAACGGTCAGGCCCGGGGTCAGTAGCTCGATCGCGGGCGCAGCCTCCGGGTCCGACAGGGCCCGCAGGCGCAACATCTCGAAGTTGATCGCTGGAATCCGCTCAATCCCGCTGTAACGGTCCGAAAAACTCGCCGAGCGCCCTGCACCGCCATTGAACCGATAGAAGATATGCCGCCCGAGCTGGGTGATCTTGCCCAGCTGAAATGCCCATTTCGGAAGCACGTAATCGGCGTGGTAATGGGTCGCGGTTCCGACGCTTGGCTCAACATAACCGGCCAATGCGGCCCGCGCGACCCCTTCAGCCTCCTGCCAGCGATTGGCGGCCGGAGCCCGCAATAGCGAGCCATCACAGGTGAAGCTGAACTGGCAGCCGGTCTGCCGTTCGGACCCTTGATAGATCACCCCGCAAACGCTGTTGGGATAGGCCGGGTGCCGCATCCGGTTGAGAATGACCTGAGCGACCGCACGGCGGCCCTGCAGTGGCTCAACCGCGGCTTCATAATAGACCGCCTGGGTCATGCAGCGCAGCGCCGTGGGATAGCTGCCACCAGCTACCGAACTCGCAAGTGCAAATCGCGCCGGATGATCAAGCGGAAGACCCGACACCGGAATCGCAGCGTTTTGCTCCTGCGCGGCAAGGCCTTCGACCACAATCTGCGATTTATCATCCACCGACATGTTGGCCACTGTGGGAATATCGTCGAAAGCAAAGCGCACCGCCGGCTGGTTCGCAGACTGACCCCACGAAAGCCCGCTCGCTTGCGGAACTAGCAGGACTGCGCCGACGATCACGGCAAAAAACAGGACAGTAAGGAACCGGACCGGCATGCGCTGCAGTGGATTACCGGCACGTGCGCCCACCTCGCCGTGGTGGGCGAATTCGGGCAGCAGGCCCAGATCCAGAACGGCGGCGTCTTGCATGTTCAAACCTTCAACCCGGCACCAGCAGAGGCGATGATCTCGTCCCTTGGACCGTCGGCGACAATGCGCCCATTGTCGAGGACGATAACCCTGTTGCAGATGGAAAAAAGGGCCGGTCTATGGGTCGAAATAACCAATGTCTGTTCAGCTGTCAGCGATTGGGACAGTCGTTCTACCACAAGTTTCTCGGTCTGGCTGTCCATCGCTCCGGTCGGCTCGTCGAGGAACAACAACTTTGACGGGCTCACCAGGGCGCGGGCAATCGTCAGGAACGAGCGTTGTCCGCCCGACAGCTGGCTGCCTGCTTCACCAACGGGTCGGTCAAACCCGCCGGCGTCCTTCGACAGGAACTGTTCGGCACCTACTGCGCGGAGCGCGGCGAGCAGCCGTTCGTCGCTCACAAACCCGGCCCCCAGCGCAAGATTATCCTTGATCGTGCCGCTGAACAGGCTGGAATCCTGCCCGACAAAACGGAAGGCATTGCGCAGATCCTGCGGGCGATATTGGCGGCTGTCGATCCCCTCCACCAGCATCGATCCGCCATCGGGGGCGTAGAGACCGCAAAGCACCCGACCAAGCGTCGATTTACCCGACGCGACCTTGCCGATCAGCGCGATCCGGTCGCCCGGGTTGATCGCAAGGGTGATCCCCGAAAGCGAATTTGCCGAAGCGCCGGGATATTTGAAGTCCAGCCCTTCCATCCGTATCCGGGCAGAGCGAATGGTCGGGGTAAGCGAGGCGCTGCCGAGTTTGCGCTCGTCGCTCTCCTCCCACAGGCGCTGGATCGATTCCAGCGTCTGGCGGGCCTGCTGGCCGCGGGTCAGGATGAACGCGAATTGGGCCACTGGAGAGAGCGAGCGGGATGACAACATGACGATGGCAATGATCGCCCCCATGGTGATCTGCCCGGCAGCGAACATGTAATAACCGCCGACAATCAGACCGACGTTGGAAAATTGCTGAAAGGTGGATGCCAATGAAATCGCCGATGAGCTGATGTCGCGCAAATGCTGCTGCGACTGCGTGCCCAGCTCCGCCAGGCGCCGCCAGCGGCCGAGCATCACGCCTTCGCCCGAAATGCTTTTCAGCGTTTCGATGCCAGAAATCGATTCGACCAGCAGTGTCTGCTGCAATCCGTGGTCAGCCTGGGCCTCTTTGGCAGCCTGAACAACCTTGCGCTGCAGCCTCATGCCGAGCAGGCCCATAACCAATGCCGATACCAGCGGCACCAAGGCCAGCCAGCTCGCCAGATAGGCGATCATCGCGATAAACAGGAACAGGAATGCCATATCGACGATCAGCATGATCGTGGTCGACGCGAAGAACTCGCGAACAATGGCATATTCCGAGACCTTGGCGACGAGGTTCCCGGTATGCCCCTTGCGCGTCGCCAGAGGAGCCGAAAGAATCTTAGAATAGATCTTCTGCGACAGCTTCAGATCAAGCTCGCGCCCGATCTCATCCAGCACGTTGGTGCGGGCCCTGCGCAGCGCATATTCGAACCCGAAGGCGATAAGGACACCCAGTGCAAGCACCCACAAGGTCGATTGGGCCCGGTTCGGGATAACCCGGTCATAGACATTCATAGAGAACAGCGGCAGCGCCAGGGCCAGCAGGTTCACCAGCAGGGTTGCGACCAGCACTGGCTTGAATTGCCGGCGCTGCTTGTGGATTTCGCTCCAGAACCAATGGCTTCGCGCCTGCGTCTCCCATGGCTGCGCGGCATCGCGCAGCGCAGTCGGATCACCGAACACGGTCGCCAGCCAACCGCCGAAATCCTGCTGGACACTTCCCAGCGGCTCCCACTCCGCCTCGCCGGTCAATGGACGCCAAACCAGCAGGTCCTTGTCGCGCAGTTCGTGGGCCACCACGACTGCGCCATCGCTGAGCGCAAGAATTGCCGGATAGGCCTCACGCTTGCGCGGCAGTTTGGACGGGCGCTGCACATCGCAATTAAGCCCGAGCAATTCCAGCACCGGTTCGGCCTGATGCAGCGGCATCCGCCCGTCCGGTGACAGGGCAATGGCGGTCAGCATACCGGGCGAAAAGGCGACACCGAACCGCTCTGCCACCTGGCCGATGCAGGCAACCAGCGGGTCGGAGAGCTGCGGCTTGGGATCGGGCACGTCGGCCATCATCATTGCCTTATCCTGGCGGCTTGGCTTCTTGCGGACCAGTCAGGGCCCGGAATCATTTTGGTTCGGTGCGGTATTCCAGTTCGGCAGGCTTGGCTGGCCCGAATTTGAACCACGCACGCTCGTCTTCGCCGGCACCTGCGCCAGGCTCGACAGCCAGCCCGGTCAGCAAGCGATTGGTTGCAGCCAGCGCCTGATAGCGTGCAAACATTTGCGAGAAGCGCGACGTTTCCAGCCGTACCTGCACATTGTAACGCGTATTCTGCGCATCGAGCACATCGAGCAGTGAGCGGCGACCGACATTGAACTGGCTGCGATATGACAGCAACAGATCGTCAGTCACCCGGCTCTGCGTCGCGAGCTCATCGGAAACCCGGGTCTGTGTGCGCAAGGCGTTATACGACGAGCGGACATCTTCTTCGGCTTCGCGAACCACCTGATAAAGCTGATACCGCGCCTCGCTCGAACGGCGGATCATCTCCTGATATTTGGCCTTGTTGATCCCGCCGTCGAAGACATTCCAGCGCATGAAGGCGCGCGCCTGAACATCGCGGGTTGTGCCGCGGAAACCGTCGACATCCTCGCCGATCCGGCCGGTCACATCGACCCCGATGCGGGGGAACAAATCGCCCTTGGCGCTATCGGCCAGAGCGTGTGCGGCATCGACATCAGCTTCGGCTTCGCGGACCCGCGGATTGTTGACGCGAGCAATCCCGATTGCTTCATCGACCGATCCAGGCAGATTTTCGGCCAGCGTTGGCGGCAGTGTGACTTGATCCAGATCCAGCCCAGTCAAGCGGCGCAGCGTGATCTTTGCCTCATCCAAGGCTTGCTCGGCTTCCACCTGACGGACCACCGCAGCCTGCAGCCGCTCTTCGGCCTGCTGCTGGTCGGCAATCGAAATCGAGCCCTGCTGCACACCGGTGCCAAGGTCATTCACCAGAGCCTGATGAAAGCTGACATTATCCTGACTGGCCGCGACAACGCGCTGCTGCAGCAATAGATCGAGATATTGGCGGGAAACCTGCAGCGCGATAAACTCTGATCGCTCAACCACGCGCAATGATGCGCCATCGACCCGCGCAGCCTGACGGAGCAGTTCGCCGCGGCGCCGGCCAAAATCGGCAACGATAAACTCTCCCTTGGCAAAGGCCTCAAGCGGGTAGAGCTCCTGATTCTGGATACCGAGCGAGCGCCGGGTAGTATTATCGAGATGGCGCACGCCGGCCGAGGCTTCGACGTCAACGCGCGGCGCATAGAGGCCCTGCGCCTGCTTGCGCTCAAACTGAATGGCTTCCTTGTTGTATTGCGCTTGGGCGATCTGGGGGTTGGAATTGACCGCAACCCGCACCGCTTCCTGCAGCGAGATCGGCGCGGATTGAACCATGGCAGTCTGCGCCATAGCGGAATGGGCAGAGCCAGCGAGCAGAATGGCACTTCCGGCGATCAAAAATTTACGATAAATCATGACTTTGGCCCCAAACCTACCTGTTCACGCTTATTTCAACGCGGCGATTGCTCGGATTGCGTTCGCCGTCAGCGGTCGGAACTTTGGGCTCCGATTCGCCGCGCCCCGACACATTCAACACCGATCGAGCGACGCCCTTGGCGGCCAGCAATGCACCGACTGCCTCTGCTCGCCGGGCCGAAAGGGCATTGTTGTAACCGTCGCTGCCTGATCGGTCAGCGTGCCCGGTTACGGTGATAGCCTTCCAGCCACAGGTGCGGACATTCTGCTCAACCGCATCCAGAGTCTCGATGCTGCTCGCGGGCGGGACGGCGCTGTCCCAATCGAAGAACACGATTCCCGCGATCGGCTCGTCGCAAGCGCCGGAAGAAGGCGGCGGAGCTGGCGGCGGCGGCGGCACGGGTAATGGCGGCACGATCTGCATGCGGTTCGCAGCATCGACGCACTTGCCGATGCTGACCGGATCCTTCGTCCGGCTCTTCAGGAAACCGAGCGCAATACCGCACTGCGCTTTTCCTTGCGAAGCCCAACCGAAGCGCGAATTGTCGAGCGCAACCACCGACCGATCGAGGGTCAATGCCAGCGACGCATCATAGCGCGATTGGATTTCGCCGCGGAGCGATCCGACATCCATCGCCATAAGCTGTTCCGAACCGGCCTGAGCAAAAGCGCACCCCGGCCAGACTACGGCAAGCAATGATGCTGCTTTCAGTCCTCGCCCCAAATTCCCCAGCATTGCCAATCCCTTTAATGGTTAATGCCACCAATATTGCAGGCTTATGCCATGGCAGCAGTGTCTTGATGGTCAAGCAAAAAAGCCATTTCAAGCGGTGACGGAACGGGTTGCGTCGCACCACCTACCTGGCTGTCGAGCAGTCCGATCAATGCGAAGTCATCCGTGCCTTGCAATGCGCCGGCTTCTCCGAGACTTCCAGCAGCAAAATGATCGACAATGCTGTCAACCGCATGGCTCGCGGCAGTGTCGGCAAAAGCCTCGTGGATTGCCGGCAGATCATCCGATGCGATCGCCGCAACCTTGCTCGCGACCGGGGCTTGCATTGAAAGAAGCGCATCCATCGCCTGTACCGAGTTCGAATTTGCTGCAAACAGATCGCTTGCGCCCGCGCCGGCCGCATTGGCTTCAGCAGCCATATCCGCGGTCTGGACATCGGACAGGCTGTGATCGTTTGGCATCGAGAGATCTGCCGCGGCTTGCTCATGCTCTTGGCCAACCGACCCGTTGTCAGAGTTGACCTCGGATTGCAGCGATCTGGCATCGAAGAAATGGGCGTTGAGGCCCAAATTCTCGCTACTGTCGTCCGTCAATGATTGTAGGCCTTGCTCGGCTGCGCCGCCCGCATCCGGGCCGATCCGCGAAATTCCCGCTTCATGAGCGGCCGCTGCCAGCGGCAATGCTGCCGCAGCGATTGCGGCCAGCATACCGGCCGACGCTGCCGATGTTGCGATCATTTCACCGGTCCGCCCATTGAGCCGGTCAAGCGCGGAAGTGGCGAAGCTGGCATCGGCAAGAGTACCACTGGTTCCATTGGCCCAGGTGAAGCTTCCGGTTCCGTGGACCACAACATCGCCCTCAGCTGCAGAGTAGCTTACCCCGTCGCTGACCAGCGAAATGCTGGTGATGCCCATGTCAGTAAGCGACTTGAATTCGCCAGCATCGGTCACTCCGTTGCCGTTGGCATCCTGCCAGACCCCGAACTGTGCGAAGGCCGCATCGCTGGCGCTCAGCACGCCATCGTGATTGCTGTCATAACTGATGGCCAGCCCTTGAAGGTCGGTCAGGCCATTACCGCCAAAGACGATTTCCGAACCGTCGTTTACAATGCCATCGCCGTTCAGGTCGATTGCAAGCAGTCCGTCGTCTCTGCCTGCCCAGGCCGTGCTTTCAGGCGTGCCATCGCCAGCATAATCGAACGTGACCCCGTCTGCCCGCGATGCAAATTCCACCCCGTCGCCATCGAGGTCGAGCACGATGGGCGGAACGTAATTGGCCGTGATTGTCAGATTGCTCGAAGCCGAGACATCGCCGTCCCCGTCGATCACTTCAACCGGGACATTGAAAATGACCGGATTGGTGCTCTGCGTCGTCGCTCCGAAGTCGCCGATCTGGAAGGTGTCGCCAGAAATATGGCGATATTCGATGCTGTTGTATCCGTTATCCGTAAATGTCGCGATGACCGTGCCCGCCAGGCTCGATCCCGACGCCCCGGCCACACCGGCCACATTCACCGAGCCGTCCGCCATCAGTTGAACAGTGAACAGATGGCCGTTGATCGTATAGTTGGTTGCCGTCGTCGTCACCGTGATCAGCGCTCCCGTCACTCCCAGGTACGAGATGGAAATCGACCTGATCGTGTCGATCACGCCGTCTCCCACGATCGTGTTGCCGTCCGGATCGTCGTAGGCTGCGATGTTGATAGTTGTGCCCCCTGATGACTTGAACAGGGCGGTGGTTCCATTGGCGGTGTAATGCCCGTCGAAGACGTGGTCACGGTTCGCCGCCGTATCATAATTGCCAGCACCATCGGCGGGGTTGCCGCGCAGGTCGGTTACGAAATCGACCCGGAAGACCTCACTGCTCCCGACCGAAGCACCGCTGCCAATGCCGCCAGCGTTGGCCGTTGCATTGACCGTTCCGGTCGAGACACCACCAATCTCCGGTGTCAGCAACAGATCATTGCTGTTGTTGTCAATCGGTGCGGCGACCGTTTCTGCGACCGGAATGAAGGCACCCCAGCTGTTGTTGCCGCCAACGAAATTATAGCCGCCGTTGTTGAAATCGATCACTGTCAGCGAGTCGATCCGGCCGTTCATGTCGACTGAATATTCACCGCTCGCCGGGTTGAACGTGATCGTGAAGATGACCAGCGCTCCGGCCATTCCCACCAGCGTCTGATCATTCACAACATCATAGATGATCGGCACGAAGTTCGACGTCAGACCGCTGCTGGCGCCATCGAGCGACGGTGCGAAACGGACCGTTCCGCCATCGGCGCCATAGTTGTTGGCAACATTGTGATCCGCATCAAGCCACTGCGTAACCGTGGGAGCCGTTGCAGAGTTCACGACTGTGATTGCCAGAGGCGCTACCGCGGTCGGCGTATCATCGTCAAAAGTAATGTTAAGTGTGCCATCCGCAAATGAACCATCACCGTCAGTGACCCGATAGGTCAATGCGGCAAGCGCATCGTTCTCAGTACTGCCTGTGACATGCAGGACATTGTCGAGCAACGTTAGCGTGTAAGCACCAGTAGCGGGGGTGACGACCACCGTGAACAAGGCGGTTCCATGGCGTGCGCCGCCAGTGATCGTAGCGGTCAGCGTGTTGGTCCCCGCGTTCCAGCCATAGGTCACCAGTTCGCTGCCGATTGTGGCGGTCAGCGTGTTCATGTTGGCCAGCGTAACCACTCCCGGGCCGTCGAGCCCGAAGCTGTTCGGCAGGATGCCCGAGAAGGTCGCCTGGTTGTTGTCGCCATCGGCGTTGCCATCGGGAAGATCGCCGGTGCCGCTGGCAATCCCGCCACCCAGCGCATCGTCATCGACGCTCGCCGCAGTGATACCGGCAGTCGGCAAGTTGGCGTCACCTGAAAAAGTGATGGTCAGTGTCGCGGTCGAGGTATCACCGTCAGCGTCGCGCATCGTGTAGGTAAAGCTGTCAACGGTCCCGCTCGGTACCGAAGCAACCGGAGTGTAGCTGAAGCTGCCATTGGCATTCAGCACCAACGAACCGTGACCAAGATTGAACGTTCCGGTGGTGATCACCGCCGCTGGCGTATCCGCTCCGGTTTGGTCATTGGTCAGCACATTGCCGCCAATCGCAGCGGCGCCTTCGATCGTGGTGCGCTCGTCATCATGTGCAATCGGACGATCATCCTCGATAGTGATCGTCAGCGAGGTGGGAACCGAAACGGTACCATCGCTTACACTGACCGGGACCACAAAGGTCCTGATGTCCTCAGCATCAATCGTCGCATGATCGACCGACTGCGACAGCGTGACTGTATAGGCTCCGGTGTTCGAGATCGTGACGCGGATGACTTCGGTTGCGCCGACCGAGCCGATCAGGGTGCCCGTGCCGATGCCGGCCCAGGTCACGGGCAGGCCGTCAGCTGTCAGCACCGCACCCGGATCACCAAGCGTCACGAATGAAGGTTCGACATCGACGTCGCTGATCACGATTGTCCCGCTGGCGCTGGTGCTGTCGGTGGTATCAGATACCCCAGTGGTGTCAGCGATGCCGTTAGCCAGGCCTTCTTCCGAAACAATCACCGTGCCTGCCAGCGCCACCGGCGCGTCATTGGCGCCGAACACCGCGATCGTCAGGCTCGAGCTCGCGCTCGCGGTGCCGTCGCTCACGCTGTAGGTGAACACATCGTCAAGCGGCGCATCGCCTGTGTCGCGCGCCTGGATCAGCGCATAGGCCGCCGGGTTCTGCGCCTGGGTGTACAGCGCGTAGCTGTAGCTGCCATCGCCGTTCAGCGTCAGCGTGCCATAAAGCCCCAGCATCGCACCCGTGGTGGTGACGGTGAGCGGCTCAAGATCGACATCGGTATCCGCCACATCGCCGCGCAGGCCTGCATCGGGCGCGCCGTTATGCGCCAGCGTCGCCAGCACATTGCCGCTGATCGCAGCGCCCGCATCCTCGGTCGTCCAGTTGCTGTCGGCCAGCGCCACCGGCGCGTCATTGGTACGATCCGGTTTGGCCGGAATGATCTCGCGCTCCTGCGGACGCGGGAAGGCCAGTTCTGTATAAGGCAGCAGGTTACCCAGATCGAAGGCCGCCTGGATCGGGTCGACTGCTTCTGCGAAGTTACCGCCTGAACTGCGCGGTGCACCGGCAGCCGGTTCAGGCTCGTTTCCGATCAACAATGCCGCGAAGTTGAGCGGCGGTATTGCAACGCCGTCGACGACGATTTCGGGAACGTAGATCGCGCCATCGGTGATCACATAGACCCGTCCATCCGCGAGTTGGATCAACAGATCGCGGCCCTGCACAGTTATGTCATCAAGCGTTGCGCCCTCAGGCAATACAACAACGTTGCCCGGACCCGGTACAAGCTGGATCGCACCAGTTCGCGCCAAGCCGGCAGCGGATGTCATCATATCGGGGGCAACCGACCCGAATGCAGCGTCCGCTTCCGAACTTCCAGTTGCTTCATAATCCATGGCCATCGCATCGCTCGCTCAATTATGCCTGGTCCGGAGAGCTGGACCAGGCCGTTGTTCGAACGCAGAGCAGTCGGGAAGGGGTTTCGTCCACGAAGCAGGCCGAAACCCAGTAACTTGCTCTGCGACCGACCGATGGGCAATGGCGTCTTTTTAATCTGCGATATCAAACTAGCGAATCGCAGCGATGCTCAATTGCCCCTCACGCAAGAGAGAACACCGACAGCGGAAACCCGCAAGTGCGTTAACCCTCTGGATTCACCCGGATCGGTGCAAATCCGCGCTGAATACGGCGCTGCAAAATAGGACAGTTTCTGGCCCAGATAAGTGATCCGACTCGTAAATATCTATATATTATAGTTAGTTGAGGAGGATTGCGAGGATGATGAGCAGGACCAGCGTTAACCATGATTGCTAACCAGTTCGCCAGGCTCCGCCCTAAATTGACCCATTTCGATCTGGTAAGAAATTTTCTGAATGAGCCAATGATCACGCGGCCCCGGATTGGCCTCCGCGATTGGCCGAACTGCAGCCAACCCAGGCTTGATCCAACCTGACATATCGTTGGGAATTCAATCAGGTCTGGACAGAAGCTGGTCGGCTCAGTCGGCGGTCAAGACAATCTGATCAGCCGCGGCATCATACCTGACATCGATCCCAGCGGCTCGGATTTCGTTGAAGCTCACAAATTCCGTGGCACCCGCCGAGGCGCTCATCGCCGCAAACACGGCTGGATTCATATGCCCTTCGACGATCGAGAGCAGCGCGCTGACCTGAATTGACAGGCTGGCATCACCGCCGATCCTGACATCCAGTTTACCTGCCGGACTGTCGTTCAACTGGACGGCGGTGCGGTGGAAAATGAACTCACCGACAATTCGATCCTGCTTGCTTGGCAGCTTCAGGCCAGCGCGACTGGCTGCACTGGCCTTTGCCGCCAGCTTCGTGCCGGCCTTGCGATTGGTATTGGCCATTGACGTGCGAGGCTCGGCAGCCTCTGGCGCGCTTTTCGGGAGCATCGCCAGATCGAATCCAGAGCTGTCCAAAGGCAATACAGCCAATCCGGTGAAACCCTGCGGCTCAGCCGTGCTGGCTGCCTGAAGCTCTGCCAGGCGTGCGGTTTGAATTCCGACCACCGCCTCCGGGTCAAGTGCCGCCCCACCTTCCGCTACAAATCCGCCATTTTCGGGATCAAGCCCGGCTGTTGCCAGATCGATCGGTACGGTTGTCGACCCAGTATCAGTTGATGGAACCACATCGCGCACGACAAGGCCGCTCAACGGTGCTGACGGTTTGGCGGTCGCGGCAAGGGCGCTCACCGCTGGCTCGGGAAAGGTCAGACGGATCACATAATCCTGTTTGGAGGCGCTGCCTTTCAGGCGTGACAAGAACGAACGGTCGGTTGCGGGCGGCTTGTCCAGCAGTGTTGCCGTGGTGACTGCCGGGGACTCGCTGCGTTCGGCTGTCCGGCCTTGTAATTCGCCGATTTGCGCTGCCTTCGTCCCGAAGCTGACCGGGATCTGCAATGCAGGGGTGACAGCTGCTGCAGGAGCCAACTCTTTTCGCTCTGGCTCGGTGACCGCGCTCCAGCTCGGAAGCTGCGACATCCGGGCACCATTGGGCAGTTCATAATGAATGAAAGCGCCCACGCCGCCAGCCAGTATAACAGCCAGTAGAGCGGGCTCAAGCGCCAAGCGCTGCTCCCCAAACAAGCCGAAATTAGATTGCGCGAATGTCTGCACGACTCGCCCCCCAGGAAAGTATTGGCCCTAGCTAATCACAAATGCGGCGAAAATTCTACACTATCAAATTCCAAGAGTGGAACACAAGCCGCAGCCGTACAGTCGGTTCTGGGCAAACTGCGGCTCAATAATGCACTGATTCAATCGGTCAGGCGCTGCGCCACAAGTGCTACGTCCTGCGGGTTATTGACCTCCCAGATGCCCTGCCGCGGAGCTTCCACCGCGATCATCTCGATCGGCCATCCAGCGTCAAGGAACCGCAACTGTTCCAGTCCTTCCGCCAGCTCCAGCGGCGATGCAGGCATGGCCGCATATGCTTCCAGTGCTGAACGCGAATAAGCGTAAAGCCCGATATGGAGCTTAAGCGGAATGGCCGGATTTGCGCCGTGCGGGATCGGCCATTTGCTGAAATACGCCGCTTTGCCATCTTGCCGGACTACCACGCAGGTCCCGCCAACCCGGCCTGCGGCATGTTCGCCCAGGGTCAACCCGGCAAGCGCCGCGTCGCAAGTGATAAAGGGCGTCGCCACGGCCACGTCGGGCCGCTCGAAAGCGCTAATCAGGGCCGCAACATGAGCAGCCGGCACCAAGGGATTGTCACCCTGAAAGTTCACCACCACATCGGGCGTCAAGCCCAGTTGGCGAACCGCAGCGGCGCAGCGTTCGGTGCCGTTCCGCAGATCGGGCGAAGTCATGACACTGCGCCCGCCAAAGCCGCTTACCAATGCGGCGATGCGATCATCATCGGTCGCCACGATCACCGCATCTTCGCCCACTGCGGCAACGGCGGCGCGCCAGCTCCATTCAATCAGAGGCCGCGAAACTCCAGTGCGCGAGGTGATCGGAACCAGCGGCTTTCCGGGAAGTCGGCTTGATCCGTAACGGGCCGGGATGATTACAAGGGGAGTCATTGCGGAGCCCGTATCAGTCGATACTTACCCTTAGCAAATCCTGCAGGTCGATCAGCCCGACGGCGACACCATTCCCCGGCTCGACCAGGAATATCGTTGTGACGCGGTGCGAGCGCGCCAGATCGAGCGCATGCGCCGCCGTTCCGTTCGGCGGCAGGGTCAGCGGTTCGGCGTGAAGCAGTTCGGCGGCACAAGATGTGGCAATCCGATCATGGTTGCGGCGCAAATCCCCGTCGGTAATCACCCCCATCAGTACCCCGCTGACCGGATCGGCCACGCCGGTAATGCCAAAGCCCTTGCGTGTGATCTCGGCAACAACCTCCGCCCCGCTCGCCTGCGGAGATACCAGCGGCATCCGCTCACCCGCATGCATCAGCATCCGCAGTGGCCGCAGTCTCTGGCCGATCCTTCCCGCGGGGTGGAGGATGGCAAGATCGCTGTCCTTGAAACGGTTCCGGTTGGCTACCAGCGTTGCCAGCGCATCGCCCAGCGCAATTGTCGCGATGGTCGACGCCATTGGGACACCCTCGATCGGTCCGCCTTCATCAACCACCGGCACCGCCAGAACGTAATCGGCATCAGTTCCCAGCGGGCTCAGTGGCCGCGCGGTGATCGCCACCACCAGGATCGCGTGTAATCGGGCAAAATGCAGCAACGGATCAAGCGCCCTGGTCGATCCCGAGACAGAAATTGCCACCAGTACGTCGCCTGCGCACATCTTTCCCAGATCACCATGAGCTGCATCGGCAGGATGGAGAAATAGCGACGGCTTGCCGATCGAGGCAAATGTCGAGGCAATTTTCCGGGCAGCGATCCCGGATTTGCCGATACCGGTGAAGACAATCCGCCCTCGGCATTCTGCCAGCTGACAGGCAACGAGCAGCAAGGTTGGATCCAGCTGGTCTTGCAGCATGTGCAAAGCCTTGATCGCGTTGGCGACAACCTCCCTGGCCGTCTCCAGTTCACTCCGCGCTGGCAAGGCTGTTGCAGTTATCCCGGCCGCTTGACTGTGGCTGGCACTCAAGTGAAATTCCTTTTTAGGACTGTTTGGGCAACCTGACCCGCCTCGCTCTTGGAATTCAAGTTATATCCGCTAGATGGACCGGATTGCAGGTTTGAACGCATAGTAGTTCTCTTCGCGCAGGAATAGTTTAGGAATTACCCATTCCTGCCGGGAACAGCATAATGCGAGCTGCGGAATGGGGCATGCGTGTCATGTAAAGGGGATTGCGGTACCATGTTTGTAATTGCAGGCCCCTGCGTAATTGAAAGTGAAGCGGCTGCGCTGAATTCGGCCGAGCGGCTGGCCGAAATTGCCGCGCGATTAGGCATCCGGCTAATCTACAAATCCTCGTTCGACAAGGCCAACCGCACTTCGGGTTCGTCGGCGCGCGGTCCGGGCATCGCGCGGGGTCTGGAAATCCTGGGGCAGGTCCGCTCCGCTACCGGATTGGAAGTATTGACCGACATCCACGAGCCCAGTCACGCAGCGCAAGCAGCTGAGATTGTCGACGTGCTTCAGATCCCGGCATTTCTCTCGCGCCAGACGGACCTGATCCACGCCGCAATCGCGACGAATAAGCCAGTAAACGTCAAGAAGGGCCAGTTCATGGCGCCCGAAGATATGCGCCATGTTGTTGCGAAGGCCGCCTCCTGTCTTCCTGCCGGAACCGATATTGGCCAGCATCTGTGGCTGTCAGAGCGCGGAACAAGCTTTGGTTATCGCGATCTGGTGGTTGATATGCGCGGCCTTGAAATCATGCGTGGTTTTGGCTGTCCGGTGATATTCGACGCTTCGCATTCGGTCCAGCAGCCTGGCGCCGCAGGCACCACCAGCGGCGGCCAGCGTGAGTTTATTCCGGTTCTGGCGCGGGCCGCGGTGGCCGCCGGCGTCGATGGGCTGTTCATTGAAACCCACCCTGATCCAGCCAATGCCTTGTCGGATTCTGCGACCGTCTGGCCGTTAGACCGGCTGGAGGATTTGCTTGCTAGCCTTATCGAGATAGATCGTGTGGCGCGGCCCGCCGGCTCGACACCAACTTTCGTCGCGGCCGACACCCTGCTTGCTGGCCGGGGCTGAGCCTGCTCCAACTCAATATGAACCGCCGCCATTTCCTTTTTCTTCAGGGTTTGCCCGGTCCGTCGATGCGCCTGATCGCGCGCCAATTGGAGCAGGGTCGGCACCGCGTCAGCCGCATCAACTGCAACGGCGGCGATCTGGCGGATTGGGGCTGGAGCGGTCTTTCTTATCGCGGCAGCTGCGCCGCCTTTGGCAGCTGGATTTCAGCCGTTTGCCAGAAGCGCGGTGTGACCGATATTGTATTGTTTGGGGCTGAGCGGCCGCTGCACCGTGCTGCGATCGCTGCCGCCCGGGAACTGATGCTTGATGTCCATGTGCTGGATGAAGGCTATCTGCGCCCCAACAGCGTTGCAATCGAGTTCTGGCGCAAGGGCCTGCCTTGGCAATCGCCGCGCAGCCTTGAAGAATGCACTGCGCGGGGACGAGATTCCTTGCCTGAAGCCAGCATCTCCAACCAGTTTTCGCACCGGTTGCGCGAAGCGATGACCTATGGGCTGTGGACCGTTCTGCTTACGCCGCTGTTCCCGCGCTACCGCAGCCATCGCCCGTTTTCTCCGCTGATCGAGGCGCTGCTCTGGGTTCGTCGGACCATCTGGCGGCGAGCCGAGCAGCGCTACAGCCGCGCTGCGCTGGCCGCCATGGGCGAGGCGCCGTTTTTCCTGTTTCCTCTCCAACTCGATGGCGATGCGCAATTGCAGCATCGGTCGCCCTTCCCCGGCATGGCAGCGGCAGCCACGCACATTATGACCAGCTTTGCCCGCGCCGCGCCGGGACACCTTTCCTTGGTGATCAAGCGGCATCCGTTCGATCCCGACAGTTTGGGCTGGCGGCACCTGATCGAGGAAACGGCTGCCCACCTGGGAATTTCCGCAAGGCTGCATTTCGTGGAGTTTGCCGACCTCGATCAGCTGCTCGACCGGTGTCTTGGCGTGATCACCGTCAACAGCACGGTGGGCGGATTGACCTTGCACCGCGGCAAGCCGGTGCATGTCCTGGGCGAGGCCCTTTACGCCATGCCCGGACTGGCGAGCCAGGGTGATCCAGACCACTTCTGGTCCGCCCCCGCGCCAATCGAACCGGGCGCTTTTGCGCAGTTCAGTCGCGCACTGAATTCCGAATGCCTCGTCAACGCCGGCTTTCACAGCCGCGATGGCCTGACCCGGCTGGCAGTGCTGGCCGCGGATCGGCTGGTGAAACCGCCATGCTGAAGCGCGAGCTGGTTCTCGATCTCAGCCGGCTGCTGTGGCGCGCGCGGTTTGCCACGCCCAGCGGGATCGACCGGGTGGAGCGCGCCTATGCCGGGTATTTCCTGTCGAGGACCGACCGGAAAGTGCGCTTTGTGGCCCGAATGGGCCCAATCGGTGCGCGGGAAATCCCGGCTGACAGCCTGGTCGCTTTCCTTGATGCACTGGACCGGGTGTGGGCGGGTTCGGCCGCATCGGGTGAGCGCGCGATGATTGCCAAGCTGATTGCCGCCAGCCGCCGCTTCCGCAGCACCGGGCCGCGCTTCGCGATCATCCCCTCGCATCAGAACTGGCATCGCCGCAGCTGGCTGGAGGAACTGCGCGGCAAGGCTGGTCGGCTCGCCCTGTTCCTGCATGACACCATCCCGGCCGATTATCCCGAATACGCCCGCGCCGGGGGCGCAGAACGGCATCAAGAGCGTCTCACGAACGGACTTGCCGTGGCTGACGGCTTCATCGTCAACTCTGCCGCTACGCTGAACTCGCTGCACCGTTATAGCGCGCCGGGCCAGCCCCCACCCCAAGCGGTGATCGCTCCGATCGGGCTCGATCCGCTGCCCCCGCCGGGCCCGGCAGCCCTGCCCGACCGGCCCTATTTCGTCTGCCTGGGTACAATCGAACCACGCAAGAACCACCTGCTGCTGCTCCATTTGTGGCGTCAGCTTGGCGAATCCATGCCGCAGCATGCGCCCGCATTATTGGTCATCGGGCGGCGCGGCTGGGAGAATGAAAACATCATCGACCTGCTGGACCGCAGCCGCGGCCTCAAAGGACTGGTGCATGAGCTCAACGCGGTCGGCGATGAGCAGCTTTCCGCCTATGTCCGCGGCGCCCGTGCCGTGCTGATGCCAAGTTTTGCCGAAGGGTTTGGAATGCCGGTAAGCGAGGCGCTGGCAGCAGGAACGCCAGTGATTGCAGCCGACCTGCCGGTCTTTCGCGAAACCGCAGGCGAAGTCCCGCTCTACATCGATCCGCTTGACGGCATAGGCTGGAAGGAGGCAATCCTCGCCTATTCGCAGCCGGGCTCGCCGCTTCGCCGAGCCCAGTGTGAAAGAATTAGGACCTGGAAACCACCTCTTTGGCAGGACCATTTTGCAAGCGTGCACGAGTTTATGAATCGGCTTGATCAATGATTTTGGGTATCGAAATGCGCAGCGTCGGGATTCAGGCAGATGTGATCGGCGCCCTGATCATGCGCGAATTGCACACCAGGTTCGGGCGAGAGAACATCGGCTATCTGTGGATTTTTGCCGAGCCAATGTTGCTGGCAGTCGCTGTCGGGGTATTCCATGCGCGCCAGGCGGTACCGATTACGGGCGGCATTCGCTCGATCCCGTTTGCGATTGCCGGCTACACGTTGTTCATTCTGTTCCGCTCGATGGTTTCCCGGGCGGAAACCCTGCTCGAAGCCAATCGTCCCTTGCTCAACCACCGGCGGGTGACGATCCTCGACATGCTGATCGCGCGGGCACTGCTGGAAGTTGCGAGCACGATCATGGTGCTGACGCTGCTGCTCAGCGCAACTTGGTTGCTCGATTATTTCGACGGGCCGGCCGATGTCCTGCAGATTGGCATGGCGGTTGGCCTGTTGGTCTGGTTCTCCTTCGCGCTATCGATGATAGTCACCACCTTGTCGCACGAGAGCCCCATCGCGGGACGACTGATCCACCCGATGTTGTATCTGTCGATGCCGCTGTCTGGGGCTTTCTTTGCAATGGTCTGGCTGCCCGAGGGGCTGCGCGATATTCTAGCCTGGGTTCCGACAGTGCCAATGTTCGAATTGCTGCGGCAGGGCATGTTTGCGGGCTATCCCGCCACTTACGCGGGGCTGGCCTATCCGGTCGCGATTTGCGGCGGTTTGACGCTGATTGGCCTCGCCGGATTGCGGATGTTGCGCGCTCGAGTACAGATCGCCTGATGATGACCGAAACCGAAATTTCCGCTCCAACCGCAAACCGCGGCTGGACCGCCCGTTTGAGCCGCCGCGGAGCTTTCGTGCTGCTGGTTATCATTCCGACGCTGCTGGTGCTGCTTTATCAGCTGCTGATCGCCAGCCCGCAGTATGAATCGCGCACCGAGTACATGATCCGCGGCCTTCAGCCCGAACCGCGCAGCGCCGGCGGATTGACCGAATTGCTGGGCGGAGCACCGGGCGCCTCGGCGCGTGAAGCCGGCGCGATCAGGGATTATCTGCTCTCACCCGACGCGATTGCGGCGCTCAAGGCGCGCGGAATCGATGTTGCCGCGCTTTACAACCGGCCAGATGCGGACATTTTGTCGCGGCTCCGGTTTGACCATCCGCGCGCTGAAACCCTGCTGAACTACTACCGAAACCATATCGCGGTCGATTTCGACAAGGAAGCAGGAACCACTAAACTCGGCGTCAGGGCCTTCTCGCCCGAGGACGCCCGCAAGCTCGCCGCCGCGCTGGTTGCGCTGGGCGAGGCGCAGGTCAACACCTTCAACAAGCGGGCCATCGAAACCGGAATTGCGCTGGCCCAGCAGGACCTGGCCAAGGCCGAAGACGATATGCTCAGGATCCAGGGCGAGTTGACCGGGTTCCGGGATATTACCCGCGATCTGGATCCCGCCCGCAACAGCGAGGGCGAAGGCCAGCAGCTCCGTGCACTTGACGCGCAACTGGCCCGCGAGCGTGCAGCGCTGGCCAGCATGGCCCAGTTCCTCACCTCGCAAAGCCCGCAGATCGTTGTCCAGCGCAGCCGGGTGATCGCATTGGAGGCAGAATCGGCTAAGCTCAGTGCCAAGCTGACCGGCGCACCGGGCGCACTATCGCGCCGGCTGGCCGCTTACGAGCAGCTGAAACTGAGTCAGGATTTTTCCGCCAAGCGCTATCAGGCGGCCCGCGCTTCGCTCGACAGCGCCAAGGAACAGGCTGGACGGCAGCAGCTGTTCTTTGTCGAGGTAATCACGCCAAACCTGCCCGAAAAACCGGATCGCCCGCGTCCGTGGCGGACCGCGCTGGCCCTGCTGGTTGGGCTTTCGGTGGCCTTTTCGATCGGCTGGCTGGTGCTTGCCGGGATCCGTGAGCATGAGGCGGTCTAAACCGTCCGACTAGGCCGGGACGCTGAAATGCTGCTCGATCGCCTCTTCAATATTCTCGCACACGATTAGCCGGTTATCGCGCACCACTGCGCCGCCGATGCAATATTCGCGCAGCGTGTGGGGATCATGGCTGACCATCACCAGCGTCCCGGTCTTGCGCCGCTCAATCAGCGCATCATGGCAGCGCGCGCGGAACCGGGCGTCGCCCGCTGCGGTTATCTCATCGACGAGATAGCAGTCAAAATCGACCGCCAGTGACACCGCAAAGGCGAGGCGTGCCATCATCCCGGTCGAATAGGTCCGGATCGGCATGCCAAGGTAAGTCCCAAGCTCGGCGAAATCATCGACGAAGGCCAGGGTTTCGGCAATCGGGCGGCCATAGATCCGGGCGATGAAACGGATATTGTCGGCCCCCGTCAGGCTCGATTGAAACGCGCTGGCATAACCAAGCGGCCACGACACCGTCATCTCGCGAACGATGGTTCCCGAGCTGGGCTGTTCAACCCCAGAGACCAGTCGCAGCAAGGTGGATTTTCCCGCACCGTTGTGGCCGCAAATCCCGATCGCATCACCGCGCTGGAGCGAGAAACTGACATCGCGCAGAATGGTCTGGCGACCGGTGCGGGCCTGATAGGACTTGGATACGCCGGAAAACGTAATCATGATCGCTTCCATAAGGACGGGATATCTTCTTGCCAAGTCAGCCGATTTTCGGTCAACGAGAACGTCTATTGCTCCGCTTCGCACGCCAAACCGAAGGACTCGAAGATCGAACTGCGCCGGATCCTGATCGATGGCTTCAACCTGGCCTTGCCGCGCGGCACCGGGGTCGCGACCTATGGCTACAGTCTGGCGTTGGCGGTTAAGGCGATGGGCCTTGATGTCGATGCAATTTATGGCCTGCGCGCGCCGTTCAACCGCCGCCTGCGCGAGATCATGTTCTTCGAATCAATGGGCGGCGAGCATCAGTCGATCCCGCCCCGGCGCGGCTGGAACCTGCCCCGGGTTCGCGAACTTTCGCTGCTGGTCCGGCCCAAGACCGCGCGGCAGATCCCGACCGATGGCAACGTCATTTCCGATCAGTTCAAGCATCGCCTGCCCCCGTTTGACCGGATCTTCACCTCGCCCGATCTGTTCGAGCAGGCGCACCGGCACTTCAAGCGGTTTGGCCTGTTCCTGCCGCTCAGGGTGCCGAATCCGCCCGAGATTGCGCATTGGACCTATCCCCTGCCGGTCTGGCTGGTCGGCGCAAAAAACGTCTATACGCTGCACGATCTGGTGCCGCTGCGGCTGCCTTTCGCCAGCCTCGACAACAAGCGCTACTATTACAAGCTGATCCGCGCCTGCGTTCAGAAGGCCGATCAAATCTGCACAGTTTCCGATGCCAGTCGCGATGATATCGTCCGGCAGTTTCCGCGCGCGGCGAAGAAGATAACCAACACTTATCAGGCGGTCCGGATCGCGCCTGCTGTGCTTGAACAGCCTGATTCAGAGGTTGAAGCCTCGCTTCGCAGCATTTTCAACCTGCCCTACAAGGGCTATTTCATGTACTTTGGGGCAGTTGAGCCCAAGAAAAACGTCGCCCGGCTGATCGAGGCCTATCTCTCGCTTGCTACCAAGACTCCGTTGGTGATCGTCGGCTCGCGTGCCTGGGGCAGCGATGTCGAGTTGCGGCTTCTACAACGTGACGAGCTTCAGCCGCTGAAAGCGACCTTTCGAAATATCCGCCGGATCGATTATCTGCCGCGGAATTTGCTGTTTACCCTGGTTCGGGGGGCCAAGGCGGTGGCCTTCCCCTCGCTTTATGAGGGCTTCGGCCTGCCCGCGCTCGAGGCAATGATGCTCGGCACTCCGGTCCTTACCAGCAACACGTCCTCGCTGCCCGAGGTTGTCGGCGATGCGGCATTAAAGGTCGATCCCTATGATGTCAGGGCCATTGCCGGGGGCTTGCGGGCGCTTGACGATGATGCGCAGCTGCGGGCAAGGTTGTCGCTGGCCGGTGGAGAGCAAGCGCGGCTGTTCACGATGGACCGCTATCAGGAGCGTTTGGCCGCGATGTATGACAAGGTTCTGAAATGATCGCCCGCCGCAGCCTGTCCCTGGCTTTGTTTGTGTTGGCCTTATCGGCGTTGGGCGGCTGCGCGGCCCTGCCCACGGCCGCGCCAACCACGCGTCAACTGATCGGTGGCCTCAAGCCCGGCGACGCCGAGGTGATCGAGATTGTGCCAGGTACCCTTTCCGGAAAGGCAGCGCTGCAGGCCCCGTTGCTACCCTGGGCAATCGAAGATGGCCTGGGCGCGAACGACCGGTTCGTTGCCGGTGATGGATTGACGGTCACCGCCTATGAAATCGGCTATCCGCTATTCGGTTCGGTCGCCGGGAGCGAAGCAACCAGCGATGGCCCGAACGCCACCACACGCGGTTTTCCCGTCATCATTGTTCCCGAAAACGGCATGATCGAATTTCCCTATGCCGGCAAAATCGAGGTTGCCGGCCTGTCACCCGATGAAGTTTCGCGGCAGCTGGAAGCTCGCCTGCGCAGCAAGAGCCGTTTCATCCAGATCCTTGTTACCGCGCAGCCCGGCCCAGGCCGCGCGGTGCTGCTATCGGGCGATGTGGCAAGGCCGGGCCGGGTCGCGCTGAGCCCGGCGCGTGAACGCCTGCTCGATGCCATCGCGCTGGCCGGCGGACCGACTTCGCGCCGGGCCGACACCATCGTCCGCCTGACCCGCGGCTCTGCAGCGGGCGAGTTGCGACTGGATGAAATTTCCGCTGATGAACGACAAAATGTTGTGCTCGCCCCCGGCGACCGGGTTGAACTGGCCCGAAATACCCGGACTCTGACTGTGCTGGGCGCAGCGCAAAAAGTCACCGAGGTCCCGTTTGACAGTGTTTCGCTGATGCTGAGCGAAGCTCTGGCCCGCGCCGGTGGCCCGCTTGATGACAAGGCCGATGCGCGCGGAGTGTTCATATTCCGCTATGAAACCCGCCTGCGCGGCGGAGAGACCGTCCTCCAGCCGGTTATCTACAGGCTCAATCTGCTCGATCCGGCCAGCTATTTCGCCGCCCAGCGTTTCCAGATGCGCGAGAAGGACGTGATGCTGATTGCCAATGCGCAGTCCAACCAGATCAGCAAGTTCGTGCAGATGATCAACCAATTGGCTACGCCAGTGCTGACCGTCGATCTTCTGACCCGCCCCTGACATGAGCGACCAAATTCCGGACATCGCCCCGCCGGACATCGCTCTGCCGGACATTGCCTGTCTGGCCGGGATCACGCCGTGGAAGCGGGCTCGGATGCAGGCCATGCTGGCCCGCGATCGCCGCGGCCCGCCGATTGCCGCGAATGCAGACGAGGCGATCCGCTTCGCCAGAGAACGCGGCGGCGCCATCGCCTGTTGGGCATCGCGCATGCCGCCGGGTCTGGATACTCTGGCGCAGGCTGAGGGGATTGCGCTTTGGACGATCGAGGATGGCTTTATCCGCTCGGCTGGTCTTGGCGCAGCACTGATCCAGCCCTGTTCGGTTACGCTTGATAGCCGGGCCCCCCATTATGATACTTCGCGTCCCTCAGATCTGGAAGTTCTGCTCCAGCACCGGGATTTTACCCCCGCCGAACTGACCCGTGCCGAGCAGCTCATCGGACGGATCCGTCACCTTGGCATTACCAAGTATAATCTGGCTGGCGCCGAGCCGGTCTTACCCCCGGATCGCAGAATTGTCGTCGTGCTGGGGCAGGTCGATGATGATTTGTCGGTAAAGCTGGGCGGCTGCGGCGAGACGGTTTCCGGCATGGTGGCGATTGTGCGGCAACAGGAGCCTGAGGCATACATTGTCTTCAAGCCGCATCCCGATGTCGTGTCGGGGCTGCGCGAGGGACTGCTCGCTCCCGATGTCGATGCAGTGCTGCCGGATGTGAGCCTGAGTGCGCTGCTCGAACGCGCTGACACCGTCCACGTGCTGACCTCGTTCGGTGGGTTTGAGGCACTGCTGCGCGGCTGCGAGGTGGTGGTCCACGGCCAGCCGTTTTATTCAGGCTGGGGTCTGACCCGCGACCTCCGGCCCCAGCCAAGGCGAACCCGCCAGCTTGCCCTCAAAGAGCTGGTGGCCGGTGCGCTGATCGAATATCCGGTTTACTATCATCCCCGATTGCAGCGGCGCTGCGCGGTGGAGGAACTGCTCGATCACATGGAAGAGATTGGCCCAGCCAAGGCGCCGGGGGCACTGGCCCGCTGGGCAGGGCGAGTCGCCAGACGGTTAGGTATGGGCTTTCGCAAAATGACGGCGCCAGGCAAGATCAACGAGAGGATCGCACCAATGCAACAAAGCCCAATTTATGACATCTGGCGGATCCTCGATCGGCCCAGCCACGAGCCCGAAGCAGAAATCCGGGCGCTGTGCCAGACTGCCTATCTGGGCGACCATGAAGCGTTGTGCCGGATCCTGGGCCGGTACAAGATGTATGTCGATACAAGGGATATCGGCATCGCCAGCCACTTGATGCTCGAAGGCTATTGGGAAATGTGGGTTACGGCAGCGATGATGCGCTGTGTGCGGCGCGGCTCGGTGGTAGCCGATGTCGGCGCAAACCTGGGCTATTTCACGCTACTGCTGGCCGATCTGACCGGGGCGGAGGGCCGGGTCTTGTCGTTTGAGCCCAATCCCAACCTCTCGCGGCTTTTGCGCAAGAGCATCGATGTGAACGGTTTTACCGGCTTCACGAACCTCCACGCGATGGCATTGGGCGCGAGCGAAGGGACCTCAGCCATGGAAATCCAGGTTGAGCAGCCGGGTGGTGGCCGCATGCTTGGCGGGTCGGAAAATAACGACAGCGGCGGTCAGGTCCAGGTCGGCCGATTTGATGAGATCGAGCACGCCATGGACGTCGAATTCATCAAGATGGATGTCGAAGGCTTTGAACCGCAGGTCTGGGCCGGGATGACCAAGATCCTCGAGCAACGCCGTCCCCTGACAATTTTCATGGAATTCACAGTCGGCCGCCTTCCCGACCCCGCCGGATTCCTGGAACAGATCCTGTCCTATGGCTTCTCGCTTGAGCTGATCTCGTTCGACCGTGGCATCATTCCAGTCACACGTGAGGCGATCCTGGATGGCCCACGCGATGTCGATCACATGCTGGTCTTCCGCCGCTGACCGGACCGAGGCGGGTTCAGCCCCAATGCTCTCAGATATAGACCTCGGAATGAAGCGGCATCGGGTTGTGATCGCCAAACACGGCCCCGTGCCAGATCGCCCGTGGTTCCATCACCGGCGCGCCGCTTTTTGATGCCGCCTGGTTGGCACCGCTCAAGATGAAATCGATCTTGTCCTGACCGCGGGTGAAATCTCCGATCTGTCAAACACGCGTGGTTTGGTGTATCCTTACCGCGCACCGCGCAAGAACGCCCGCAAGGCCGCGGCTTCTTGCCCGGCAATCCATTGCTGCGGCACCTTGCATCTTGGCTAGAGGATTACGCGGTGCCGAAAAGCTTGTGTTAACCTTGGCCGTGTCAGAAGCAGGGTTTATGTTGGTTGTGGGAACGATGCGCATGGATCCTGTCTCGCACGGCTTCGGCGCGATCCGAAACTTATCCTGGCTGCTGGGAACACTGTTCATCACTATGTCTGCTTCGGCCCCCACCTCCGCGATGTCGTCTGTTCCCAGCCAAAGGATCGCACTGATGTGCAAGGTGAGCGGGGTAAATGCGATCCACCCTGCCACTTCGGAAGCCGCGGTCTGCGCTTCATTCAAACAACACATCGATCGCGCGTTAGCGGTGCAGACCCAGCTTGTGGGATCGCCGCCGGTTAAATCGCGCGGGGAGTGGATCACGGTTGAATTGCACTTCCTCAAATCCGGAACCGCGACGGCCGATGTTGTCAGCCGGTTGCGCAGCAAGACAACCATTCACCCACAGATCGCCGTCGATGTAATGGACAAATCATTGGGATTGGGTGAGGTTGGCAAATTAGCCCGCGAGGTCGCCCGAAGGGTCTCGTCGACAAACGAAAACGCAGGTTAGGGCCGGCAGATGAACCAATCGCAAGCGATATCCTGGATCCTTGATCCCCGCGTTGAGAGCTTTTCCTCAGCACTGGGCGGTGTCTCGGTTTCCGATGGGCTTGAGGAATTCTGGGCCCGTCAAGGCGATGGCACCGCCAAGCAGGCCGGCGGCGCGCCGCTGAGTGCCCCCGATCTGGTTCCCGGGGACACGAGCTCAACAGTTGTATCGCCGATTGGCGGCTTTATCGATGGTTCGATCGACACCGTCGGGGACCAGGACTGGTACCGGGTGACGCTGACCGCCGGCCAGACCTATACCTTTACGACCCGCCTTAACGGCACCCTGTCGGACAGCGTCCTGACGCTTCGCGATGCCTCGGGTACTCTGCTGCTTGAGAATGATGATGCGGTCACGAACCTCTACACGTTCTCTGAGATCACCTACACTGCCACAACTACCGGGACCTATTTTATTGCTGTCAGCGGATTTAACAACGATACGGGTACGTTCACGCTGACCACATCTGCCCCTGTCGCCGATTCAATCGCGGGTGCGGCAACCACTAACGCATCACTTGCACTTGGCACTCCGCGGAACGGCTTACTGGATGCCGCAGGCGATCATGATTGGTATGCGGTTCAGCTGGTTGCGGGCCAGGCTTATCTCTTCACAACCACCTCGACCGGCGGAGCCGGCGATGTCGATACCACACTCAACCTCCGCAATGCGTCCGGCGGATTACTGGCTTACAATGACGACAGTGCTGGAACCTATTCGCAGATCCGTTTTGTCGCGCCAACCTCGGGCACCTATTACCTTGATCTGGGTTCCTACGACAACAGCCAGTCTGGCGGGTATCGCGTAACCGCCGAAGTCGCGCCGCCGTTGCAGGTCTACACCTATGATCAGATCGCTTTCCAGCTGACCAATACCGCCTGGGGCGGCACTGATCGGCACTTCAATGTCCAGCCAGGCGGGACCCTGACCGTCAATATTACCGCGCTGACGACAGATGGCATGTTCCTCGCCCGCGAGGCGCTCAATCTTTGGAGCGACGTTACCGGAGTTGGCTTTAACGAGGTAAGCAGCGGCGGTCAGATCGTGTTCGATGATAACGCGCCTGGCGCTTTTGCGTCGTCGACCCGCAGCGGGAACATCATCAGTGTTTCGGAAGTCAATGTTTCGACCGACTGGCTTGCCTCGAACGGAAACACGTTGCGCAGCTATTCCTTCCAGACCTATGTCCACGAAATCGGCCATGCCCTGGGGCTTGGCCATGGCGGGAACTACAATGGCACCGCAAGCTATGCGCTAGATGCCAGCTATCTTAACGATAGCTGGGCGACGACTGTGATGTCCTATTTTGACCAGAACGAGAATACCTATTTCAGCGGACTGGGTTTCACTCGCCAGTTTGCGACCACGCCGATGGTGGCCGATATTATCGCTACCACCGATCTTTACGGCATCGCCAACACCACCCGCACCGGCGACACCACCTACGGTTTCAATAACACTTCGGGACGGGCGATTTACGACGCGGCGCTGGGTCAGACGGCGGTGTCCTTCACCATCGTCGATCATGGCGGGATCGATATTCTCGACTATTCTGGCTATTCGTCGCTCCAGCGGATCGACCTCAATCCTGAGAGCTTTTCCAATATCGGCAGCCGCGTTGGCAATATGAGCATTGCCCGCGGGACGATCATCGAAAATGCGATTGGCGGATCGGGCAATGACGTGCTGATCGGCAATGCAGTGGGCAACCGGCTCGATGGCGGCGGTGGGGTTGATCAGTTTTATGGCGGGGCTGGCAACGATACTTTTGTAATCGACCAGCAGGCCGAAGTGGTGTTCGAAAACATTGGTGAAGGCACAGATCGGGTCGAAAGCAGTGCCAGCTATTACCTCTACGCCAATATCGAGAACCTCACCCTGACCGGCGCGGCCAACAACTTCGGGGTCGGTAACGATCTGGCGAATGTGCTGACTGGCAATTCAGGCGAGAACCTGCTGATCGCCAGATCGTTACCAACCCCGAAGTTGTTCGCCGAGCCGGTGAGAGTGAGGTTCTCGATATTGGCAAACAGGTAGTAGCTGGCACTGGTTTCAACAGTATCGGTGCCTTCGCCGATGTTTTCGAATACCAGCTCACCCTGCTGGTCGACTACAAAAGTATCGTTGCCAGCACCACCATAGAAC
>JBKJTN010000189.1:0-2644 GCA_046590275.1 Novosphingobium sp.
GTCTACGGCATAGCCGCGAGCCGTGTTGCCGATGGCACTCGCCATACCTGTAACCCGATCAAGCGTGCGCGCGCATAGGGCGACGTCGTATCCGACGTTCGCGAACCGATTGGCGAATGATAGACCGTTGCCCGGTCCGACTCCGAGTATAGCGCAAACTTTCCGCATCAAAGTTTCTCCAGGTCCGCGATCAGCTGTCACGGAAACGTTGCCCGCACTAAAGTGGCGCGGCCGCATCTAGGGTCTCGGGATGAGCGCCGTCGAGATAAAACATTGGATCTGGAAGAGCCTGTTCGCGTAGAAGGTCTTGGGAAACTGGACCAATTATGTCGCGGAAAGCCCAGTGGCGCGGGGATCCAGAAATATGCTTGGACCAAGTAGTCGACCTAACATTTGAAGCGCGACCCTTCAGCGGCTGGTCGCGCTCCCGGTCCGCGGCTATCTCCGATCGTCAGCGCGATGCCGCCCAATATCAGCACGGCGGCAAGCGCCAGTCTCCACGTCAGCGTTTCACCCAGAAGCCACGCGCCCCCGATGGCGGCGATGACCGGCGTTGCGAGTTGTGCCGCCCCGATCGTTGCATGGCGCAGTTTTGGAACGACGGAATACCACACAACATAGCCGAGCCCTGAAGTCAGCGCGCCAGCGACGACAGCCAGTGCCATCCCCTTCATTGTCGTGACTATGCCGCCTTCGATTAGCGGTAATGGCGCTGCCACAATTGCGGCGACCAGAAAGTTGCCGGCAGTGCTGCGCGCCGCATCGACTGTGCCTCGGCCCATGATCGTGTAAAATCCCCACGCACATCCCGCCCCCGCCATAGTCAGCGCGGGAACAAACGGCACAGCACCGCCCGGCATGCCTACCAGGACGATCATGCCCAATAACGCCAGTGCCAAGCCGGTCATTTCGGTACCGCGCAGATGTTCTCCCGCGCTCCAAGCCGAAAGAACAATTACGGCCTGCACGGCGGCGAATAGGATCATTGCGCCGCTGCCAGCGCTCAACGCACGGTAAGCGAAGGAGAACGCCACGACATAAATGAGGAGCGCCAGCGCCTGGCGCAGGTCGACCCGCCGGGGACGACCGCGCAAAAACCATGGCAGCAAAAGTATCGCACCAGACGCTAGTCGAATGGAAGAAAACGCGCCTGGTGCAATCAGATTATTTCCCAATGCCGCCCGCGTAAGTAACGAATTTCCAGCAAAGGCCGGGATGGCACCGGCGGTGGTCACGGCTGTAACAATGTGAGCTTTCAAGGTGGGATAGCGTCCGGGCGTATCTGGCATCTTCTTTACCCCAATCTAATTGCGCCCATTCGCAATACTGTTGCGTCTCTCTCCCAAGGTTACCGACGTGGGTCCTATGATCGCATCCGACATTCACTTGGCTCAGCCGGGCGGCGCCAGCAAGGCCGGTAGTTCAGACAGACTACGCACTTCGTGATCCGGTGCGCCGGGCAGCCGTTCGCGGCGCTGACCGTAGCGATTGCACCACACCACGCGCATGCCGTAAGCCGAAGCGGCAAACGCGTCCCAGGCGTTGGATGATTGGAACGATACCTGCTCCGCCCGCAGCCCAAGCTGTTGCAAGCCGTAGTCATAGACGCGGGGGTCGGTCTTGAAGACCTGCACCATATCGGCAGACAGCACCGCATCGAGCAGATCCTGCAATCCGGCGCCGCGAACCACCGCATCAAGCATGGCTGGCGAACCGTTCGAAAGGATTGCTGTTGCAAAGCCGGCTTGCCGTAACTGCTGGAGCGTCTCTCGCACTTCGGGAAAGGCCGAGAGGGTCAGGTAAAGATCCATCAGCTTGTCGCGCAGAGCTGGCGTGGCGATGCCGAGACTTTCCAGTGTGAAGTCCAGTGCATCGCCCGTCACGTGCCAGAAGTCAGCATAGCGGCCCTGCAGTGAGCGCAGCCACGTGTATTGCAACTGCTTGTCACGCCAAAGCGCGGTCAAGGCGTCACGCTTGTCCTCGGGAATATCCGGGCAGCGCGCAGCGGCAGACGCGAAGTCGAAGATCGTGCCATATGCATCGAACACGCAAGCGCGGATGCCAGTGATCAGCCTCATTTGTGCGTGCCGCGGATGGGATATTGCTTGTCGATGACGAAGCGCAACCCGCCAACTAGGCGATCGAGGTCAGTGCGCAAGAACGGCGCGTTGGCAATATCCACGAGCTGCAAAAGACCCTCCGCATTGACCACGAACAGCGCCGGTTCCGGAAAGCGATGATCGGTCTCCTGAGCTGAGCGCGGCTCGGAGATGAACAGGCCAAGGTTGCGCATCGCTGCCTCGCTCAGCCCGTAAAGCAACGGAAAACCGAGCTTTGTAGCCTCCGCGGTCAACCGGGTCTGCGCTTCACTGTCGGCCGATACGGCAGCGATGGAGACTCCAAGTTCGGTAAAGGTGGCGCGACGCTTCTCGATTTCCCCAAGATAGGTCTTGCAGATTGGGCAATGCTGGCCGCGGATGACAAACATCGCTTGCCAGGCCCCGTGGCCACCGAAGGTGTAATCTGCGCCGTCGAGTTGTGAAAGGGTCAGCGGGGCGAAACGCTGACCGGGATGCAGTTTGTTGGTCGTGTGCATGTGACTTCTCCTAGGATGTATAAACTACGTCAGCATTCCGCGCTTGGC
>JBKJTN010000029.1:0-4396 GCA_046590275.1 Novosphingobium sp.
TTGCTCAGTTTGCTGTTTGCGGCTGCAGCTGATCGGCTGTGACCGGGCCCTTGCCAAGCTGGATCTGCTTGGCGAAAAGTTCGCGCATATGATCAAGTGAGAACAAATGGGCGAAAACCAGCGCCAGCAGTCCGTTCTGGTTCCAAGTGCGCAGGACATCGCCGCGGACTTCGCGCAGCTTTTCCTGATCGACCATTTTGAAGCCGCGATAGATGAACGGCTGCTCGAGCCCTTCCTGCTGGATCGAAACTTCGCCATCCATCAGCAGATTGTGCTTTTCAAGCTCGGCAACAAAGGCCGTGGTGCGGTTCCCGGCCTCTTCGAAATTGCGGCAGAAATCGAGTGTGGCCTTGCACGATTCGCTTGGCTCGGTGCCTTCGAACAGTGGATTGCCATCGTCAAATTCACCGACCAGATCGCTGGTCGGATCAAAGCACAGCGACAGATCTTCGCTTTCGGGCTGAAGCTTGGCCAGCAGGAATGGATAGCGGCGAGCGTAGGCTGGCACATACACCGGTCCGGTCAGCTTGCCGTCATCATCGACAAAGGTGTTTACCCCTTCGTTGAGGCCCATCAGTGCCAGCGGCACCGGCTGATCACCGGCCGAAAACACGATCGGGAAATGGCGCTGGGCGAAGACGAACTCCTCCACCGTCAGCGGGACCGCGTGCTGGCCCACCAGCCACGTGGCTTGATCGGTACTGCGGCTGCGCCAGGAAGCGTGATCGCGGCTGTTGAGCGGCATCAGGTCCTTATAGAACAGCGGCAGGTTGGCGGCTTGCGGCGCGCTGGCCATGAACGTCTCTCCGAATTAATCTTGAGCAAAAAGGGGGCAGCAATAGGTACCGCTCCCAGCGCGGAAACGCGCCTTTAAGGTGTGGTTTGAATTGGTGCAAGCGCAACGAGTGCCGACTCAACCAGCTTTCCGGGATTCAGCAGACCTGCCGGGTCGAGCGCAGTCTTGACGCTTCGCAACAACCCCAATGCCACCGGATCGCCTAACCGGGCCAATTCGCCCAGCTTGGACTGGCCGATGCCGTGTTCGGCCGAGATCGAGCCATTCCAGGCTGCAACCAGATCATTCACCGCGCGGCTGATCGGCTTGCCTGCGCGTTCCTCCCATTCACCGCCCACCGCGTCCGCCGGGGCGATCACATGAAAATGCACGTTGCCATCGCCGAGGTGACCGAATGCGACCGCGCGCACTCCCGGGAAATCGGCTTCGATTTTCGGCACCGCAGCCTCGATAAAGGCGGGCATGCGGTCTACCGGGACCGAAATGTCGTGTTGCACGGCCGGGCCATGCGCGCGTTCGGCGGGCGCGATCATGTCGCGCAATAGCCAGAAGGCTTCAGCTTGCGCTTCGTTCGCAGAAAGCACTGCGTCGTCGACAAGTGCGCGCTCAATGGCACTGGTCAGCATGGTCTCGGCGAGGTCCGATAGCTCGGCTGCGCTGGCGGCATCGGCAACTATTTCGATCAAGGCATGCCATGGGTGCGGCGCCGCCAGCGGTGCGCGTGCATCAGGCACATGCGCCAGAACCGATGTCAGGCAGGAGTGGGGAATCACCTCAAACCCCTCGAGTGCATCGCCAGCCTGATCTTGGCAATGCAGCAGCAGCTCGCGCGCGGCAAAGATCGATGGCAGCCCGGCCCAGACCACCACCCGGTCGGCCACCGCAGGGGCGAGCCTTAGCGTTGCGGCCGTAACGATGCCCAGCGTCCCTTCCGAGCCGATGAACAATTGCTTGAGGTCAAAGCCGCGATTGTCTTTCTTCAGCGGAGTAAGCGCTCTGTAGATGCTGCCATCGGCCAGTACCGCTTCAAGCCCTATCACCGACGCCCGCATCGAACCGTGGCGAAGCACCTGGGTTCCGCCGGCATTGGTCGAGATCAATCCGCCGATTGTGGCTGAACCCTTGCCGCCCAGGGTCAGCGGAAAGCGCAGGTTCTTTTCTGCCACCGCTTCATGTAACGATTGCAGAACCACCCCGGCCTCACAGATCACCTGACGCGCCGAAGCATCGATGTTGCGGATGGCTTTCATCCGCCGCAGTGAAACAAGCAGCGCGGTACCGCTCGGATCCGGTGTCGCTCCGCCCGACATGCCGCTGTTGCCGCCCTGCGGCACGATCGGGACCTTGTGGGCTGCACACAGCTTGACCAGCGCGGCCAGCTCGGCAGTGTTGGCGGGGGAGGCGAGCGCGAGCGCAGCGCCAGTAAACCGTCCGCGCCAATCGGTCAGCCAGGGCGTGAGCAAATCAGCATCACGGGTCAGTCCGCGCGGCCCCAGAAGGGCGGCGGCTTCGGCTAGGAACATCTCGGCGGGCTTGTCCATCGCCGGGCTTATGACACATGGCCGGGCCGGTTCGCCAGTCCTCTATTGGCGACAGAATCGCTTGGAGTTGGCGACAGGACTTGCGTCACCAGACATGCGGGTTAAGCGGATGTTCAACCGGGGGCGGTATGTCGGCATTCGTCCGGAGTTTACGGGCCCCATTTTCGCTGGATATGCCGCAAAGCCGATGAATCCCACGTTCCACTTGCTTGCCCCGTTGGCATTGCTCCTGCCCGGATCGGCTGGAGTGGATGGTCAGCGTGACTTGCCGGAGCGGGCGGCGGTCGGCATTTCGCTTCCATCCGGGCAGCTTTCACTTCCTCCGCCGCCCCAGGTCCGCGCCGATACGCTCGACGAAGGATTGTTCAGCTCGATCGCGCAGAGCTTCCGGGTCCCGGCGCAAGAGCAGGTGCGGATCGAGCAGCGGCTCACCATCCGGATCGCACCGCGCCCGCCCGCCATGCCCGATTTTCTCGATGATCTGCCCGCCAATGGTTTCGCCCCGCGGGTTATCGAACGCAAGATGGGGCGCTGCCTGCCGCTCGCAGCGATTGCCGGGGTTCAGGCGAGCGGCGACAACAAGCTGATCCTGTTTATGCGTGACCGGCGGATTGTCAGCGCGACGCTAGAGAAAGCCTGCCGGGCCCGCGATTTCTATTCCGGTTTCTATGTTGCCCGCAATTCCGATGGCCTGCTTTGCGTCGAACGCGACGAGCTGCAATCGCGCTCTGGCTCCAATTGCCAGCTGAAGGGTATGAAGCAGCTCATCGAACAGGACGATTGAGCCGCATTTTCTTGACTTTGCCGGGGCTTTGCGACAAGGGCGCGGCAGCTTCGACGGCCCTACGCGGGATGCCGGGGCAGGGGCGGACCCATTCGGTCTGCAAGATTTTTCCGGAAAACAGATAAGCCTATGAAATTCGCCGATCTCGGCCTCTCAGACGAATTGCTCCAGTCCGTCACCACAGCCGGTTATGATGAACCGACCCCGATTCAGGCTCAGGCAATTCCCAGCGTTTTGATGATGCGGGACATAATCGGAATTGCCCAGACCGGCACCGGCAAGACCGCCAGCTTTGTGCTGCCGATGATCGACATTCTCGCGCACGGTCGCCGCCGCGCGCTGATGCCGCGTTCGCTGATCCTTGAGCCGACCCGCGAGCTTGCAGCGCAAGTGGCCGAGAATTTCGAGAAATACGGCAAGAACCACGATCTCAAGATGGCGCTGCTGATAGGCGGCGTGCAGATGGGCGATCAGGTCAAGGCGCTGTCTGACGGCGTCGATGTGCTGATAGCCACACCGGGCCGGCTGATGGACCTGTTCGAACGCGGCAAGATCCTGCTGACCGGTTGTGACCTGCTGGTGATCGATGAGGCCGACCGGATGCTCGACATGGGCTTCATCCCGGATATCGAGACGATCTGCTCCAAGCTGCCTGCCCAGCGCCAGACGCTGCTGTTCTCGGCCACGATGCCGCCACCGATCAAGAAGCTGGCCGATAGATTTCTCAGTAATCCCAAATATATCGAGGTTTCGCGCCCCGCCAGTTCGAATCTCAACATCGTCCAGCACAAGGTGAAAGTCACCTCGCGCGGCAAGAAGGACGCATTGCGCAGCCTGCTCAAGACCGACAATGTCACCACTGCGATCGTCTTTGCCAACCGCAAGACCACGGTCCGCGAACTGGCCAAAAGCCTCAAGCAAAGCGGCTTTTCTGCGGGCGAAATTCATGGCGACATGGATCAGGCCTCGCGAATTGCCGAACTCAACCGCTTCAAGGACGGCTCGATCAATATTCTGGTCGCCTCTGACGTTGCGGCACGCGGGCTTGACGTCAAAGGGGTCAGCCACGTCTTCAACTATGATACGCCGTGGCACCCGGATGACTATGTTCACCGGATCGGCCGCACCGGCCGTGCGGGGGCAACCGGCCGCGCCTTTACCTTCTTCACCGATGAAGATGCCGAAGCGATCGACAATGTCGAAAAGCTGACCGGCGGCAAGATTCCGCTGTTCGAGATCGGCCCCCAGGCAAAGCCTGAACCTGCGGCGCGCGAA
>JBKJTN010000108.1:0-12314 GCA_046590275.1 Novosphingobium sp.
CAAAGCGGTCAGCGATCCGCCGCCATTGGCGTCGTTCATCTTGGCGGCGCGCTCGAGCAAGCGTGAGTGAAGGTAGAACACGTCGCCCGGATAGGCTTCGCGGCCCGGCGGGCGGCGCAGCAGCAGCGACATCTGGCGGTAGGCGACGGCCTGTTTCGACAGATCGTCATAGACGATCACTGCATGCATGCCATTGTCGCGGAAATATTCGCCCATCGCGCAGCCGGTGTAGGGCGCGAGGAATTGCAATGGGGCGGGTTCGGACGCGGTCGCGGCGACGACGATGGTATAGTCCATCGCGCCATTTTCCTCGAGCGCGCGGACGATCTGGGCGACGGTCGAGCGCTTCTGGCCGATGGCGACGTAGATGCAATAAAGCTTCTGCTTCTCGTCGTCGCCTTTGTTCGATTCCTTCTGGTTGATGAAGGTGTCGAGCGCGACTGCGGTCTTGCCGGTCTGGCGATCGCCGATGATCAACTCGCGCTGGCCGCGGCCGATTGGGACGAGAGCGTCGATCGCCTTGAGGCCGGTCTGCACCGGTTCGGAAACCGATTGGCGCGGAATGATACCCGGGGCCTTCACTTCAACGCGCTTGCGCTCGGTATATTCGATCGGGCCCTTGCCATCGATCGGATTGCCGAGGCCATCGACCACGCGGCCGAGCAGACCCTTGCCGACGGGAACGTCAACGATGGTGCCGGTCCGCTTGACCTGGTCGCCTTCCTTGATTTCAGCGTCCGAGCCGAAGATCACGACGCCGACGTTGTCAGCTTCGAGGTTGAGCGCCATGCCCTTAACCCCGTTCGAGAACTCAACCATTTCACCGGCCTGAACCTTGTCCAGTCCGTGGATGCGGGCGATACCGTCGCCGACCGACAGCACCGAGCCGACTTCGGAAACCTGCGCTTGGGTTCCAAAGTTGGCGATCTGGTCCTTGATGACCTTCGAAATTTCTGCGGCGCGGATTTCCATGTTCAGCCTTTCATCGCTTGCGCGAGGGAATTAAGTCGAGTGCGGATCGAGCTGTCGATCTGCTGGCTGCCAATACGGACAACCAGTCCCCCAAGAATCTCGGGATCGACGCTCGCCTTGATTGTAACGTCCTTGCCTTCACGCGCTGAGAGCTTGGCTGCAAGAGCCTTGAGCTGCGGGGCGGCGAGGGGGTGGGCGCTGGTCACCTGGGCGGTCACCTCGCCGCGAGCGGCGGCGGCGATCGAAGCAAAGGCCCGGACCATTTCGGGAAGTTTTGCCAGGCGGCGGTTCTGCGCCAGCACGCCAAGGAAATTCCTGGTCAGGACCGACAGGCCCAGCAGGTCGGCCACGCCGTTGAGCGCCCTAGCGGCCGCATCGCGGCTGATCTGGGGGTTGCGAATCAGTGCGGCAAGATCGGCCGAAGCCGTGATTGCCTCGCCCAGCTGCTCGAGATCAGCCTCGACAGCCTTCACAACCTTCTGCTCATTGGCCAGCTCAAACAGCGCAGAGGCGTAACGCCCTTGCAAGCTAGCTGTAATGCCGCCGGAATTCTCCACGCGCCTAATTTCCTTACATCGGGTGACAGACAGGACTTGAAGACCGCGTAACGCGGCACACGGCCTGTCGACGGGGGCGCGCCTAGCAACGATTGTGCTGCGATGCAAGGTGGGGGTATGGGATTGATGAATGAGGACTTGAAAGGTCAGCCAATCGATGGGTGAAACGATCCATATCACCATGAACGATGGCCATTCGATGCCAGTTTATCACGCGTCTGCACAAGGTGAACGTAAAGGCGGACTGGCGCTGGTGCAGGAGATTTTCGGGGTGACCGATCATATCCGCGAGCTGTGCGATGAATATGCCGCCGATGGTTATGAGGTGCTGAGCCCCGGATTGTTCGACCGCCAGGAGCCCGGCTGCGCGCTGGGATATACCGGGGCCGACTGGGACCGCGCGGTGAAGGTCGCCCGTGAGGAGCATGATTGGGAACAGGGGCTGACGGACACGCAGGTCTGCATCGATTGGCTGAAGGCTAAAGGCGGGCCGATATTCATCGCCGGCTATTGCTTTGGCGGCTCAGTCGCCTGGCGGATGGCGCAGATCAGCCCGGACCTGGCTGCGGCGTCATCCTATTACGGTGGCTATGTGGCGACCCGCTTTGCCGAGGATGCCCCGCTGTGCGCCACGATTGCCCATTTTGGGCGCTATGATTCGCTGGTCGATTTCGCGGAAGTCGAAAAGCTGATCGCCAAACAGCACCCGACTGCGCAGATCTTCGTCTATGAGGCTGGGCACGGCTTCAATTCTGATCGGCGTAAGGATTATCACCCCGAATTCGCCGATCTGGCGCGGGAGCGGACCTTGATGCTGTTCAAGGCGTGTGGCGGGTAAATTTTACTTTGAGCGCAAACCGCGGGACGCGGGCCGCTTTGCGACGTGTCAGGGCTTGCCTCTCAAAGGAGCCATGCCATGATTGTAACCGCCATGTCAGATCAATGCCTCGACGCCGATGAATGCTGGCTCGCCGTCCTGTCGCGGGATCGCAGCCTTGACGGGCAGTTTGTGACCGGTGTGCTGACCACCGGGATCTACTGCCGCCCATCGTGCGCCGCCCGGCATCCCCATCGCCAAAACGTGCGCTTCTTTGCCGATGGAGCAGCAGCGCGCGCGGTTGGACTTCGGGCCTGCAAGCGCTGCTCCCCCGATGATGTATCGCGTGACGAACGCGCGGTTCTGGCGGCAATCGCCGCGATCAAGGCGGCAGAGCAGCCGCTGGCGCTGGCGGGACTTGCCGGGGATGCGAGCTATTCGGTGGCTCATTTCCAGCGGGTCTTTACCCGCCACACCGGCCTGTCGCCCGCCGCCTATGCCCGCGCGCTGCGCGCAGAGCGGGCGGCGCAGGCGCTGAGCCACAGCGGGCGCGTTACCGATGCCATTTACGATGCGGGCTATTCGGGTCCATCGCGGTTCTATGATCACAATGAGGGGAGGCTGGGGATGACCCCATCGGTCTGGGCAGGTGGCGGCCGGGGTGTGACGATCCACTGGGCGGTTGTGCCGACCACCCTTGGCGCGATGCTGGTTGCTGCGACCGCCAAGGGGGTGTGCCGCCTGTCGTTCAATGAAGGCCGCGAGGCGTTGGAAGAGCGCTTCCCGCATGCCGGGCTGATCGAGGGTGGGGCCGAGTTTGAACTACTGCTGGGCCAAGTTGTCGCCGCGGTCGAAGCCCCGGGCGATTTCGGGCACATTCCGCTTGATGTCAAAGGCACTGCCTTTCAGGAAGCGGTCTGGCGGGAATTGCGGCGCATCCCCAGGGGTGAAACCCGCAGCTACGCCGAAATTGCGGCCGCCGTGGGCAGGCCCAAGGCGGTTCGTGCGACAGGTTCCGCCAACGGCGCGAACAATGTAGCAGTGCTGATCCCGTGCCACCGCGTGGTGCGCAGTGATGGATCGCTGGGCGGTTATGCCTACGGCCTAGATATCAAGCGGGCGCTACTCGACAAGGAAACGACATGATGGACAAGATCGCCGCCTTCCACGACCTCCACATTCCCGGCAATCCGCTGGTGCTGTTCAATATCTGGGATGCGGGCAGCGCCAAGGCGGTTGCTGGCGCCGGAGCCAAAGCGATTGCCACCGGCAGCTATGGCGTTGCCGAAGCGCAGGGCATGAAGGACGGCGAGAGCTTTCCGCTGGAAGCTGCGCTGCTCAATCTGACGCGGGTATTGAATGTCACCGATCTGCCGGTCACCATCGACATGGAATCGGGCTATGGCGATGGTCCTGCGCAAGTCGGCGCTTCGGTGGCAGCGGCGCGGGCAGCAGGTGCGGCGGGCATCAATATCGAGGACCGGATGCCCGGTGTGGCGGCGCTGACTCCGATGGCGATACAATCCGCGCGGATCGCCGCCGCTGCGGCCAGCGGGCTGTTCGTCAATGCCCGCTGCGATCTGTTTCGCGGGGTTCCGGCTGACGAACATGGCCCGGCACTGGTCGCCTTGGCGCTCGAACGCGCCGCCGCTTACGCCGATGCCGGAGCGAGCGGGCTGTTCGTGCCTTTCATCACCAACCGCAGCTGCATCGCGGCGATCTGTGAGGGATCGCCGATCCCGGTCAATATCATTTGGACGCCCGCTGCGGCTGGCGGCTTTTCCGGTAGCGAAGAGCTGGCGGGGCTGGGCGTCGCCAGGATCAGTCACGGCCACCGCCCGTGGGCTGCCGCAATGAGCTGGCTGACGGATGCGGCAAGAACCGTTTTGGCGGGTGATCCCCCGCCGTACGATTAGCGCTGTTGCAAAACCATTTGCCAGCCGCTCAAAAAGCTGGAAACAGGGTGTATGGATGATCTAATACACCAGCCCGATCCCGCGACCAAGCCCGGCCTTGTCCGGCGCATTGTCGCTTTTCCGCTAACTCTGCTGGCGATTGGATTCGTCTGGATTATTGTGATCACTGCCGGAACTGGGCAGGCTTACGAATTGCTCGGTTTCCTGCGCAACACGCCGGAAAAGGCGTTCGGCGCGGTGGTGATCGCGGCGGTCGTGATATTCGGCTACAAGGCCTACAAGCGCTGGGTTGAACGCGCGCCCGATACCGAACTGTCCTTCACCCGCGCCTTGCCGGAACTTGGTGCCGGGATAGCGATCGGGGCGCTGCTGTTCAGCTTCATGACCGGAATTGTGGCGTTGCTGGGCGGATTCGAGATCATCGGCGTGCGCGGTGCGGGCCAGATCTGGAGCATGCTGGCCATGGCAATCGTCAGCGGCACATTCGAGGAAGTCCTGTTCCGCGGCGTGATGCTGCGCCATCTGGAAAGCCTGACCGGCACCTGGATCGCGCTGGCGATCACCTCGGCGCTGTTTGGCGCCGGCCATATCTTCAACCCGGACGCAACCTGGTTCGCTGCCTTTGCCATTGCGGTCGAGGCTGGAGTGCTGCTGGGCGCGGCCTATTTGCTGACCCGGCGCCTGTGGCTGGCAATCGGCATTCATGCAGCATGGAATTTCACCCAGGGCTGGGTATTCAGCGTTCCGGTTTCGGGCGGGGATGCGCCACTCGGCCTGCTGATCACCCGCAGGACCGGACCAGACTGGCTGACCGGCGGCGAATTCGGGCTGGAAGCATCGGCCGTGGCGATGGTGGTGGCGACGCTGGCTGGGGTGGCGCTGCTGTGGCAGGCGCGGGCCAATGGACGCATTGTACCGCTACGCTGGCGCCGAGGCTGATCCGCCAAAAGCTAAGGAGTTCTGCAAGGTTTCGAGATTATCCGCTCTTATCGGGACACCTTGCGAGGCCCTCACACAATACTGCGATGTAATTCGCCGAGCGTAAAAACTAGCCAAAATCAGTGCGTCATAATCACTTCCTATTGAGTGTGAACGTCTGTTTAATTGTTTTTCGCATTTGTAATAATAATAAATTGAATGGTAAAAATAGTTCTTCTATTTTATTTTGTATTTATATGAATACACAAATTGTTTAAAGAATAAAAAGTTAACAAAGACATTTCGCAATTTCTTAGTTTATTGGTAGTTTACCATAATTTATCGGTAGACGGTGTAAAAAACACGCTGCTCCGTGCTTCAATGTGATAAATGATTTATTGCGCATCACGCGAACTTTGACTTAGTCTCGCCAAACCAAAGGCGAGTCGCGTTTCAATCAAGATCGCTTCCGTCAACAGACTCTTCGGTCGTATCGAGACTTCAGGTACCGTCCAGATGGCGCTTCCTTGTGCCGTTCGAGCCGGTCAGAATGGACGGTTGCGTGCAGCGTTGCCGCGGGAAGGGTTGTGGTGCTCGCAAGCGGCGACACGCGTGATGGACTATATGGCTCGAGCCCCGTTATGCTCGAACTCAAGTCTTATCTCGCCAAGGTTGCCTGCAGCGATGCCACTGTTCTGGTTACCGGTGAGACTGGGACTGGAAAGGAACGGGTGGCAAACGCGGTCCATCAGCTCGGCCCTCGAAAAGGTGCACCGTTCGTCGCGGTCAACTGCGCCGCAATTCCCGAGACTCTGCTGGAAAGTGAACTGTTCGGTCATCGTCGCGGCGCTTTCACGGGTGCAACAAGCGATTTTCCAGGGCGCTTTGCCGAAGCTGATCACGGCACTCTGTTTCTCGATGAAATCGGCGAACTGTCGCAGGCCGGTCAAATCAAGCTGCTGCGTGTTCTCGAAGAGCGTGAGGTGGTCCCGGTTGGCTCGACCCAGCGACGTAAGATCGACGTCCGGCTAGTTGCAGCCACCAATGCTGAACTTGAAGAGATGGTTGCCCGGCGCAGCTTTCGCGCTGACTTATATTACCGGCTCAACGTTGTGCGGATCGAGCTGCCTCCACTGCGCGAGCGACCGGAGGACATCGGCCCGATCATCGAACATTTCATTGCCCAGCAGAACAGCCGCCTGGCGATGCGGGTCGGGCGACCCGACAACGAGCTTATGCAACACCTGTACCGCTATGATTGGCCCGGCAATGTGCGTGAGTTACGCAATATGGTTGAGGCGATATTCGTCGATCCGCCGCAGGATAGCAAAGTCCATCTGTCCGACTTGCCGCTCAATTTCCGCCGCCTGTTTCATGAGCCCGAGCGTCCGGGCTTTGATGAGCGAGAAAAGCTGGTGGCGGTTCTGCGCGATACGAACTGGAACAAGATGGCTGCCGCGCGTGAAATGAATTGGTCGCGGATGACGCTCTATCGCAAACTGGTCAAATATGATCTCGACAGGTCTTGATCACGGTTCGTGATCATCGTGCGTTACACTTGCGACAGTTAGAGTGTCACAGGTTACACTTATCCGCGTAGCTTTGTCTGCCGGTGAATCCAGAATAAAAGATACAATTTAATAACATACCTGGAATGCCGAGGTCTGGCACGGCGCTTGCTCCTGCTAAACCGGATGCCCGCTACCGGGCGGAGCCGGGGAGCTGGCGTGGACACTGCGGACCATCAACAGTCGGGATATCCTGCAAACAGGTCGCGGCGCGGGGCGGAGATGCCGCCGCTGGCCTGCTATGCCAACTACTTCGAGGTGGGCCACAATGCGTTCGAATTCCTGCTTGATGCAGGACAGGTCGAACCTCAGTCGGGCGAAATCCGCTTTACCAACCGCATCGCAATCAGCCCGGTCCACGCCAAGCTGCTGAGCGAGCTCCTCGCCGTCTCGATTGCGCAGTTCGAAGTTACCAACCAGCCGATTCCCGACATTTCCTCCGGCGCGGGTGAATTGCTTGATCTGACTTGCCTTGATGACTTCGAACGACGGGCCCTTGATGCCCGCCGCCGCGCCGCCGCTGCGACCGGCGCAGATCCCGTTTCACAGGAAAGGTGAACTCCATGCCCGCTACACTCCGCCCGAGCCGGCTCGATGTGACCGACCGCTATCCGATGCTGGCTTTTACACTGCAAAGTCCTGAAGGCCCGCGCATCGCTGAAGTGGTGCTGGCCAGTGACCTTGCCCTGTTCAGCAATGCTGAGGGGCGGCGATCGGATAATTTCTTTTCCAGCCGCGAACACGGCGTCTTGTTGGTTCCCCCGGGCGGCGCGGTCTATACCGTCCCGCCGCTGGTGCTGGCACGTTTCATCGCCGCGAACCGGCTTTACTTCGCGCTGGCGACCGCCAGTGCTCCGGGCGGGCAGGACTGGCGAATCGACGTGATACCAGGCGAGGCGAGCCCGTATGTTTCGCTCAGCAGTTTTTCCGACCGGGCCCTGCGGCGGGTGCGGATGTTCCCTGTTTCGACACGGGGCAGAATGGGCGCGCCGCCGAAATTGTTGGAGTGGGCCGGAGATAAGATCGCCCAGCCCACTCCGGCAGGTGCGATCCCTGCTGCGGTGCCGAACGCTGAAACAAATGCGCCCGCCGCGCCGACGCCGTACAACGATGGTTTCGGCCCGCTGCCGCCGCTGCAAAGCGAGGCGCCCGTTGCGACGGCACCTACTGCGGAATCCGTCCCCACCGCGCAGGGGCTGGGCGAAAACTCCGGCATTGATCCGGAAACTCGCGGAATCGAGGAAGGGACCTACACCGAGGCGGTTGTTCCAGCCGCCGCCAGCGCGCTTGCCCTGACAGCGCTGGATTACCCCAGGACCACGCGGATCGTCCCATCGCCGGCTTTCACTACTGGCCGCGCGGGAACAGCGATCGACCGGATTGTGATTCACATCACCGATGCGCCGACCACTTCGAGCACGGTCAACACCTTCAGTAACGCCGGCGCGCAGGCCAGCGCACATTATCTGGTCGGGCAGGACGGTGAAATTGTGCAGTTTGTAAGCGAGGCAGACACCGCCTGGCATGCGCGCGGCGCGAACCGGCGCAGCGTGGGTATTGAACATGTCGCGATCAAAGCGGGCGGGGCAGATTATCCGCGCCGTGACGGCTCGATGCAGCATTTTAATGCTTTGCCACCGACCGACACGCAATATTGCGAATCCGCCGCGCTGGTCAGCTATCTCTGCCAGAAATACGGGCTGACGGCCGATCGCAACACCATCATCGGTCACAATGAAGCCGATCCTAATACCACACATGGTGCCTGCCCGACCGGCAATTGGGACTGGGATCACTTCATGCGGCTGGTGACCGAGCAAGTTTGCGCGCCGCAGCCGGCCGCGCAGTCGCTGGGAAACGCCCGGGCGATGGACGGCGGGACTGAAACGGTCGAAATTCGCTATCGCACATTCATTCCGTCGCCGCTGATCAAGGGACCAGCTTCCGGCTATGACCTGCCACTCGGGATCGCGTCGGGCGAGGATTTCAGCGGCGATAATCGCGGCTTCAGCTATGATCAGGGAACCAGCCGGGCAGATATTACCGCGCTTGTCGACGTTGCCGCCAACGGCGCATTGTCGAATTTGCGGATCGTTTCGCGCCAATGGGGCGATTCGAAGGCCTATGATTCAACCTATACCTATCACGTCGAAGGCAAGCCTGACTGGTGGGTCGATCGCCATGCCGGTCTTGAACCATCGCGCCACGGCACACTCGGTGCCACCAGCGATAACCTCGATGCAGCGGTGGGATTTGGCTCCGGCATCGTCGGGCTCACCCGAGAAGCCATGGCTCGCAGTGAACGCGCCTCGGGAGTTACCATCACGGTTGCGGGAGCTCTCCCGCTGGTTTCTCCGTCGCCAGATATCGATGCAAATGTAACGCTGCTGATCCGGCCCTGTGCGACCGGACTGGAAGTGCGGGCGTTTGGCGGCCACGACGGTTTTCCGGCGCATGAACTCTACGTCAATGGCGTTGCCATTCACACCTACGATCCGGTCGCGGCGGGCAAGGGACCGGGTTCCCTGGTTGGCTCAAGTGACATCGACGTCAATTCGAGCTGGACCCCGCTTGCGCGGCGGGCCAGTGCTGCAGCTCATGGCCTGGCCGGGGCATACTCGACCACCACCGATCCCGAAGACGGCGAGATCTCCGGCCCGGTCCACGAGATCGATCCAACCGCGCCCGCGCAAACGGCATCTGCGCTGGCGCTGACCGACGCCGAATATCCCGATGCGATTGTCATGCCCTCGCCCGCCTTCACGCGGGGCAGGGCCGGACAGGCGCTTGACCGGATCGTGATCCACATCACCAGCTCGCGCCAATCGCCGTATCTGGGGAGCTGGTTCACCCGCCCGGACGCCAATTCCAGCGCGCATTACATGGTCGATCAGCTGGGTGCGGTCCGCCAGTTCGTGTCCGAAGCCGATACCTCGTGGCATGCCGGAAATCGCACGGCGAACCGTCGCAGCATCGGGATAGAGCACGTCGCGGTTGAGCAAGGCGGGGCCGTTTATGGCGAGACCCGTTTACCCTACACACCGCCCACTGACATCGAATATCAAACTTCGGCGGGGTTAGTTGCCCATCTGTGCCGCAAATACAATCTGACCCCCGATCGCACCACGATTATCGGGCATAGCGAGGCCAATCCAACCACCACCCACAGCGCATGCCCCAACGGCGCCTGGGATTGGGAGCGTTACATGGCACTGGTTACTGCCGCCTATGCGGTCCAGACCGGGGTCAGCGCGGTTGGTTCGGTAGTCGACGCGGTTGGCGGCGCGGTTGGCCTGGGTGCTGATGACTGGTCGATCAACTGGGATGGGGTCGAAAAGATTCCCCAGCCGACCGACAACGGCTGCTGGGCGACTGCCGCTGCGATGATACTCGGCTGGCGCGATTATCAGTCAGTCTCGCCCGCGTTGCTGGCCCAATGCAACGGCATGGATAGTTCGCTTCAAGGCGGACTGCACCCCGACAACAAACGTGCCTTCATCAATGCGGTTGGCCTCCAGGTTCATCCCAACGCCTGCTACACTCCGGATGGTTTCCGCGACATTCTGGAAGCCAATGGACCGGTCTGGGTCACTGCCGATGTGCCTGGTATCCACGCCATTGTGGTGACCGGAATGTACCGCGAAAATGGCAATTATTACGTTCGGATCACTGATCCATGGGATCGCGTGGTGGGGACGCCGGGCAATCAGGGTGCCTATGCCCAAACCCATACTACCGGTAGCCAATACATCATGACATATGATGCGTTTACCGCCGAGTTTGAGGCTGCGGGTAACATTGACCGAATCCAGCTGGCGCATAGCGGCGGGACATTTGGCCACACCATCAATCGTGGCAATGCCAGCGCGACGGGCTACGCGCAGGGACTGGCGCGGGGGATGTCGCGCGGACTTGGCGATGAAGCAGTGGTCAAGCCAGCCATCGTCATCACGCCTGCACCGGTTGATCTGGCTGGCGCCATCATGCGGACAACTTCCAGCGATGGCGGGCGCAGTTACGATCTGGCCCAGTTGCCCGGGATGATCCGCCCTGCCAATTCGCTGGCGGGCGGGTCTGGGATGCCACTGATCCCGGGCGAGCGGGTGATGCTGACCGAGTGGCCATATATCGATTCTGCCGGTGGACGCGTTCAGGCCGGTGTCTCGATCGACTGGAAGTTCGATGGCGCAGCGGTGGGCGCAATCGCTGTCGCTCCATCGGGCGGATCGGTCGCCGATGGCTGGATCACTGGGGTGCGTGCGGACATCATTGCCGGATCGGGCACTCCTGATCGCACCGTGCTGTTGGTGCGCGTCACCACCACCTTCAGCCTGGCAGGACAACCGGACCAGATCGGAGTGAGCGAGGTTACACTGGGCGGCGATGGCCGGACTGCGACCCGGCACGGCGGCGATAGTAGCGAGGCTCCTGCAGCGCAGCCTGCCGCAGTTGCTCCCGCGCCGCAGCCGGTTCCGGTTCGCGAGCCAGTAACCGCCTGAACCGGGCAGGCGGAGCATGACCATGACCCCACGGATTCCTCCGCCACCGGGCAAAGCTGGCCCTGCCGCAGTGGCGTCTGCCCTGGCCCGTGATGCCTTTGGGCGTGAGATCGCATCGTCCGGCGGCGGCGACCAGATGCCCCAGGACGGCCCGATGATTGGTCTGCCCAGCGATCCATCTGGGCCGCCCGCTGCTCCTAAGGAAAAGGCCACCGATGCACTGGGCAGACGGGCCGGGGCGCTAATGGATGAAATCGCGTTCCCGACCTTTGTCGCTAGTCTGGTGCATGGAACCTATGACGCGATCGTCGATAGTTCAATTCGCCAGGTTGAGGGTTTCGCCGAGCTGGTTGCAGCCGTCTCCAAACCGCTCGAACAATTTGCGAGCGAAAATGTCACATCAGGCCAGGTCCGCGCTTGGCTGGTGGAGCAGTATCCGCGCGATGTGACGCTGGTTGAGGATCGCGGAAGCTATACCATGGCCCCGTTGCGCGGGCCGGATGATGAAGGCGATGCCCCGGACTGGCTCGGCGAATTTGGTGCGGAGGGCGAGGCGCTATCGGCCGAACTGCTTGAAGCGCGCGTCTTGCCCGCCGCGCGGCAAAAGGTCGCCCAAACCAGGCTGGCAACGCTTTCGACGATGGTCCTGCTGGGGATGCAGAGGGTGATCGTAAAAGACGGCACAATCAGTGCGGGACTCAAGTTTCGCGCTGCCGCAGCCGATCGCGCCGCCGTCCAGTACGCCACGTCGAACGATCCGCAAACTGGTGGTTCGCAATGGGGCGCGCGGGGCAATGAAACCGCCATCACAACGGTCTCCACCGTTGCCGTCAATGCCCAGTCCGACACGGAATTGCGGGCCGATGTGACTGGCAATGTCAGAATCAATTTCGCCTCTGAAACATTGCCGCTCGACCGGTTTGTCGATGAAGCACAGCGCACCCTATTGGAACGGCACAGCCGCCGCACTACGCCGCCGGCCAGCGTTGTGGTGGCTGCGCCCACACCCACACCCACACCCCCACCCACCCCCACCCCCACACCCGCAGCAGCACCTGCACCGCCAC
>JBKJTN010000117.1:0-8232 GCA_046590275.1 Novosphingobium sp.
AGCTCGGCCAGCGTGGCGATAATCTGCAAAGCGGCCGGATCGACAATGCGGTAATGGATCGCCTGGCGATCGCGCCGGGTGGCGACAATGCCCTCTTGGCGAAGCAGTGCAAGATGCTGCGACAGGGCCGATTGCGAGAGACCGAGGCGCGATCGCCAGGCGATCCATTACCGCATTGTCGATCCGGCCGCTTTGCAGATTATCGCCACGCTGGCCGAGCTGTTCTGCCCCCCGGAGGAAACCCCATGACTGCCACACTCACCCCGCTATCGCCCCAGGCCGCGCATGATCGTATCGCCACCGGCGCGGCCGTGCTGGTCGATATTCGCGAAGCCGATGAATTTGCCCGCCGCCATGTGCCAGGCGCCTTGTCGCAGCCGCTGTCCGGCTGGGAAGCTGCGCATCTGCAGGTCGCGGCCGGGCGCGACGTGATCTTTACCTGCCGCTCGGGCATGCGCACCGCGGGCGCCTGTGACCGCCTCGCCGCGCGCGTTTCGGGTCAGGCTTTTGTTCTCGAAGGCGGCATCGATGGCTGGGCCAAAGCCGGTCTGCCGCTTGCGGTGGACTCGAAAGCACCGCTCGAAATCATGCGCCAGGTGCAGATCGCAGCCGGCTCGCTGGTGTTGATGGGCGTTGTGCTCGGCTGGTTCGCAGCACCGGCGTGGTTCGCCCTTGCCGCCTTGGTCGGCGCCGGGCTGACCTTCGCTGGCGTAACCGGCTTCTGCGGCATGGCCCGGCTGCTGATGCTGGCCCCGTGGAACCGGGCCGGGGCCGCCTGAGGTGCACAATTCTGCCACGCGCCGCTTGGGGCTGCTGCGCCGGATTGATCAGGGGCTTTGGCTGCCCGCAGCGCTTGAGCATTGGGCGGGCGCCATTTTCCGCTGGTCGCTGAGCCTGATATTTATCGCCGGCGGTCTCGGTCACTTCTTCCAGCTTGAGGAAATGCTTGAACGAATTGGCGAATCGCCGTGGCGCGACCAGGTTGCCCTGTTTGGCGATCCGGCCGTGCTGCTCTGGTTGAGCGGCGGCATCTTCGTGCTGTTCGGCCTGTTGTTGATGTTTGGCTTGTTACAAAGACTCTCGGCGCTCGTGCTGTTTGTCACGCTCGTGCCGATTACCTTGTCGATTCACCTCGCCCCGGGACATATCGGTCCATTGCTGAAGAACGTTGCGATCCTCGGTGCCTTGCTGCTGGTTTATGCGAGAGGCACCGTGCGGCGATGAGCGAAGCACTCCTCCTCGCCGCGCTGGGCGGTGTGCTGATCGGGCTGCTGCTGACCGTATTCGGCGGCGGCGGTTCGGTGCTGGCAACGCCGTGGCTGATCTATGTGGTCGGCGTGGCAGACACCCATCTGGCGATCGGCACCTCGGCGGCGGCGGTCGCGGTCAACGCGCTGACCGGGCTCGTGGCGCAGGCCCGCGCCGGCGCGGTCAAGTGGCCCTGCGCGACGGTGTTCGGGCTGGCCGGCCTCGGCGGGGCTTTGGCGGGCGCGTATGTCGGCCAGCTGATCGATGGCAAGACGCTGCTCAACTGGTTTGCCCTGGCGATGATCGCGATTGCCGTCTCGATGCTGATCCCCCGGAAATCAGCCGGCGATCCGGCAGTGCACCTTACCGGGCCGATGGTTTTCAAGCTGGCCCCGGTCGGCCTTGCTGCCGGGTTTGCCGCCGGATTCTTCGGGATCGGCGGAGGCTTCCTGATCGCGCCGGGGCTGATGGCGTCCACCGGTATGACGCTCGCCAATGCGTCGGCCTCAAGCCTGCTTTCGGTGACGCTGTTCGGCAGCGCGACCAGTGCCAGCTATGCTTTTTCCGGGCTGGTGGACTGGGCGCTGTTCGCGGCATTGGTCGCTGGCGGCGTGCTGGGCGCGGTGCTGGGCCTGCCGATCTCGCGCTGGCTGGCGGGGCGCGTGGACATTGCCCGGACATCCTTTGCCGCCATGGTGATCGGCGTGGCGCTGTTTATCCTGATCGCCTGAACATTCGTGCTTTGCCTCGCCCGTGCGCGCGGTCTATGGTGCGCCATCCCCGGGGAGTCGTGTGACTGAGAGGGGCGGGTTACGCCGCCCGACCCGTTGAACCTGAACCCGTTAGCACGGGCGGAGGGAGGGCCGGTCAAAGCAGCCGCTCCGCCTTCTGCCTACAGGAGCGCATATGGCCGACATTAATTCCAAGCTAGAGATTGGCGTCACCACCGGGCCGATCCGGGGCAGCCGCAAGATCCACGTCGGGCCGCTCAAGGTGGCAATGCGAGCGATTGATCTGGAGCCCTCCTGCGGGGAACCGCCGCTCAATGTCTATGACACCTCCGGGCCCTACACCGATCCAGCAGCATTGATCGATATTGCCGCTGGCCTGCCGATGATCCGCCGCGATTGGCAACTCGCCCGCGGCGATGTGGAGGAATATGCCCCGCGCGATGTTCGCCCTGAGGATAACGGCCAGCTGGGGCCAGACCGGTCGGGCGGCGTGCCCGCGTTCCCGGCCGCGCTGCGCCGTCCGTTGCGCGCCAAGGCCGGCGCCAACCTCAGCCAGATGTATTACGCGCGGCAAGGCATCATCACGCCCGAGATGGAATATGTCGCGGTCCGTGAAAACATCGGTCGCGCCGCGATTGCAGGCCATATCCGCGACGGACAGGATTGGGGCGCGAGCATCCCCGATCACGTCACCCCCGAATTCGTCCGCGACGAAGTGGCGCGCGGCCGGGCGATCATCCCCAGCAACGTCAACCACCCTGAGTGTGAGCCGATGGCGATCGGCCGCAATTTCCTGGTCAAGATCAACGCCAATATCGGCAACTCGGCGGTTGCCAGCGATGTCGCGCAAGAGGTCGACAAGCTGGTCTGGTCGATTCGCTGGGGCGCGGACACGGTGATGGACCTTTCCACCGGCCGCAACATCCACGACACCCGCGAATGGATCGTCCGCAACTCGCCCGTCCCGATCGGCACCGTGCCGATCTATCAGGCGCTGGAGAAAGTCGGCGGCGTGGCCGAGGATCTGACCTGGGAGATTTTCCGCGATACGCTGATCGAACAGGCCGAACAGGGCGTCGATTACTTCACGATCCACGCCGGAGTGCGCTTAGCCTATGTGCCGCTAGCGGCCAAGCGCGTTACCGGGATCGTCAGCCGGGGCGGCAGCATCATGGCCAAATGGTGCCTCTCCCACCACAAGGAGAGCTTCCTGTACGAGCGGTTTGACGAGATCACCGAGATCATGAAGGCCTATGACATCGCCTATTCGCTGGGCGATGGCCTGCGCCCCGGGTCAATCGCCGATGCCAATGACGAGGCCCAGTTCGCCGAGCTTTACACGCTTGGCGAGCTGACCAAGCGCGCCTGGGCGCAGGACGTCCAGGTGATGATCGAAGGGCCCGGCCATGTCCCCCTGCACAAGATCAAGGAGAACATGGACAAGCAGCTGGCGGTGTGCGGCGAAGCCCCGTTCTACACGCTTGGGCCATTGGTGACCGACATCGCGCCGGGTTACGATCACATCACCAGTGGGATCGGCGCTGCGATGATCGGCTGGTTCGGCACTGCGATGCTGTGTTACGTGACGCCCAAGGAACACCTCGGCCTGCCAGACCGCGACGATGTCAAAGTCGGCGTCGTCACCTACAAGCTGGCGGCCCACGCCGCCGACTTGGCCAAGGGACACCCGGCAGCCAAACTGCGCGACGATGCGCTCAGCCGTTCGCGCTTTGACTTCCGCTGGCGCGACCAGTTCAACCTGTCGCTCGACCCGGACACGGCGGAGCAATACCACGACCAGACGCTGCCTGCCGAAGGCGCCAAAACCGCACATTTCTGCTCGATGTGCGGACCCAAGTTCTGCTCGATGCAGATCAGCCAGGAAGTGCGCGAGTTTGCCCGCCTTCAAAACCAGAGCGCCGAAACCTTCGTTGAAGCCGAAGAAGCCGAAGCCGGCATGGCCGAAATGAGCAAGGTTTATGACGAGACCGGGCGCGAGCTGTATATGGGTCAGGGCGACCGGGAGCATGATTGAGGGGTGAGAGCATGACCGAACCGCTGTTCAAGGCCACCATCATCGCGGCGGCGGCGGTGTTCACCGCGCTGTTCGCGCTGTGGTGCATTCCGCCGATGATCGCGAACCCCGACGTTATCGGCGCCTTCGCCGCCGGTTTCGTCAACCCCTATGCCAGCGGCTATGCAGCCGATACGCTCGCCTGCTGGGTGATCCTGACGGCATGGATCGTCTTTGAGGCCAAGACCAAAGGCGTGCGCCACGGCTGGATTTTCGCACTGCTTGGCATCGTGCCCGGAGTCGCGGTGGGCTTTGCAGGGTATCTGCTGCTCCGGATGCGCCAGTTGGAGCGGCTGCAGCCGTCACCGTAGTTTCCGGGGCCGTAATGGCCGAGATGTGAGCGTTGTTCGCGAAGAAGGGCAGGGAGGTATATCTGCCGGCACAATAGTCTGCCATCGCGCCTGATGCACAGCATGGCGCTTGGTCCGCGCATTGGGTAAAACCTTGGGGCAAGGCATTACCCCATGCCGCACACCTTCATCCGCGCCCTCAGCGCCGCGTTCGCCCTTGGCTTGATTTGCGCTGCGCCAGCCCTGGCCGAGAGAGAGAAACCCGCGGCCAAAGCCGAAATGGCGGTTCCAGTTGCCAAGGGCCGTCTGTTCGGGGCGGTGCTCGGCCCGGGTCCGGCGTGGAAGCGAGGCCAGCCGTTCAAGGGGGCGGACCTCCCCGAACACCAGCGCTACTGGCGCCAACTTTTTGAACTGGGCCACGTCGCCAGCGCCGGCCCGCTCGGCGATGACGCCGGCCTGATTCTGTTGCGAGCGAAAAACCAGACCGAAGCCAACGCCCTGATCGCCGGTGACCCGGCGGTCCAAGCCCGGCTGCTGCGCGGCGTCGCCCGGCCCTATGCTGTGCAAATGATGCGTGCAGAGGTGCTGAGGGGGAGATGAGGGCTTGAGGCCCCGTTCCCAGGACCTCTCACCCGCCCGCATCCACCAGCGCATCCACCTGCTTGTAAAACGCCTCGCGGGCTTCGAGTTCGGGTCCTTGGGTTGCGCGGGTCCAGTTACGGATTTACCGTGACATCTGCAACAACCCCTAAATCCAACCCGCGAGCCGTCACACCTCTGAAGAAATACCCGATCAGTTGTTCCCGCACACTCCGCCAAACGGACTTGGTAAGACGAACCTTAACCATAGGCTATCCACAGCCTTTCCTAACTATCGATGGCAGACCGTTATTTTGATGGACCGGGTTAGGTAGGGATATTCCAAAGTAACCATCCGCAATTCACGTTAGACTCCGACCCCTGCATCAGGTAGTATCTTGACCAGACAGGAGGTGGGCTATGCCAAATCCAAACGCGTTTGTTTCGCAGCGGATCCGTCTCGATCCACCGCTGGAACGTTCCGCCAACGAAATCCTGCGCAGCGAGGCGGGACTTCATGTCGAGCTTGATGATGGTCGGCGGGTGCCGCTGTCGGCGGATAATCCCCGCTCAGCAGGCTTTGCCCAGGTGCTCGACGGTCTCGCCCGGCAAAAACTCCCGGTTTATCTTGAGGTTGATCCGGGAAGCGGCGCGATTGACCGGCTGCTTATTCCGCATATCGGCCGGGTATTCGATATCCGCCCGACTGACACGGGCTATGACGTCGAGCTTGAATATTCCCATGCGCGCTATCGGCTCAGCCGCGATCAGCCCGATTTTGCCGATCTGGAAAAGCAAGTCCGCACAGCGCTGGAAGCGAAAAAGCCGGTCATTGTCACCTTCGACGATGCGAATGACATTCTCGATATCCGGGATTTTATGCCCGGCCCGGATGACGGGCCGCTGCCAGACTGGCCGAAGCCAAAGTTTCCGCCATATGAAAAGAACTGGTTCAGGGACCTGTTCGAATGGTTCAGGCGGTGGTGGCTGTGGCGCTGGTGCTTCTGGCCGTGGCGCTGGTTTGGCTGTATCTCCATGACTAAGGCGCAGCAGGTGTTCAACGCGATGAGCGCAACCAGCTGCGGCCCGCTGACGGTGGTGCCGCCCTGCATTCCGTTCATGTACCCCGATGATGGCTGCTGGGGCCGCGCCCATGAGATGCGGCGGCTGATGGTCGCCATGGGCCTTGACCCGAAAAAGGTGTGGATCCAGGGCTCGCTGCACACGCCGACCAGGAACAACCCGGGCTGCGCCGTTTATTGGAACTGGCATGTCGCGCCGACGCTGTGCGTGCGGCGGCGCAGGTGGTGGTGGTGTCATACGGTGGAGATGGTGATCGATCCCTCGCTGTTCACTACCCCAGTCTCGCAGGCGACCTGGAAAAGCGTGCAAGGCGATCCCAATGCGACCCTGACGCCAAGTGCCGGGGATATCTTCTACCTGTGGGGCAATTCCACCGACCCGACCTACTCGCAAACCAACACGGTGCTTGCCACGTACCGGCTTCAACTCCTCAACCGCTCGCTCTCCGCGGTCGGTCCGCCGCCCTATGCCAATTGCCCGTGAGGCTGGGGGGCGGGGTTACGGTGGTGGTTTTGAGTAGCCCCTCACTGCGCCGCACCTGAACAGATGCAGAGCGCCAATAAAATCGGCCCGGCAAGTCGCTTGCCGGGCCGATCTGTTTTGCGCTGGGGGACGGGGACGGGGGATCAGGCGGTCGCTCCCAGTGCGACAATGGCTGAAACCGGCATCGTCAGCATGACGAAGGCAAAGCTGAAACCAGTGGCGATGATAGCAGCAACGGCTGCATTGATGCGGGTGCGGGTTACGGTCATTTCAAATCTCCATTCGGGTTGTGGCGGGCTGGTTGCTGCTCGCCTGATGGAAGCTTGATACCCCAGCTTGGCGGCCACGCAGGAACACTGTTCTTGCACCGTGGCTATGCAATACTGCATAACGCGACGGTTCACTTCAGCCGACTGATGGACAAATCCAGGAGACCGGCAATGTTCAACTGGAATGACTTGCGTTTCTTTCTGATGGTCGCCCGCACCGGCAGCACGCTGGCAGCCTCGCGGCAGATGCGGGTCAGCCAGGCCACCGTCTCGCGCCGGCTGACCGAACTCGAAGCGCAGCTTGGCGTGCAGCTTTTCACGCATCAGGCTTCGGGCTACAGCCTTACCGCGCGGGGCGGAGCCTTACTGCCGCTGGCCGAAGCGGTCGAGCTTGAGGTTGACCGATTTGGCCATGCCGTTGGCGCGGAAACCCGCCGGATTTCGGGGCGAGTGCGGCTGACAACGGTTGAATCGGCGGCCAACAGCTGGGTGATCCCGGCGCTTCGCACGCTGAGCGAACGATTTCCCGATATCGAAGTGGAAGTGATCGCCACCGACGCCAATCTCGACCTTGCCCGGGGCGAGGCCGATGTTGCGATCCGGTTCGGACCTATGCCTGATCAGGAATCGCTGATCGTGCGGCATCTGGTCGCGCTTGAGGAGACCTTTTACGCCAAGCGTGAACTCGTGGCGAAACTAGGTCGCCCGGTCGATCACGCCGGGATCGCCCGCTACCCGATTATCAGCGACTCGGTCGATCGCACGGGCAGGTTCAGTCGCTGGATTGAAATGAATGTGCCCGATGGGCGGATCGTCCACCGGGTTAATTCGCTGTCGGGCCTTGTCGCCGGTACGCGCGCTGGCATCGGCGCCGCGCTGCTGCCGTCCATCATGGGCGATGATCTGCGCGATCTGGTCCGGCTGATGCCGCCGATCGAGGAGCTTTCGACCGCCTGCTGGATGGTCACCACCCGGGCCGCGCGTAGCCAGCCGCATATTCGCGCGGTCATCGATCAGGTGGTCGAGCAGATCCAGTTGGTTTCAGCGCGGGTCGGCCATCGAGCCGAGGACGAATTTCGTTTGGCCTAGCCGCGCCCCACCAGCCTTCGCACCATTTCCCGCACCTGCGCGGGCGTATCGCCGCTGACCACCTCGCCATAGCCGATCCCGGCGCGGCGCAGCGCTTCCTTCTTGATTGCATCGCGCGCTGCTGCCGTGCCCTGATGATGGCCCTTGCCCTGGAACTCGACCGCATGGAGCGGGCGACATTCGGCATCGACGATCAGCAGATCGACCCGTTTGGAATTGATCGCGAAATAGGCGTCCTTGTCCTCGCTGGCGAGGATCTCGCCCAGCGAAACCTGCCCCATCGCGCGCCAGCCGGGGGCATCTTCGGCGAGGATCTTGTCGAGATGCACCAGCAGCCGCCGCTCGCCCGCGTTGAGCAATGCGCGCGACGTAAAGTCCGCCTCCAT
>JBKJTN010000141.1:0-3928 GCA_046590275.1 Novosphingobium sp.
TGATCGACAGGTCGCTGTCGCCACCCATCTTCACCTTGCCGGCGTGGACGTGCAGGATCTGTTCGCGGCCGGCGATATCGGGCAGGCTGACGTAGATATGACGGTCGAAGCGGCCCGGACGCAGCAGCGCCGGATCGAGCACGTCGGGGCGGTTGGTCGCCGCGACGATGATGATGCCTTCATTGGCGTCGAAGCCGTCCATCTCGACGAGCAGACGCTGAACCAGCTCTTGGTCGAGATGGACGGGTTTGAGGCCAATGAGGGCATCATCATCATCGCCGCCACCAACCGGCCCGATGTACTCGATCCCGCCCTTCTGCGCCCCGGCCGGTTTGACCGCCAGGTGGTGGTGCCGATCCCCGATATCGAAGGCCGCGAAAAGATTCTCGCCGTCCACATGAAGAAGGTGCCGCTCGCCCCCGATGTGCTGACCCGCACCATCGCCCGGGGCACCCCGGGCTTTACCGGCGCGGATTTGGCCAATCTGGTCAACGAGGCGGCACTGCTGGCGGCACGCCGCAACAAGCGGCTGGTGGCCATGCAGGAGTTCGAGGACGCCAAGGACAAAGTCATGATGGGCGCCGAACGCCGCTCGATGGTGATGACCGAGGACGAGAAGAAGATGACCGCCTATCACGAGGCCGGCCACGCAATCGTCTCGGTCAACGAGCCGGCGTCTGATCCGATCCACAAAGCGACGATCATCCCGCGCGGCCGGGCATTGGGCATGGTGATGCGCTTGCCCGAGCGAGACAGCTACTCCTACCACCGCGACAAGATGCATGCGAACCTCTCGGTCAGCATGGGCGGCCGCGTCGCGGAGGAACTGATCTTCGGCTACGACAAGGTCTCGTCCGGCGCCTCTTCCGATATCCAGTATGCCACTGGTCTTGCCCGCAACATGGTCACCAAATGGGGCATGTCGGACAAGCTTGGCCCGCTCCAATATGAAGAGCAGGGCGAGGGCTATCTTGGCTACGGCGCCAATCAGCGGGTGATGATGTCTGATGAAACCAGCAAGCTGATCGACAGCGAGATCCGCAGCCTTGTCGATGGCGCGCATGACCGGGCGACTTCGATTCTCAAGGCCGAGGAAGCCAAGCTCCATATGCTGGCTCAGGCGCTGCTCGAATATGAGACGCTGAGCGGCGAGGATATCAGGCAACTGCTGGAAGACGGCAAGATCGACCGGCCAGACAAGCCGGCTGGCCCGGCGCTTCCTTCAGCGGTGCGCGGGTCAGCCATTCCCAAGGCCGGCAAGCGCTTCAGCGGCGACACCGCGCCGCAGGGGGCCTGACGCTTAGCCGGTAACGGTCAGCGCCAGGATCGAGACCGCAAACAGCGTCAGCGCAATCGCTGCGAAGATCAGTAGCACTGCCGTGCGCCACAGCGCGCCCCGACCTGGCGTGTCATATGTACCGCGCAGCTGGCGGTACATGTGGAACGGCGCGTAAAGCACCAGCAGCCCAGGCAGTGCCACAACGTTCCACATCGATGCAAGGCTGGCAGCCGATAGCAACAACAGCATGAAGCTGAGCGAATAGGTCACGAACACCGTGTGATCATACAGGTGAAAGCGCCGCCGAAACGGGAACAGCAGCCACACGAACGGCACGCTGATCGGGATCAGCAGCCAGCTGTATTTATAAGCGCTCGATTGTAGCTTGAAGAGCGCAAGCTCGGGGTTTGCCTTCGCCTTTTGCCAGACATCATTGACCTTATTCGCAATATTTTGTTCTGCCGGATTGTCAGAAGTGGCGATTTTTTCGGGTAACTTGCCGTTCTTGGCCGCGCGGATTCCTTCAAGCGCGGCTCGCGCGCCAGCCAGCTGGCCCTCTAGCGCGCCGGTCTGATCTCCCGCCGCCTCTGCCTTGGCAAGCTCCTCTTCAAGCCTGATGATATTGGCTTGCGTATCGATCTCCGCCTGCTCGGCTCCCAATTTGACCACGACATCGTTATTGGCGAAATTGCCCGGTCCGCTAGCCAGGTTGAACATCGCAAAAGTCAGGAACACCACGAACAGAAACAGCGCGATCGGCGAGATATAACTGGCGCGGCGCCCGTCGATATATTCACGGGTCAGCCTGCCGGGCCGCCACGCCAGCATTGGCAAGGTGTGCCAGATCTTGCCCTCGAAGTGGAATACCCCATGGAGCAGATCGTGAAAGAAGGCTCCGATGGTCTTGTGGACATGGGCCGCCTGCCCGCAATTATGGCAATGGCTGCCGATCAGCGGTGTCCCGCAATTGAGACAGGCGCTTTCGCGGGCGTGGCCATCTTGAACTGCTTCACCATGATTTGGCTCGACAGCCCGGGCGACCAGCGTCCCTTGCGCGATATCGCCGATCAGTTCGCCGCCGTTCATTGTGCCCACCTCCTGCGCGTAGTTGCCAAGCATAGCGTACTGTCAACGCGGCACAATTGGTTCATCGTGATGAAATGTGCTAGCGGCCAAATGGACGCACCGCTTGCCCCCAGAGAGAACCACTTATGAAATTTCGGATATTCGCCATGGTCATGCCGCTGCTGGCAGCCACCCCGGCGTTCGCTGCGCCCGGTGACATCAATGTCGCCAGCTTCCTCGCCAAGGCCGATGCCCTGCGCGCCAAGGGGGCGATGGCGCTGTTCTCATCCGACTACAAGCTGCTGCAAGCGGAAGGCCAAGCGGCGGGAAAGGCCTATCGCCTCCGGTTGAATGAGGAGCGCTCGGCTGGCAAGCCGAGCAGCTGCCCGCCGCAGCCGGCTCCGGTCAACTCCAACACGCTGCTTGCTCACCTGCGGACCTACCCGGTCGAACATCGCGGCCACGTCAGCCTCAGGACCGCGATGGCAGATCTGTTTATCCGAACCTGGCCATGCCGCTGATCCGAACTGGCCCATAAATAAAAAAGGGCTCGCGTTCCGATTGGAACGCGGGCCCTTTTTGCAACTGGTTGCGCCTGAATCAGCCTTCGTAATCGCCGCCGATCGAGGTGTTGCGGACCGGTGCCGCGGCGGTGATCCGCAGCGCTTCGGCCGACTGGCTAAGCGAGCCGATGTCATCGACCTGATCATCATCCTCTGGCAGGACGCGCTGGAGTGAGCCGACCAGTGTTTCCTTGAGGAATACTGGGTTGACAGTCTCATCAGCGATTTCGCGCAGCGCGACGACCGGGTTCTTGTCACGGTCCCGCTCGATAGTCAGCTCCGCGCCGCCTGAAATCTCTCGCGCGCGCTGCGCCGCAAGCAGGACCAAGTCGAACCGGTTGGGAATCTTGTCGACACAATCTTCGACGGTAACGCGCGCCATAGGGCACTCCACAAGCTAGAATCTGCGGGAAAGGGGCCAGCTAGGGAGTAGAGGCCGGAAAGTCAAGAAAATCGGGATTCGCGAATCACCCGATCATTCATAGCTGTTCGCGCCCAGTGCATCATCGGCCAGATCGCTGAACCTTGTGATCCGCGGTTCAAACCGCAGCCGGACCTTGCCGGTTGAGCCGTGACGCTGTTTCGAGACGATCAGTTCGGCCAGGCCATAGACCCGCTCCATGTCGGCGGCCCAGGTGGCGTGCTGTTCATGGGTCTTGGCATCATCGCCATCGACCGGGCGTTTGGGTTCGCGCGAGGCGACGTAGTAATCCTCGCGGAACACGAACCAGACCATATCCGCGTCCTGCTCGATCGAGCCCGATTCGCGCAAATCCGACAGCATCGGGCGCTTGTCCTCGCGCTGCTCCACCGCTCGGGAAAGCTGCGACAGCGCAATCACCGGAACGCTGAGTTCCTTGGCGAGGGTCTTGAGACCCCGGCTGATTTCCGAGATTTCATTGACCCGGTTGTCATTGGCACGGCCCGAACCCTGGAGCAGCTGGAGGTAATCGACCACGATCATCCCGATATTCTTCTGCCGCTTCAACCGCCGCGACCGCGTCCTCAGCGCCGCGATGGT
>JBKJTN010000166.1:0-16148 GCA_046590275.1 Novosphingobium sp.
GCGCCGCAAGAATGCTGGCGCCCCAGGCGAGTAGCAGCGACAGGACATCCCCAAAATTGTGACCGGCATCGGCCAGCAGCGCCATCGAACCGCTGGCAAGACCCGCCACCACCTCGGTCACCACGAATCCTGTATTGAGCGTAACCGCCACAGCAAAGGCCATACCATGGCCAACGCGGGCTGGCGCGGCATGGTGGTGGCCGTGATTGCCATGCGAGTGATGATGCGCGCCGCTCATGTAATTCCCTCAAGCCGCAAGCGTTGCACAACTGCCGCAGTGCAGCAACAATCGACCACGCCAGCCGTGTGGAGAAAATAGCCAGATTACGCGATTCATCGCCATTTTCGCAGGATAATTACAAAAAGAGCAAAATCTGCGCCATTTTCATTCCAGCCTTTGGTTAACTTCCTCACCTCGCTCTGAACCTGTCTCACCGCAGTCATACTTGGTATTTAGCAAGCGCTTGCCGCTCTGTAAGAGCACAGCCAACGCGCGTCACTTGGCGATTCGGGATGCGCAATGTCCATAATATCGCCGTCGTCCAATAAGGGGTCACTTCCGCCATGCGTCTCAATTCTGCCTTGACCGCCGCCGCCAGCTTGCTGGCCATTGGAGCCTCCGCGCTCAGCGCGCCGGCCTATGCCCAGTCAACCGGCTCGATCGATTTCGAAAAGGAAATCGTTGTTTCGGGTTCGCGCGCTACCCAGCAGGTTGGCGGCGTTTCGGCACCCGATACAGCCAAGGCGAAGGCTGTGTTGACCCAGGAAAACCTTGCTCACCAGAACCCCGGTCAGACCGTGCTCGATACGATCAACCAGATCCCCGGTGTCAACTTCCAGAACAACGATGCTTATGGCTCGTCGGGCGGAACGCTCAACATCCGTGGCTTCTCGTCGGACCGCGTCAGCCTGACCTTCGATGGCGTTCCACTCAACGATTCGGGCAGCTATGCAATTTTCTCAAACCAGCAGATCGATCCGGAACTGATCGAGCAAGTCAACGTCAATCTAGGCACAACCGATGTCGACAGCCCGACTGCCTCGGCAGCGGGTGGAACGGTCAACCTCCGCACGCTAACACCCAGCCGAGATTTCGGCGTGATGGTTTCGGAATCGCTCGGCCAGTTCGATTTCTTCCGCCTGTTCGCCAAGATCGAAACCGGTGACATGAATGCCTCCGGCCTGCGCGCGTGGTTTTCCGCCAGCCGCACCAAGAACGACAACCCGTTCAATAATTACGGGAAGATCAGTAAGCAGCAGTACAACGCGAAGATCTATCAGCCGCTGGGCGGCAACGATTTTATCGCGGTTGCCGGCCACTATAACCAGAACCGCAACAACTTCTTCGGCTCGCTGCCGCTGCGCACCGATCTGACGCAGAGCCTGACCAATCTGGCACCGCGGGTCGTCGGCTCGGGTTCGTCCAATCGCTTTCCAACCAACGCCGATGAGCGCAAGTACAACATCAAGTTCCCCTGCCAGACCGACGTTCCCCAAGCTGGTGTTGCCGACGCGACCAACAGCTGCGGCACCGAATTCGATCGTCGCTACAATCCTTCAAATACCGGGAACATCCGCGGATCGTCGCGCTTCAGCCTGTCCAACAGCCTGACCCTGACGGTCGATCCGAGTTATCAATACGTCAAGGCCAATGGCGGCGGCACGGTGACGGGACGTGAAGGCACACGGGCGGTCGGCACCATTCCGGCCGGCACGGGTTTCATCGGAGGCAGCTATTTCTTCGGCAAAGACCTTAATGGCGATGGCGACTTGCTCGATCAGGTGATTCTGATGGCGCCGAGCCAGACCCAGACCCACCGGATCGGTGTGATCGCTGGTTTGCGCTGGGAATTGAATGATACCAATACGCTGCGTCTGTCGTACACCTATGACCGCGCGCGTCATCGCCAGACGGGTGAGGCCGGTCAGCTTCGGACCGATGGTGAGCCGTTCGACGTGTTCCCGATCAACAACCCGGTGCAGACCGCAGGCGGTTTCTCGATCCAGAAGCGCGACCGCCTGTCCTATGCGATCCTCCACCAGATTTCCGGCGAGTATCGCGGTGAGTTTATGGACGACAAACTTGTGGTGACCGCCGGTTTGCGCGTTCCCTTCTTCCGCCGCAACCTCAACAACAACTGCTTCGCCACTTCGGCGGGCGGCAATGTTGATTGCTTCAGCCAGACCGCGAACCTGAACGCGGCTTATGCAGTTGCCAATCCAACCGTGCAGGGACCGCAGCAGCGGATTTACAACTATAGCAAAGCGCTGCCAAATGTTGGCCTTACCTTTGAGGTGATGGAAAACCTCAGCCTGTTCGGGAATTTCTCGCAGGGGCTTTCGGTTCCCGGCACCGACAATCTGTACAATGCCTTCTTCTTTGCCCCAGACAATGCCCGGGCTAAACCAGCACCTGAAACCACCGACAACTTCGACGTGGGCCTGCGCTATCGTTCGGCCCGGATTCAGGGCTCGTTCTCGGGCTTCTACAACCAGTTCCATAATCGGCTGGCCTCGGCCTATGATCCCGAACTGGACCAGAACGTCTACCGGAACCTGGGCAATGTGAAGAAGTATGGCATTGATGGCTACGTTGCGTTCCAGCCGGTCGAACAACTGACTTTCTATGCGTTCGGCAGTGTGCTGAAGTCGGAAATCAAGGACAACGTCGCGATCGGCGAGAATACGATCCAGCCAGGCGCCACTACTGGTACACCGATCTATGCAGCGACCGCTGGCAAGCGCGAATCGGGTGCAGCCAAGTACACCTTTGGCGGCACGGTGCGCGGTGCGCTCGGCCCGCTCGATATCGGCCTGACCGCAAAGCGCACTGGCGAACGCTTCATCTTCGATACCAATCTGCCGACCTTCCAGGGTTCGTTCATCCCGGTTGGTGCCACCACCGGCACCGGGACGGCACCCGCGCTGACCCCGGCGCAGATCGCTGCCACTGGCCAGATCTATGGCGCCACGGCTCCGGCTTATTGGTTGCTCAACCTTGATGCTCGCCTGAAGCTTGACTTCCTTGGCCTGACCGACGGTACCTATCTGCAGCTCAACGTGTATAATCTCACCAACACCTTCTATGTCGGCGGGTTTGGCGGCGGGCTGTCTCAGTCGGCAACTTTCACCAAGGCAACTGGGGTCGCTAGTTATGGCAGCCCCGGCTTCGTCCAGATCGGCGCGCCGCGCACGATCAGCGCTACGGCAGTCTTCAAGTTCTGATCTCCGCGATCCAGGCCGAATGAATTAGGGAGGGGCACTGCGGTGCCTCTCCCTTTTTCATTGGGCCTCGGCGCTTACTTGTAAACGCAGGCGTCCAGCGCTTCATTGCGAACGACTCCGCTGCGCGCGGCGATGGTATTGCCGTGACGGCGGGTGAAGCCGGTCGCGCCGTTGACCGCGCGGCGTTTGGGCGCAGGCAGCGCAGCGGCGATCCGCGCGGCTTCGACCCGGGTCAGCCTGGCGGCGGAATGCTTGTAATAGCGCTGTGCCCCTGCTGCGACGCCATAGGTGCCAACGCCCGTTTCTGCGACATTGAGGTAAACCTCCATGATCCGCCGCTTGCCCCAGATATTCTCGATCAGCACGGTGAACCAGGCTTCCAGACCTTTGCGGAAATAGCCGCCACCCTGCCACAGGAAGACATTCTTGGCGGTCTGCTGGCTGATGGTTGAGCCGCCGCGGATCCGGCCGCCACGCGCGTTGCGCTCGATCGCCTTTTCAATTGCTTCGCTGTCAAAGCCGCTGTGTTCGCAGAACTTGGCATCCTCGCCGGCGATCACCGCGGCGACCATGTCGCGGTCAATCCGGCTGAGCGGCTCCCAATCCTTGGTGATGCCGTTGGGGTCCATCACCATTGTCAGCGTGACCGGCACCGGCACGAATTTGTAGAGCAGCGTCAGCGCAAAGCTGCCGACCACGAACCAGATGATCAGCCGGCCAATCCACCAGCCAAAGCGGTAGGCGAAACCATGTTTGGCGGAAGGGCGGGAGGGCTTGAGGAGGCTGACCATTGCCAGGAGGTGTAGCGGGGAAGGGGGGCGGGTGGCAATCGGTTGTCGCGATTTGGAACGGCGCGGGGTCGGTGCGAAGTCCTGCACGAGCCCGAGCCGTTGTGGGCCAAGAGCCTTGCGATCTGGCTGCTTGGTCGATAGCACCGCAACCCGAGGTCAGCTTATTCCCGCCGAGATGCGTTGATCTGCTCCGTCAAAGAAGGGCGCCACAGTGCTTATCGAAAATGTCCCGGCGATATGGAATGACAACGAGAAATTGCGCTTGGCGACCCTCCACGCGTTTAATATCCTCGACACAGAACCAGAATATTCGTTCGATAGAATCACCAAACTCGCTGCAAATTTGTTTGGTGTGCCCGTTGCGTTGATAACGTTTATCGACGATCACCGTCAGTGGTTCAAAGCCGCAATTGGCACGACTGCCACCGAAGTGCCACGAAATATCGCTTTTTGCACGCATACGGTGGCGACCGGACGACCGCTTGTTGTTCTTGATGCTCACGCTGACGCTCGGTTCGAGAACAATCCGATGGTCGTCGGCCCTCCAGGAATTCGGTTTAACGTAAGCGTTCCACTTCGTGCGCCAAACGGAACAATCCTGGGCACCATCTGCATCGTCGACACGGAGCCGCGTCCAAATTTCACGGATCGTGAGATCAGCTTGCTGAGCGACCTTGCAGATGTCGTGATGACGGAGTTGATGCTCAAACAGTCATTGACCGAAAAAGATTCGGCGATTGCCGATGCAGACCTTGCGCGATCCCTGCTGGAAGACGCGCTGGCGTTTGGCGAGGTCGCGATATGGCGGCTGGATGTCAGCACGGGGACGTTCGCCTGGCGAGGGGCGGTAGAGCAGGTCTGGGGCTACGACGCTGGCTTGCTCGCCTCGTTGGACCAGGCTCTAGCCATCATCCATCCCGAAGATCGTGGCCGCGTAACCAGTGATATCGAGGCCGGTCGAACTGCACCAATAGGCTATCGCTCCGAGTTCCGGATTGTTTTGGCCGACGGCAGCGAGCGCTGGCTGGCCGGGCGCGGCAACTTCGAAATGGGTCCGACCGGAGATTTTCTCACTTGCATCAACTACGATATCACCCCGCGCAAACAGCAGGAACGATACAAAGAACTGTTGATGCAAGAGGTCGGCCACCGCATGCGGAACCTCTTTGCCAGCATTAATGCGATCATCGTGTTGACCCGTAAGTCAGCGACATCAGTCGCTGATTACGTCCAACGTCTCAGCGGGCGGATGGCGGCACTCAACCGTACCCAGAATGTGCTGTTTGCTGGGGATGTTGTCAGCTGTTCGCTTTCTACTTTGGTCAAGGATATCGAGGGTGTTTACCCGCAGATCAGCTGGTCAGGCGATGACATCGAATTTCCCGAAGCCTCGGTCGTGGCCCTTTCACTGATATTCAACGAGCTATCGACCAACGCTGTAAAATATGGTGCGCTGGCACTGGAAGGGGGAGCTGTCTCGATCACGTCAACCCTCGTGAACGGGGCGGACAGCAAGAATTCGATCGAAATTGTCTGGAAGGAAACTGGCGGCAGTACCGTGGATGCGGAGCCAACATCGACCGGCTTTGGCACGCAGCTGATCGATTTGAGTATCAAGGATACGCTGAAAGGCACGATTGAGCGCGATTGGGCAAGAGACGGTATGACGTGCGTCCTGCGGTTCATCTGCCCGGAAATTCGTGGCTAAGCCGGCTAATTCTCCGGTCAAATAAGGCAAGCTGTCGCAACACCTGTCGCGGGCCAGCTTCGAAAGAGCCCCCATGCCGCAAGGCACAGGGGCTCCCGGATCACTTCAATTCAGCCGGATCACCCTGCCGGCAGCAGCTTCCGATCCGTGGCAATTCGCACCATTGCCTTTTGCAGCTTCTCGAATGCCCGCACTTCGATCTGGCGCACTCTCTCGCGGCTGACGTTGTAGTGCTGGCTGAGCTCCTCCAGCGTCTGCGGATCTTCGATCAGGCGGCGCTGGGTGAGGATGTGCTGCTCACGTTCGTTCAGGCTTTGCATCGCCTCGCCAAGCATGGCGTGGCGCAAGGTGGTTTCCTGATCTTCAGCCACTGTCTGGTCCTGGAGCGGGCCGCTGTCGACCAGCATGTCCTGCCACTGGCCTTCGCCATCTTCGTTGAACGAGATGTTGAGGCTGGCATCGCCGCCCATCATCATCCGGCGGTTCATGTTGACCACCTCTGCCTCGGACACGCCGAGCTTGGTGGCGATGGTCGTCACATCGTTGGGATGAAGGTCTGAATCCTCATAGGCATCGAGGTTCTTCTTCATCCGGCGCAGGTTGAAGAACAGCTTCTTTTGCGCTGCGGTGGTGCCGATCTTGACCAGGCTCCAGCTGCGCAGGATGAACTCCTGCATCGATGCCTTGATCCACCACATCGCATAGGTGGCAAGGCGGAAGCCGCGATCGGGCTCAAACTTCTTCACGCCCTGCATCAGGCCGATATTGCCTTCGGAAATCAGCTCGGAAACCGGCAAGCCGTAGCCGCGATAGCCCATCGCGATTTTGGCCACGAGCCGCAGATGGCTGGTAACCAGCTGCGCTGCAGCTTCGGGATCCTGATGCTCAGCATACCGTTTGGCGAGCATATATTCCTGCTCTGCCGTCAACATCGGGTATTTCTTGATTTCGGTCAGATAGCGGTTGAGGCCATCTTCCCCGCCCAGTGTCGGCGCCAGACTCTTGCGGGCCACCGGGCTTTTCTGCGTTTTCGTCACTCGACTAACCCGTCCTTTCAATTGTCGGCTGGGCATTTGGGACCCTTTATAGGCATCCCAGGGCGCACAGCCACATAGGAATTACACATAGCACAGTAGTTCAACTTGGAACTTTCAATTCGACCAACAGTTCCCTGAAATCGGCGGGCAACGCAGATTCAAATCGCATTTCCTCGCCGGTATGGGGATGGATGAAGCCCAGCACGGCGGCATGCAGCGCCTGCCGGGTGAAGTGAAGCTGGTTAAGTAGCGGCCGTAGCCGCGCAGGTGGGCGTCCATATGTGGGATCACCCAATAACGCATGACCAATTGACGACATATGAACGCGGACCTGATGGGTTCTCCCGGTTTCCAGTCGGCATTCGACCAGCGCGGAGCAGTCCATCCGCTCAATCGTCTTGTAATGCGTCACCGCATGTTTGCCGCGGCCACTTTCGCCTTTTGCCTCGACCATTGCCATCTTCTTGCGGTCATACCGCGAGCGGCCGACAGCCCCGGATACCGTCCCGGCGGACGGCACGGGATGGCCGCCGACCACGGCAAGATAGACGCGTTCGATCGAATGATCGGCGAACTGACGGGCCAAGCCCTCATGCGCGGTGTCCGATTTGGCAACCACCAGCAGCCCGGACGTATCCTTGTCGATCCGGTGGACGATCCCGGGCCGGGCAACCCCGCCGATCCCAGAAAGCTGGCCTCTACAATGGTGCAGGAGTGCATTGACCAGAGTGCCATCAAGATTGCCCGCAGCAGGGTGAACGACGAGGCCGGCAGGCTTGTCGATGATGATCAGATGCGCGTCTTCGAACACGATTGTCAGCGCAATATCCTGTGGCGCGGCGAGCGCGATGGTGGCTTCGGGAATGGAGATCGCAAAGCGCGTGCCCTCTGCTGGCTTGAGCGTGGGCTGATTGACCGGCTGCCCGGCCAGCGTGATCCGCCCTTCGGCCATCAACGCCTTGACCCGCTCACGCGACAGGCCGCTCGCCTCGGCCAGTGCCTTGTCGAGCCGCTGGCCGGCGCCGACTATGGCCCCTTCGATGATGCGTTCCCCCGTTCCCATGCTATGCAGATGGGCATGGACCTGGTGGTGACAAGTGGCGCAATGGCAACACTGCTCGACGAAGCGGCGCGCGCTGCGCCGGACGAGTGCTGCGGGTTGCTGCTGGGGAAAGCCAATCGGATCGCAGAAGTGCGCCCGGCGGCGAATGTCGCAGCCCAGCCGCGCCGGCATTTCGAGATTGACCCTGCCGCGCTAATCGCCGCGCATCGCGCTGCGCGGGAAGGAGGACTTGCCGTGCTGGGCTACTACCATTCACACCCCGCAGGAGAGGCGGAGCCTTCTGCGGCAGACCGGGCACAGGCCGGCGGGGACGGGCGGATCTGGGCGATCGTAGCAAGCGGACAAGTGCGGTTCTGGCGCGATTTGCCGAACGGCTTCGAGATACTTCCCTCGCGAGTCTTGGAAGGCTAAGGGGTAAAATTCGTCCCGTGTCGGGAATGATCTTTGCGCAATCACCGGAAACCGTTTCAAAATGACCGAACCCTCGCTCGATACCTCTGGCCTGGAAATGGCCAGCCTGCTTTGCTCGCGGCTGTGCCACGATCTGCTCAGCCCGGTTGGTGCGCTTTCCAATGGCCTCGAGTTGCTTGCCGACGAGAAGGACCCGGAGATGCGCAAGCGCTGCTTCGAACTTCTGGAGCAGAGCGCGAAGATTTCGGCCGATAAGCTTAAATTCTTCCGCCTTGCCTTCGGCGCAGCTGGCGGCTTTGGCGAGCTGGTCCCGGTTGATGAACCGCGTAGCCTGGTCGATGCCCTGATCGGCAACAACGGGCGGATCACTGCCAATTGGGCGCTGGGCGCGCCGGCCTTGCCCAAAACCGCGGTCAAGGTGCTGCTCAACCTCTCGATGATCGCGATCGAGGCACTGGTGCGCGGCGGCACGCTGGATATCGGCGCTGAACTGCGCGAGGGCGCAAGCGAAATCGTGATCCGTGCCGCTGGACCCAAAATCGCCTTCGATCCAGTGATCGGCCGGGCGCTGGATGGTTCGCTGGCGCCGGGCGAGCTTTCGAGCCGGACCGCTCCTGCATTTATGCTTTATCAGCTGGCCGCCAGCACTGGTGGCGGGTTGCAATTTGCCCTCAGCGAAGATGCGCTGGTGATGGGCGCGGTGCTGCCAGTCGGCTGATGAGCGAGCTGATCCACCACGAAACCCCCTCGCCAAACTGGAATGAGCGGGAACTACCGGTTTCGATGGTGGTGTTGCATTATACCGGGATGCCGACCGGAGCGGAGGCGCTCGAGCGGATGTGCGATGCAAAGGCGCAGGTTTCCGCGCATTACATGATCGGTGAAGACGGCACGGTCCACCGGCTGGTTCCCGAAGAGAAACGCGCTTGGCATGCCGGGCGGTCTTATTGGCGTGGGATCACCGATATCAACTCGGCAAGCGTCGGGATCGAGCTGGTCAATCCGGGCCATGAATGGGGTTATCGCCCTTTTCCCGAGGCGCAGATGGCGGCGCTGCTGCCGCTGCTCCATGCCATCGTCAAGCGCTACAAGATGCCGTTTGCCAATATCGTCGCCCATTCGGACATCGCCCCGGCGCGTAAGGAGGATCCGGGCGAACTGTTTGACTGGGAACTGCTGGCCTCGCACAAACTCGCTTTGCCCCGACCCAAGCTCCAGATTCCCTCGCCCTATCAGAATGACGGTGCGTTCTATCTGGCGCTCGAACGCTTCGGCTATGACATCGCCGATGGCCATGCCGCAGTGCGTGCCTTTCAGCGCCGCTGGCGTCCGGAGGTGATTGATGGGGTGGTCGATGGCGAGACTTCGGCGATTCTGTTCGCGCTGCTGTTGGACCGCGATCAGGGACGTGCTAGATAGCTTGGGCCAGGGGGCCGGGCAGCCGCGTCAGAAGCAATTCTGCCGAGGAAAGTCCGGGCTCCGCGAAACAAGGGTGGCGGGTAACGCCCGCCGGGCGAAAGGCTTCGGCTCCAAGTCCAGGGAAAGTGCCACAGAGAGCAGACCGCCCTGATGCAAATCAGGGTAAGGGTGAAAGGGTGCGGTAAGAGCGCACCGCGCAGGCGGTAACGTCTGCGGCATGGTAAACCCCACCCGGAGCAAGACCGAATAGGGGCGGCGCGCAGGTTCGCAAGAATCTGCAAACGTGTTTCGCGTTGACCGCCCGGGTTGGTTGCTTGAGCGATGCAGCAATGCACCGCCTAGAGGAATGGCTGCCCATGCGGTGCGGGTCCGAAAGGAAACCACACGCAAGACAGAACCCGGCTTACAGGCCCCCTGGCATTTTTTTGGTTAGCGGAAGTAAGATTGTAAAGCCACAGATGCGCACGAGGCTCAGCATTTGCGCCAAAAAGGCGCGTTACACTAGCCAGCAGGATGCGCAGATGGCAGCCGCTCGTGCTGATTTCCCGCTGCGGCCCTATCGATGCGACCGGTGCCAGCAGTTTCACCTCACCAGCCGGACCAAAGGCAAATGGCTGCCACGACCGGCGGATTGAGGCCAAAGTGTTAGCGTTTCATCGGCTATGGCTGGCTGATCACGCTGCGACCGGTCAGATCACCGACTTGCCAACACCAAAGGATTGATGTGCCCCAGGACGACTTCGAGCGCGAATGCGATCGGCTTTCGCAAATCGTCGATGGACCCCAGTACGAGCGGCTGCGCTGGGATCGGAACGAGGGCCCGATGCTGGCCCGTCTGGTCGCACTGGCCCTGGCGGCGCTTGAGACGCGCAGCGAGTTCGAACTGGCCGAAGAAGGATCGACCAGCGCAATCAAGCGCTTCGTCCTCAAGATCCACAGCATCCGCACCGTGGCGATTTCAATCCAGCTCAAGGAAGGTGTGGCTCATGTCGGGGCAGAGCGGATCGAGCGGAGTGCCTACCTGCTGGCGGGTGGCGGTCCCCACACGGCTGACTTTGCTGCGGTCGACGACCTTTGGATGGCCAACGCCCTGAAGGATCTGTTCAGCCGGGTTCACGCCCAGCCGCAAGCAGAAGCGCTATAGACCTGGCAGAAGATCGGGCGCTGCAAGCGGCTCCAGAATCGCAGCGATTGCCATGCCGATGCTGAGTAATTCGCGGTCACTGCCAGCCGGACCATCGAGTTCGATGCTCAGGGGCAGTTTCGTGGACGCCGTCAGGCCGGTGGGAATAACCAATCCGGGCAGACCCGCTGTGCTGCCAGCCAGAATGTTGCGGCCTATCGCTGTAGCAAACGACATATCCACACCGTCGATCCGCACCGTTTCATCATCGCCGATCGGGGTCGCCGCAACCATCGTGGTCGGAAACAGCAGCGCAGCTATGGCATGATCGGCAAAGCAGGCCGCCATCACGCTCTGCAATGCCGGTCGGTCTTCGCCGCACGCGCGCTCATAGGCGGCTTGCGTGACCACCTGAGGCATATCAGGAAGCATGAATCTTTCGAAGGCGAGCCTCACATCGGGACTGAGGACCTGCTCGGAAACTTCGTCGAGGCTGGCTTTGGCGTCATGATCATGCAGATATTGGGACAGCGCCGGTCCGGCATCGTGTCGGGAGATCGGACTGGTGGTCGCCGTGATGGCGCTTGCGAGATCCGGAATATGGACGTCCACGAACACTACGCCAGCAGCCTTCAGAAGCGCTATCACAGCTTCGACCGATTGCGAGATTTCGCGGTCGAGGTCCGCGAAAAAGCAGGTACGGTCCAGCCCGAGCCTCAGTCCCGCGAGCGGCGCTGGCTCGACCGGGCGATGATCGCCCGTCATGACCGCATCGAACAGCACCAGATCATCCATGCACCGCGCCTGCGCGCCGATCTGGTCGAACAGCGGCGCAATCGGGATGACACCATCTGTTGGATAACGCGCGGTGGTCGGCCGAAAACCGAACAGGCCGCAGAGCGCAGCGGGGATCCTGATCGAACCCGAGGTATCTGCGGCCACGCCCAGCGGGGCCATTCGCGCCGCTACAGCGGCTGCAGTTCCGCCCGAACTGCCACCTGCGATGCGCGTCGGGTCATAGGGGTTGCGGACGGGCCCGAATGCGAAGTTGTTGCTCGTCCAGCCGAGCGACAATTCATGCAAATTGGTCTTTCCGAGCACGATTGCGCCTGCCGCCCGAAGCAGGGCGACAGCGGCGGCATCGGACTTCGGCCGAAAATTGCGCAGCGCGTTGGTGCCGCCGGTTGTGGGATAGTCGCCGGTATTGACGCTATCCTTGACCGGGACCGGAAGCCCGTGGAGCAATCCCAGCGCCCCGCCGCTGGCGCGGTGGCGATCGGCGGCACGGGCCGCCGCGAGCACAGTTTCCGGTTCGAGCGTGATAAACGCGTTAAGATTCTGGCTTGCAGCGCAGCGTTCCAACAGCGCGCGGGCATAGCTTTCGGCGCTCAAAACCCCTGCGCGCATCGCTGCAACCGCTTCGGTCGCCGAAAGCTCGATCATCGCGGCATTGGTGAGGCGGGGCAAGTCGGTCTCCTGAGTTTCCGTCATGCGCCGTGATAGTTTCGCAGTCCGATTGAGAATGTCTGCCCGCTGCAGGATAGAGGATTTTCTAAATCCGCCCAATGCTCGAATAGGCGAAGCCCTTGGCACGGACTTCGGCCGGGGCATAGACGTTGCGGAGATCCACCAGCACCGCGGCCTTGGCAAGCTTCTTGACCTTGGCGAAATCAAGCGCGCGGAAAGCGTCCCACTCGGTGACCAGCGCGATGGCATCGGCGCCTTCAACCGCAGCATAAGCCGAGGACATCATCTTGACCTGCGGCATCAACGGCGCGGCAAGCTCCATCCCTTCGGGGTCGTAAGCGACCACTTCCACACCCGCGTCGGCCAAGGCAAGTGCGATCGCCAGGCTTGGGGCGTCGCGCATATCGTCGGTATTGGGCTTGAAGGTCAGGCCGAGCAGGGCGACCTTCTTGCCGCGCGCTTCTTCCATCCCGCCCAGTGCCTCGATCACCTTGCGGCCCATTGCCCGCTTACGGGTCTCATTGGCCTTGACCACCGCCTCGACGATCCGGGTCGGGCTGTCGTAATCTTCAGCGGTCTTGAGCAAAGCCAGCGTGTCCTTGGGAAAGCAGCTGCCGCCATAGCCGGGGCCCGCATGGAGGAATTTGCTCCCGATCCGGCCATCGAGCCCGATCCCGCGGCTGACATCCTGGACGTCAGCGCCGACCTTTTCGCACAGATCGGCCATTTCGTTGATAAAGGTGATCTTGGTCGCCAGGAACGCATTGGCAGCATATTTGATCAGCTCGGCACTGCGCCGGCTGGTGAACAGGATCGGTGCCTGGTTGAGGAACAAGGGGCGATAGACTTCGCGCATCACAGCGCGGGCCCATTCGTCATCGCTGCCGATCACGATCCGGTCTGGCCGCTTGAAATCGCTGATCGCCGCGCCTTCGCGAAGGAATTCGGGGTTGGAAGCAACGGCGAACTGCTCGGTTAGCCCGGCAGCAGTCAGAATTCGTTCGACCTCGTCGCCGGTTCCCACCGGGACGGTCGATTTGGTGACGATGACCGCCGGATTTTTGAGGTTCTGGCCGATTTCTTCGGCGACGGCATAAACGAAGGATAGATCGGCATGACCATCACCGCGGCGTGACGGCGTGCCGACCGCGATGAAGATCGCGCTAGCTCCGGCAATGCCTTCGGCCAGATCGGTGGTGAAGCTCAACCTGCCAGAGCGGGCATTTGCTTCGACCAACTCGGCCAGACCCGGTTCGAAGATGGGCATTACCCCCGCCTTCAGCAGGTCGATCTTGGCCGGATCCTTGTCTATGCAAACCACATCATGACCGAAATCGGCAAAGCAAGCACCCGACACCAGTCCAACATAGCCAGAACCGACCATCGCAATCTTCATGGAACACCCCTTTGTGTGGCGCGGATTGCACCAACATTGTCACTTGCCTCGATCAGCCAGCGGCTTGTCCCTTCGAGGCCAAGCGCGGTCAGGCGGCCGGATGCGTATGCCCCGGTGTCGATGCCGATGCGGTTATGGCGGAATTCTGCGTGGGTGGAAATGGTGTGGCCGTGAACGACCACCCGTCCGAAGCTCTCGGGCCAATCAAGGAAGGGCTGGCGGATCCAGCGCAGATCGTGCAGCGACTGGGCTTCAAGCGCCACCCCGGGCCGAATGCCGGCATGGACGAAAAGATAGTCGCCGATCGTGATTTGGTCTTCAAAGCTACTCAAAAAGATCAAGTCTTCAACCGGAATAGCGGCCCGCATCAGGTCCTGTGTTTCGGCCAGATCGGCGCTTGTGTAGGTTTCAGGGTCAATCGGATAGCTGAGCAGGGTCTCACGCCCGCCGTAACGCAGCAAGTGCCGCAACACTTCGATCTTTTCGAAGCTGCCGAGAAACACTTCCTCATGATTGCCGGTGAGGAAGCGCACGCGGCGGCGGGCCCGCCACGCCCGTGCGAGCGCAATTACCCCGGCGCTGTCCGGACCGCGATCAACCAGATCACCGAGCAGGATCACGGTTGTTTCGCAAGGATCTCGCGCTGCGTCGTCGGCATCGATCGCATCAATCAGCGCGGCGAACAGATCACGGCGGCCGTGAATATCGCCGATCGCATAGATCCGCTGACCATCGGGGACGGTGGCTTGTGGGCCAGTTGGTGGCGCGCGGAAGAACTTGCGGATGAATGAGATCATGGTGATGCAGGGGTTGCCATCGTTATAGCTGCGCCGCGCTCCGTTCACAAGGCGCGAGGATTTCAAGGCAGAATTTTGGAACGGAATGGGCGTTGCATCTTTGACACAGTCCAGCCGCGATACGCAATGATTGACTTGTTTCTCACTTGTGCAGTGCAGCATTTGTGTGCACGACCCGGGATGCACAGTCCGAATGCTTCCGAAAAATGAGCGGCAGCGGTCAGTGCGCAGGTGGGACGAGGCGCCAGTCACTTAAGGAAGAATGACATGCTTACGTCCATCCGCGGCCTAATCGCCGCTTCTGTACTACTCGGCTGCGGACTGACCGCGGCTCCCGCTTTTGCTGACGAAGAAACCGCTCCACCGAGTGAATTCACCGTTACTGGCAATGTTGTGCTGACCACCGATTACCGCTTCCGTGGCCTGTCGCTGTCGGGCGGCGATCCGGCCATTCAGGGCTCGATCAACCTCAATCATTCAAGCGGCTTCTATGTCGGTACATGGGCTTCGAGCCTCGAAGATTCCCCTGTTTACGGCAATATGGAAATTGACGTTTACGGCGGCTGGACCGGCGAAGTGACTTCGGGCCTGACCGCGGACGCCGGCTTGGTGTACTACGTTTATCCCAATGGCAAGGTTGGCGACGGCAATTACTTCGAACCCTATGCATCGCTTTCGACCACCTTCGGTCCGGCGACTGCCAAAGTTGGCGTCGCCTATGCCTGGAAGCAGAATTCGTTAGGCGGTGACGACAATCTGTATGTCTACACCGATCTCGGCGCCGGTATCCCGGACACCCCTATCTCGGTTTCGGCTCACCTTGGCTACACCGATGGTGCGCTATCGCCCAAGCTGTTGACGCTGGAAAGCACCGATGGGGGTTTCGATTACTCGGTAGGCGCGACCTATGAGGTCACCAAGGGTCTGTCGGTTGGCGTGAGCTATATCGGAGTTGAGGGCAATTCGATTGATAGCTTCTCAAACGATACAGTTGTCGGAACGCTGAAGTTCGCCTTCTGATCTGACTATCCCATTTGGGAACCGCAGGCCCGCCTCAGGAAACTGGGGCGGGCCTTTGGTTTTCAGCGCAGGTAGAAATTGACGGTCGTGACCACGCGGACCTTCTTGTAGGGCGTGTCCGATACACCCCAGCCGCCGCCGCTGTCGCCGTCGCGGGCGAGAACCTCGAAATAGCCCTGCGTGGCGTTCTTGATCGAGCCGACCGAGGTTCCGCTGTCCTTGGCGAACTGTTCGGCTGAGGCGCGGGCGTCCCGGGTGGCCTGGGCGATCATTGGCGGTTTGATTGCGTTGAGCTTGGTGAAGGTAAATGCCATGCCTGAGCCCTCTTCCAGAACCACGCCGCGCCGCACGAGGTCAAACTGGCGTTTGACCGCCGATTGGGCGCGTTTGATCTCGGTCGTGCGCAGGGTCATGCGCTGGCGTACGGTGAATTTCTGGGCGCCGTTGTCAGAGAATTGCGAGACGTTGACGCCGGTCGGCTGGAGTTCGTCAGCAGGAAAGCCCAGTTCGCGGAAGAAGGCGCGGATTGCCTCGGTATTGCGGTCTGCGCTGCCCTGCGCGGTGGCGAGGTCCGAAGCTGTGGCGGAATAGGCGATCGTCCAAGTGGCGAGATCGGCGGTCACGGTGCGCGGTCTGGCCGAGCGCGACGTGACCGCCGATCTCGCCACTTGGGCGATCGCCTATTCCGCCA
>JBKJTN010000053.1:0-6967 GCA_046590275.1 Novosphingobium sp.
TTGTAGAATCCCGCCATCAATGACAGTTCTGGAAACAGATCCTGTGGTTGATAGTCGGACGATAACAGCCGGATGCCACAAACAAGTACTTGCACGGACATCGATTAAAAACCCCGCATCGCACCAGCTCTATTGCTTGGTGACCATAGCGTCAGTGCCCCACCCGATCCCATCTCGAACTCGGCCGTGAAACCTGACTGCGCCGATGGTACTAACGCTCAAGCGTTGGAAGAGTAGGTCGTCGCCAGGCATTAAAGCTGGTGCGCTGCGGAGTTTGAAACCCATTCACAAGTCAAAGGGCTGCCTAACGGTGGCCCTTTTTGCGTCTCTGGATCAATTCCGGGGATGTCGTTGCCCACAAGGCAAGAATTTTGCCCCAGAGGCAATTTTGGTGACGCGGGGTGGAGCAGCCCGGTAGCTCGTCAGGCTCATAACCTGAAGGTCGTAGGTTCAAATCCTACCCCCGCAACCAATAAATTTTCATATCTTCTCGGGCCTAATGGAAGCCGCGGCCCCAAAGCGGGGGTTTCTCGGCGTATTTGAATGGCCTTAGGCCCAGGATCTGGCGGCAAAGCGGGCCGTCATGTTCCGCCCCTCCTCCCGATCTCGGCTGAGACTGACCGCAAGAGCAGGTTTAAATCAACGGAGCCCCCCATCTTTATAGCCAGTTTCACGGCGCGGTTCGGGTTGGTAGTTTGCTCACCGAACTGGAGAGTGGATATGGGACAGAAAACGCTGCGGACCTTTTGCCGGTTTTGCCATGCAAGCTGCGCGATGCTGGTCGATGTCGAAAACGACAAGGTGAAGGCCGTTCGCGGTGATCCGGATGACGAACTGTTCAATGGCTATACCTGCGTGAAAGGTCGCCAGATGACTGACATGCACAATCTGCCTGAAAGAATCACCAAGCCGCTGATCCGGCACGAGGGCCAGTTTGTCGAAACATCGACGGCAAAGGTGCTGGCTGATCTCGCCGCGCGGATGAAGCAGATCGTCGAGGAATTCGGGCCGCATAGCATTGCGCTTTATTGCGGAACCAACGCGTTTCAGAACAGCGCAGTTCTCGGCACTTCGTTTGCGTTGGCTGAAGCGATCGGGTCGCGGAATTTCTACACCAGCGTCACGGTTGACCAGCCGGCGAAGGTTTTCACCACGGCCCGGTATGGCCAGTGGATGGGCGGATCGAACAATTTCGAAGAATCCGACGTGGTGATGTTCGTTGGCAACAATCCGCTGGTCTCGCATTACTCGCCCTCTGGAGGCCTGCCGCCTTTTTCACCGTCACGGCGATTGCGCGATGCCAAGGCTCGCGGGTTACAGGTGATCGTGGCCGATCCGCGTGAAAGCGACATTGGCTCGCTTGCCGATATCTACCTGCAAGTGAAGCCCGGAGAGGATCCGGCACTGCTTGGCGGCATGTTGCATGTGATTATCAAGGAAGGGCTTTACGACCGCAATTTCGTTGCGGCCCACGTCGAAGGTTTCGATCAGCTGGCAGAGGCGGTGAAAGACTTTGAGCCAGCGGCAGCCGCGGCCCGCGCCGGGATCGATCCAGAGCAGCTGGTCAAGACCGCGCGGCTTTTCGCAAAAGCCAACAAGGGCCGTGTGGTGACCGGGACGGGCCCGGAAATGGCAGGCAAGGGTGTGCTCACCGAATATCTGGTGTCGGCGCTCAACATCGTTTGTGCGCGGTTCAATCAGGAAGGCGATAAGGTTGCCAATCCGATGGTTTTCATGAGCTTTGCGGGCGGCCCCAAAAAGGCGCAGGTTGCGCCGCCCGTTCCGATGTTCGGCGAGGGCTTTGCCCAGTCACGGATCCGCGGGATTGGCAAGCTGGGCCAGGAGATGCCCTGCCCGGTGCTGGCGGATGAGATCCTGACGCCGGGGGAGGGACAAGTGAAAGTCCTGATCTCGATCGGTGGCAATCCCGAGATCGCGTTTCCGAACCAGCGCAAGGTCCGCAGGGCGCTCGATGAGGTAGAGCTGTTCGTTCAGGTCGATCCGTGGATGTCAGCCAGCGCCAAGCGGGCTGATATCATCCTTGCCCCCAGCATGTGCCTTGAACGCGAGGACATCAACAATGTCTCGCAGCCGTTCTGCGAGGAACCCTATGCCCATTATACCGAAGCGATGGTGGCGCCGCCCGGCGACACGATGGACGAGTATGAGATGCTGTGGTGGATTGCCAAGCACATGGGGCTCCAGCTGTCGTTCCCCGGCGGCGATTGTTCGATGGAGGTTTGCCCGGAAAAGTCGGTCATCCTCGATCTGATTTCGCATGGCTCGCTGGTCAAGCCCAGCGCCGCCAAGGCTGATGCCTTGGCAGCCGAGCGTCCGGGCAGCGCGATTATGTATCGTGACCAGCATCAGACTATCGCGCCGGCTGATCCCGATGCTGAGCATAAGTTCCATCTGGAAGCAGGCGCGATGCCCGATGCGTTCAAGGAATATGCGGCGAACGAGCCGGAAGCGGATGGCTTCGATTTCCGCCTGATCTCGCGCCGGTCAAAGCATCGCTACAACAGCAATGGCCACACTTTCCCGCATCTGCGCAAGAAGATGCCGACCAATCCGGCCTTCATTCACCCGGACGATCTGGCGGCTCTGTCGATTGCGGAGGGCGCGGTGATTGAAATCACGTCGCGCGTATCATCGATCTTTGCGATCACCCAGGCCAGCGACAAGGTTCGGCGAGGGGTGATCTCGATGTCGCACGCCTGGGGCGATGACGATGCCGGAAAAGACGACGTTCATGAAAAGGGCGGATCGACCAACCGCCTGCTTGATGATGTCCACGGGATGGACCCGATCACCGGCATGGTGGTGCAAAGCGCGATCCCAGTGCGCATTTCGGCGGGGTGAGGTTGGGGCGGGGCTAACCGCTCCGCTCGCACCCGCCCAAACAAAAAGTGCCGCCCTGGCTGGGGCGGCACCTTTTTTGTTTGCTGTTGCGGTTGATCAGAACTTGAAGCTGGCTTCCACGAACACCTGACGGCCGCGGTTGTAGTTTACGTTTAGATCGTCGCCCTCTGGAACATATGTCGGTGAGCCTGGGGTGCCATACCCACCCGCCGGGGCCAGGAACGGACGCCCGCCGCTGGTCGTGGCAACGGTCTTGTCGGTGATATTAATGCCGATCAGTGACAGCTTCCATTTGCCGTCGGGATCACCAACCGAAACCCCGCCATCGATTGTCGAATATGCTCCCTGCTTGAAATCATTGTTGCGAGTCGTCGTCGTAAAGTAGGAGCTCGAGAACTGGAAATTGCCATTCAGGCCAAATTCCAGGCTCTCGCCGAGCGGTGCAGTAAAGTCGAAGCCAACGTTTCCGGCCCACTCCGGCGCTCTGCCAGCGGCACGACCTTTAAGTTCTTCGCCGGTAATCTGCGAAAGAAGCGACTTCGTGAATTTCGCGTCGGTATAGGCAAGAGCAGCGTTCAGGCTCAGGCCTTCGAGCGGCGTTCGCCATGCGAAATCGACATCGAAGCCCTTTGTTGTCAATTCGCTGGCATTAAACGTCTTAAACTGAATTGTCTGCGCGTTGAATACCTGAAGCTGAAGATCCTTGAATACATAATAGAAGGCTGATGTATTCAGCGTTATGGTGCGGTCGGCAAATTGCGCTTTGACGCCAACTTCCCCGCCCTTGCCAGTTTCTGACTTGTAGATCAGGCCAGCAGCCACCGCTGCGCGAACGGCCGGATCAGGATCGGAAAAGCCCAGCAGGTTTGACGATGGCAGAGCGCTGTTATCAATGCCGCCGGATTTGAAGCCGGTCTTATAGGCTGCGTAGATATTGATATTGTCCGTAGCCTTGTAACGAAGCGCAATTTCAGGAGAGAGGTTAGTATCGTCGAATTTGATCGGGCCAGAGAAGAAGCCACTGTCTATGAAAAACGGACCTGAAGCCAAAAACAAGTGCACATAAGGCACAGATATCGTGTTGACCTTGTTTTCCTTGGTCCAGCGCAAGCCGCCGGATAGTTCAAGCTGTTCAGTAATATCCAGAGTACCGCTGCCGAAGACAGACACGGTGTTGGTTTTTGTCCGATGCTTCTTGAACCAGTCAAACGCGCTCCCGGTAATCGGATCAAGCGCGATGATCGAGATATTCACGCCCTGCTGCGAGGTGTTGAAATCGAGCACGCGATTTTCCCAGAACGCCCCGAGCATGAAGTTGAACGGTCCCTCGAAGTCGCTCGCGACGCGGAATTCCTGGGTGAACTGCTCGGTCTTGTTCTGCGGATCGCTTGAGCCAAAACCCTGCGCTGAGCCAGGCAAATTGACCGCGCCAAGCCGTGGCGCGATGATCCCGGCCAGAGCGACCCCGCCTGCCATAGTAGGTGAAAGGGGAGAAAAGGCCTGACCGACACCGACCGAACTGTAGGTATCGGAATCGATCGAATCGAGATGGAAATAGCCGGAAATGGACGTGAGCTTCAAACTCTCCGTCACATCCAGATCCATCCGCAAGCGGGACAGTATCATGTCGGTTTTGCCGAACGGATGCCCCGGATATTTGCCGTCGCCCGCCGCACTGCCGGTCGGATAATTACCCGCCTGAGTCGCTGACGGATCGGAGATCGCATAGAAGTTGTCGTTTACGTTGCAGTCCGCGCCTGATGGTATTGCAATAGCACCTCCCAGCAGAACCACCTCATCTGCCCGGCCATTCGCGCCGCAAAAGATGTCCTGGTGGCCGATAGCGCCATCATTGCGATTGGTTACATAGTTGAACTTGAAATTGGCCGAGAAAGTGTCGAGCGGATCCCATTGCAGGGTCACCCGGCTGACGAAGTCGCGCAGGCCGCGATTGCGGATCAGTGCCGGAATACCGGGCTGGATCTCGGTGTATTTCTCGATGTCATTATATTGCGCGGCAATGCGGATGCCCAGCGTATCGCTCAGCGGGCCGGAAATATAGCCGCCGACAACATAGCCTTTCTCTTCGAATTCATACGAGCCCTTGCCGCCGACTTCCCAGACCTTGGTGGGCTCCTTCGAACGCATGGAAAGAACGCCGGCCGAGGCGCTTTTTCCAAAGAACAGCGATTGTGGCCCTTTCAGCACGTCGATCTGCTGGACATCGAAGAAGCCGGCCTGGACCAGCCGCATCGAGCTCAATTGAACCCCGTCGAAGTCGAGCGCGACGGCTGAATCGAAAGCGGCAGAAATGGCCGACGAGCCTACTCCGCGCAGCGAAATCGAACCGCCGGAACCCGATCCGCCGGGCTGGATGCTCAAAGTCGGGACGCGATTGCCGATCTGCTCGATCTTGGTTGTCTGATCGCGGGCAATCGTATCGCCGCCGATCGCGGTGACTGTAACCGGCACTTCCTGCATCGACTCCGTTGCTTTGCGGGCGATCACGGTGATAACGGCGATGTCCCTGAGATTGTCCTCGTCAGCTGGGGCAGCCTGGGCAAACGCTGTGCCGGGCATAATCAGGCAACCAGCGGCAGCTCCAGCCAACAGGTTCAATTTCATGCCAGAAATCAGTGAATTACTCATGATGCCCTCCCAAGCTTAGGTTTCTGTGTGTCGGATGCGCTTCAGCGCAATATGCTTCTGGTTTGAGCACTAAGCCTAAGCATAAGGAGCGCTGCCACCACTATCAAAATGATTGGTTGGAGCCGAGCTGCCAACGCTACGGAATCGGGCGGCCAGAACGGAATCTGGCAGCGCTTTTGGGACTGCGGGCTCATTTGCTTTTGGGAGCAACATCGCTATCCAGCCATTTGTGTAGCGTCTCATGGAAATGGCGGATCTTGCTTTCCTGATAGCTGGCAAAGATGACCTCGCCCTTGGGATGGTTGTGCAGGCCTTTTTGCACCGCCCGGTGGTTGAGCCCGTCCTGATTGAAGATCTTGTTCAGATAACTGCCAAACTCGGTCGCCTTGGTATAATCGTCGTCAAGGTCGAGGAAGGTGCATTTGGCGGGGGCTGGCCGCGGCTCGCCGTCGGGCACCGGAACCATGAACATGACCTCGTGAAAGCATTGCTCGGGGTTGTTGCCATCGGGCCTGAACCGGTAAAATATCGGGTTAAAATCCGCCCACGGGCTGAGGTTCGGGAACACGCTGTAGAATATCGCATCAATCAGATCGGCATCGCTGATGCTGTCGACATAGTCTCCGAACTGCGGGCGCATGTCTTCGCGCCGGTTCTTGGCGATCTGGGCGCGATAGGCATGGGGTGATGCCCAATCATGATCGTTGGGCGTGGCCTCGTCCCCCGGCGCAATTTTGCCGCCGATCCAGTTGCACATATGCGGGTCTGCTGACTGCACCTCGCCTTCGATATGGTTGGCTTCCATATCGAAAATGCCGGTTTTGCCGCCCGGATGAGTCACTTCCACCCGGTTTTCAGCGAGGCGCCGGAACACATGTTTGCTGATCGGATGCTTGAAGCTGGTAAAGGCCTGACCGTCGGGAAATGCGGTTGGATCGGGGTTCACAAGGTCTGTATGCGGGCTGGGCGGACCGGTGGCCGACATGGCGCGCGAGATGTTGGGCCAGACATCATACTTGGAATTCGTGTCTGCAAATGCGGGAAGCAGCTCGGGATGGGTTCCAACCACATGATAGGATTCCATAAAGGCTTCCTGCGCAACCTTCCAGTTGCAGGGCAGCCGCTTGATCATGTGCGCCGCCTTGTAGCGCCGATTAAACGGCCGCGAGAAATGGCGGTTGATGTCGCCGAGATAGTCTTCAAGCGGTTCACAATCGGGATCGGGATTGATGAACACGAAGCCACCCCAATGCCCGACGCGGACCAGCGGCAGCGAATATTCCTCGGTCGTCACCGAAGGGAAATCCCATTGGCACGGGACTTCCTTCAGGGTCCCGTCCAGCTCCCAAGACCAGCCATGGAAGGGACAGCGGAGCACCTTCAGACCTTTACGATGATTATCGCACAGCGCCCGCCCCCGGTGCATGCAGGCATTGGGGAAGGCCTTAACTTCATC
>JBKJTN010000092.1:0-20766 GCA_046590275.1 Novosphingobium sp.
CCCGCAATCGGCGGTTTTCGATTTTGACGGTGTGCTGACCTCGCCGGTCGAGGATCTCGCTTACAAACTGCCGGAAAGCTCGGGTGAGCGGGCGATCCTCGAACGCGAAGCTAAGCGATACAGCATCTCGGCCGAACTCTACGGCACGCGGTATCTTCGCCATCTGGTGCTGCAAGCCGCGCTTGAGGAACGCAGAGAGCTGCCCGAGGCGGGTCCGCTGATGGGCCTTGCCCGTGAGTTGACCGACACGCGCCGGCCCTTCTTCATTCTTACGGCACGATCGGGTCGCGCCGCCGTCGGACGGCTAATGTCATATCTGGATCATCACCGACTGGAGCCGCAGGAGATTTTCTGCGTGGGCCGCGTGCCAAAGGGACGGCAGCTGGCGCTCGTCGGGTCAATGGTACCGAACGGAACCCGCGTCGTCTATTTTGAAGACACGGTGCGACACGCACGAAACAGTAACAAACAGGACAATCCTGCGGTTTCGACCGTGCTCGTGTCCTGGGATCCGCCGCCGTGGGAAGAGGCCGTGGCGCTCGTCTCGCGCGTCCTGCATTTCAGCGTGGACGCCAGCGCCATCCGCAAAGTCGCCTGAAGCATGTCCAACACCGAAGAACCAGCCGGTGATCTCGCCTCGATCCGGTCGCTTGCCGAGCTGTTCCAGAGAGATTCTAAGCGCTTCGAATGGATGGCGAAGCAATATTATGATCTGTTCTCCTATCACGCCGCCCAGCGTCTGACTGCTTTCAACTTCTTTCTCGTCTCTCTGTCGTTCTTTTCGACCGCCTATGCGACGCTGATTTCGAAAAGCGACGGGACAGCGTCGAGCTACTTCCCGGTGGCGGGTGCGCTCGCATCTGCCGCTTATCTGCTCGTCGTGGCGTTCGGCCGTCTGGACAAGCGCAACGAGCAGATCATCAGCATCAATGAGAAACCACTCATACGAATCCAGCGCGCCATTCGCCTAGGGCTCTCGCCGGATGACGAGCCTGGAGACGAGGTCTGGGAGACGTTCGTTCAATCGGATAGATCCTACCGCTTTCGCACTTTCGGGGAGCTCCTCCCGGTTATTTATTCGCTCGCTGCCGCGGCCTGTGCCGCGGGCGCGATGTACGGTTTTAGCGGTCCGGGCGAATATTTCGACTTGCGATACTGCACCAGCTGGGTTGTTCTCGCAGTCGCTGCAGCAGCGCTCATTCGTTGGCCTTTCTCACGGGCCAGCGAGGGCAAAAACGCGCTGTCCGAAGCGATAAAGGTTGTCCGTCCTATGCGCGCGCCCGCTTCGAAACGGAAATCCCAATCAAAAACCACTTAAGACCGCCGGTCATCGCCGCACCGGACACATCGACCCAAAGTGGCGGGGGCTGGTGGCGGAGGTTGCCTAAGCGGCAACGAAGGTCTGCCAACAGCAAGAGCTGAGCTTACATCAAGGAAGCTGGATGCCCGGAGTTGGTCGGCAGCTACCCTTGGCGCCTGCCTCCGAATGGCGGCTATCCCGTTATCGCGACTGTGAAGCCGCCGTTCCGGTTCGTCCCCAGACCAAGTCGTCCAAACTGGGCACAGACCTGCCAACGGAACGACTGCTTCTGAGCTTCTGCCCAGTAAACTTGAATGACGGTCTTGTTGCGCCAACCAGACCCCCGAACCTAGAGCCGTGTCAATTTGCAATCAATTGCACTACCATGGTAATCCTTTATGATCGGCGAGGATGGGCCAGCATTTCTGCTGAGTTCGGGAGACTTCAAGTGCACACAGCTTGGACCAAGGATAAGATAATCTGACCTTTTCCAAAGCCTCGCAGCGCAGTTAGGTAAATTCTACTTTCGATGATCGGTCTGTAACGATGGCTTCATTTCTAGTTGATTTCTCAGAAGGTCAGCCGGTGGTGGTCTATGACGACAAAGGTGAGATGGTAGGCATACCCTGCGGCTTTATTATGTTAAAAGACGGCATCAGCTGGGCTGACGACGGGGTTCTCCAGACCATGGCAACCACGTACCCGTACCACCACCTTTTCGGTCCGATAAAGTTCGTCGACGGAGTCATTCACTGCGAGGGGTTCAGATTCTCGCCCGCTCCGATCTGGGACGCCAAATTCGGCAACGCTTGGACCAGCCTCAACCGCAATCGCTGGCAGTGGCTGTCCGTACACAAAAACACGAACTATAATTTGAGACGCGAACGAGCAGACCGCTACATGGAGCGAAAATACACGTGAAATCGATTCGACTTCGAGTACGTCATCCGCCAGCGTGTTTGAGCCCAACCTGCAGCACTTGAAAAAACTACGGCGACCCGGCGCTGAGTTGATGAAAGACCTGTTCAAACACCCTCACCAAAGCATCGTGGTGTTCGGGTAAAAGCTGGTCGATGTCGGGCGCTGCACGACCATTCACGGCGACGTGCCTTGCGCCAGGCTTGTCGACGACTTTCCCGCCCACCATCGCGGCAATCGTCTCAAGATAGGGTGACCAGACGTGCTCCGGAACCCAGCCCGGAAGGCCCGGCCAGAACTGTCCATTCTTGGCAATGTAGCCAAACCCGACTGCCTTTTCGCATTCAGGGATGAAGATTTTGATGGTGAGTGCCGCGTTGAGTTCCGTGTATACGCCGTAAGGCTCAAGGGCAGCGAGGAACGCGTTGATGGCGTCAGGTAAGCCAGCCGAGCGCTTAGCCATCACCTCCAAAAACTCTGTCATGCTGATCGACTGAGCCTTGGGCTGCGCCTCTTTCATGGTCGGCTCGACGGTCATGATCCCCTGAACGAGCCGCACGATCCCGCGTTCGATCATCACTGTGTGGGCGAGCGTTGTCGGTACCATGAGGATGTCTTGGGTCTTGGTGTTCCTCCAGGCGGCCAGTTCCACCAGGGCAAACGTAAAGTGGGAGCCCGCATGGCTCTGGAGCAATTGGGCAAGCGCTTGGGTTTCGGCTCGGATACCATCGCCGACAACCATCACGAGCATCCGCCCGCGTTGGAGGTTCAAGCTGACGGCGTCGAAAAACTCCGACTCCACAAGAGCATCGGGTTTATCTGCGACGAGGTCGTACAGCCTTTTCGGGGCGTTCTGGCCTTTCATAACTGCGGCTTCGAACAAGTCGAATGACATGCCGGTTAACGCAGCGACGTAGTCGAGCGCCTGCGCGACCACCTCGCGGCGCATTTGGCTGTTCTGCCAAAGCTTGGTTTCGACGAGCACGATTTCGCCCGCAGACGTGAGATAGAGGTTGTCGATGAAGCCATGGGCGCATGGGACCTCGCGTGCTGCCGCGATGAGTTCGCCGAAACCTGGCTCGATATCGGACACGGGTAATATGCTCGGGTGGGCGTGGATCAGTTCTTGGAGCCATGCCTCGTTGTGGATGCCATGGCCCAAATAAATGCGCTCAAGGTTGATCTTAGAATTGCCGGCATCAATCAGCACCGGAACTGCTCGTGCGTTCCCCATGGGGATTGTTTGGCCTGCTGGAGATAGATCGTCTAGCAGAAATGAGACTTATGAGTCGTGGGCGGTCGCGCCTCACTGCCCGACTCTTGTCCGATATGGACATTCGCAAACGGATTGGCTGGAACCTGCGGCGATTGCGCGCCGAGCGTGGCATGACTCAGGAGGAGTTTGCAAACGACAGCGGTTTTGATCGGGGGTATGTGAGCGGCATCGAACGCGGCGTCCGAAATCCTTCGGCTTTGGTTGTCGCTAGGCTCGCGTCAGCGCTGAAAGTCGACGCTTCAGAGTTCTTCGATGCTGACGGAGCCGCTCGTTACGCAGACGGGCACCAGAAATGAAGCAGCCTAGGCATGGCCCCGGTTCCGCTGGGTGGGACGCAATTACAGCAGGCGAAGCCGCTCGAATTAGGTCAAAGGTGCTGGAGTACGCGTGTGCTCCAACGATACACTTTTACGATTTGGCGTTGGCCATATTGGACCTTCGAGAATGCGATCCCGACGAGCTCGCGGCACTCCCAAAGAAATCAGGCCTTAGCCGCCGCAAGCTATACTACTTGTTAGCAGTCGGTTTGCTGGTCGCTGGTTGGTGCATCGATAAAGCTGAAGCCGAAAAGATTGGGTGGACGAAACTTCAAATTCTGGCGCGCCATCTCCAGTATCGCGAAGTGAACGTGACGCCGGAAAATGTAAGGCGGCATATTGAACTCGCCAAGCATACAAAAACGCGTTGCTATGCGGAGGCACTTCTGACCGGAGTTGCGGAGCCGAAAACGGCAGCGGTCTTTAACCTACCGCCAAAACTGCTTTCGCAGCTCAATGAGGCTCTCCTGGCTTTCGGTGCTAAACAAGATTATCGCGGTTTTCGCGGTAAGGAAGCCGCGCTCGGAAGAATTCTCGATAAAGCGATGGGCAGGGAAACCAACTAGGTGGTCACTGATGTTTCGCCGTGCGAAAATTGCCAGCACAGCGTTGCTGGGGGCACAATTGGGGGCATAATATCAATGCTTTCCGAATTATAGCAAATTTAACAAGCAATTAAAGCCTTCATTCGAGTCCTCTTCTGGCACCATTTGTTCTCTCGAGGGCACGCCAAAACCATCGACAAAACGGCAGAAATTTGCCATTCTGTCTTTGGTTCTGTTCCGTGGAGTTCAAGCTGGTTTCGTCCAGTTCCCCTCGAAACGGGCCATGAGATTGGGCTGAAATGGCCCACATTTGTATCCATGGCCTGTGCCGTTGGACGACGCTGAAAGCGACCTGCCAGAGGTTCTGTGCGGAACAGTCTTCCAACTGAAGCAGGAGAATCGCTCGTGGCATTAAGCGACGTGCAAATCCGCTCCCTCACTGCCCCAGGCCGAGCCCGCGGCAGGGCGCTCAGGATCTGCGACAAAACCTCACAAGCCAACGCGATCGACTTCGTCGATCACATCATCGAAAAGTTCCCGTGCCGGATTAAGGGAATCAGGACCGACAATGGCCATGAGTTCCAGGCCAAGTTCCGCTGGCATGTCGAAGATCAGCATCCGCCATAGCTACATCAAGCATGGAATCCCGCAGCTAAACGGCAAGGTCGAGCGGTCCCATCGGTCCGATCAGCAGGAGTGGATGAAAAAACTGGACGCGGCGCTTGCCCATGCGACCGAGGGGATGCCCTCGCACCAACAGTGGATCGACAAGTACTGCAGGGCAGAGCCGATCTGATGCCGGATCGTCACAGCAGCGCTTGCATTCCCAAGCCAATCGCGCCCGTGATCCCGGCCTCATCGCCCAGCGCTGGTGCGACAATATAGCGCTCCAACCCCGGATCAAGTTGCGGCGCCTTGATGTATCCGCCCAGCTTGGCCTCGGTCGCGCGGCGCAGCGCTTCGATAAGACCGGGCGCTTTCATCACCCCGCCGCCGAAAATCAGCCGGTCGGGCATGTGCAGCAATACGAGGCTGACCGCCAATTGCGCGATGTAACCCGCAATCAGTTCGATCTTGTCAGCCGGGCTGCCAAGCTTGGACAGGCTGTTCCCCCAGCGCAAATCAATGGCCGGTCCGCTGGCCAGACCTTCAAGGCAATCGCCGTGGAACGGGCAACAGCCTGAATAAGGATCGGCTGAAAAATCATGCGGCATAGGGATATGGCCGCTCTCGTAATGCGAAAAGCCCATGACCGAGCGGGCCTGGCCCATAGCATCGGTTCGAACCACGCCGCTGCCGATGCCGGTGCCGATCGTGGTATAGGCAAGCGTGGTGCAGCCCTGCCCGGCACCTTGCGCCCATTCGCCCAGCGCTGCGCCGTTGACGTCGGTATCGACGACAATTGGCACGCCAAACGCGCCCAGCACATCGTGAAACCGGGCACCCGACCAGCCGGGCTTGGGAGTCGTGGTAAAGGTGCCATAAGCAGAAGAAGCGGGGTCGATATCGATCGGGCCGAAACTCGCGACCCCGAATGCAGCGATTGGCCCATGCGTTGCGGCGGCATTGCTGAAGAACTCCGCCAGAGCCGGAAAACATTCCGCCGGGGTTTGCGTGGGGATGCGAGTCTGGGCCAGCAGCGCCCCATCCTCTCGGGCGAGCGCCGCCACAAACTTGGTGCCGCCAGCTTCAATCGCGCCGATCATTCGCTGAGACATGATTTGCCAGTTCTATTTTCAGGGATACAACCAAATAGCCGCGCCGCAGCCAGGAGCAAGCCATGGCGCAACGCGATGGTCCTTGCGCATGGCAGGATTGTTTCCCAGTGCCATAGTGATTCAGCTTAACCGATCATGGTCATACGCGCTGCTGACCACAATTCCAATCGATTGCAATCTCAATTTTCGGGTCCTCAGGTGAGGCTGAGATCGCCGGAATCCGGGCAGACTAGGCACCTACCCCGACCCCATTACTTAACGGTGCGCTTGCTCTGAAAATACTGTCTCAGGTGATGCTCAGCCACGCAACCATGCTGGCCATGCGGCGGACCGCATGGCCAGACATGTATCGCGTGGCTGAGAATTGGATCTCACAGGCCCAGTTCAAACCTAGTTGCACTGCACTCCACTGCGGCCAATAGAGCGTCCGATCAAAGCGCCGCCAGCGCCGCCAAGAATTGTGCCCAGCGTCTTTGAGCCGTTCGGTGCGATTACGCGCCCCAGCAGGCCGCCGCCGATTGCTCCGATGATAAGGCCGGTCGTGCCGTCGTTGCGGCGGCAATAATATTGGCCGTTAGAACCGCGGTAGATGCGATCCGCATTGGTCAGGCGATAATCCGGGTAATAGCGGCCATCGCGGTAGTACTGGTTGGCCTGATAATTGCCAAACCGGGGCTCGAACCGGTTGTAGTCATAGCGGTTGTATTGCTGCCAGGTCGGGCGCTTCTGCCATCCAAGATGACGGCCATTATCGTGATGCTGGCGGCGATGTTTGACGCCTTCACCGCGATTGTCGCGATGATTGTCACGGCGCTGATTGGCGCGCGTGTCCTCGTCGCGTTGCCGGTCGGACCAGCTTCGTTCCGGATCCGCCGCCGCGGGCGACATCGGCAGGGCCAGCGTTGCGAGCATGGCGCCCATAAGCAGAATTTTCATGTTCAATCTCCTAGCAAGGATAGAACACACGAGAAGGCGCTTCGGGCGCAGCGGCGCGCAAATAAATCCACGCGGCCGGCAAAGCTCGGCTCAGTTGGGCTGCTTGCAACTGACCAGTCAGGGTTGCGCCTGCCAACAGCGTTACCTGCGTGGCGGGATCGGCTTTACTTGGGAGGAGAAATCTTCCCCGTGATCGCCGTCAAAGCGGTTTTCACGTGCCCCGCCTCTTCTGCCAGCCGTGCTTCGTTCCGCGCGCTCAGGGGATCGGAGACGCCCATGCCTTCGGCCTCCGCGTTCAGGCGCCCATCAATTTCGGAATCCCATTCAGCTAGCAGGGTCTGCTTTTCCTCATCCGCCAACTCGGGATCGGCCAACAGGGCTTGAGGCGAATCGAAGTGCTTGCGGGGGTTGGGCGTGGCATCTTCTTTCACCAGAGCGGCCGGCGTGGCTGCGGCGCTCGCCTGCTCGCGGTGAAACAGCAAGGCCTGACCTATCGTGGCTGTTACAGTCTCGGGACTGAACGGCTTGGTAATAAGATAGGTGGGCTCTGGCCGTTCGCCAGTAAGCAGCCGTTCCGGGAACGCAGTGATGAAGATCACCGGTACGTCCATCACCGCCAAAATGTCTTTGACTGCATCGATCCCGCTCGACCCGTCGGCAAGGCTGATATCGGCCAAGATCAGCTCGGGATGGGTGCTGGCAGCCATCGCGATCGCCTCGCTGCGGGTCCTGGCAACCCCCGCGATATCGTGGCCGAGATCTTGCACGATTGACTTGATGTGCAGCGCGATGATCGCTTCGTCTTCGATGATCATGACATTGGACAAGAGACTGTCGGAAATTGCCTGGCGAGCCGCTTCGATTGCGATTGTCACATCTTCGACGGAGCTGCCAAGAATTTCGGCCGTCTGGGGAATGGTGAAATCTTCGACCGCGGTGAGCAACAACGCTTCGCGGGTGTGGGGGGCGAGGCTGGCAACCGTCCCGTTAGCTGACCCGACGCTGGCGAGGCCCTGCCACAACCGGTGGAACACCCGGTAAAGTTCCTGCCGCGACGGGCGGCCGTTATCGAATTCCTGTGGCGCGGCGAGCAGGGCTTCAAGAACCTCACGGACCGCGGCGTCTCCCAGCGATTGCGATCCGGTCAACGCACGCGCATAACGGCGCAATAGCGGGAGTTGTGGTCCGATTTCGGCTGACAGCGACATGGTTACTCCTAGGACTGGGTAAGGGAAGAACCCCGCGTGCGCAAAATAGTTCCACACGAGACGAAACTTATTGTGCACTCAGCGGTTATTCAGGGCAATGACAGCAATGACACATTTGAAGCAGGACAGAATGGCCAAAGATCCGTCTCGCCACCCTTCTACCAAAACCAGAAAGGCCAATCGAGCGGAAACCGCGTTCGACCCGGTTGCAGCGGCGCTGCACCAGTTGCACGAATCGGTAGCGAGCGAGGCGGTGCCGGAAGATTTCCTGCGCCTCTTGAGCGAGATCGATGCCAAAATTGCAGCCGCAACGCCAGGTCATCAAAAATGACAGAGGTGACGGGGGAGGTGACGCCCGACACGCTGGCTGCCGACCAGCAGTTTCGCGATGAGCTGGTCGCGCTGATCCCTTCGCTCCGCTCGTTCGCACGCGGGCTGTGCGGCTGGCGCGATATGGCCGATGACATGGCGCAGGACGCGATGATGCGCGGCTGGGCGGCGCGCGCCAGCTTTACCCCTGGCACCAATTTCCGCGCCTGGATGTTCATGATCCTGCGCAACCAGTTTTATTCAACCCTGCGCAAGGATCGCCGGATGACCAGCTGGGATCCCGAAGTGGCTGAGCGAGTGCTGGTCGAGGCTCCGGCGCAGCAGGATTCGATCCACGTTGCCGATGTCGCAAAAGCGTTGCAGACTCTGCCGGCTGAGCAACGCGAAGTGTTGCTGCTGATCGGCGCCAACGGATTGTCCTACGAAGAAGCCGCCGAAATCGTTGGCTGTGCAATCGGCACCGTCAAAAGCCGCCTCGCGCGCGGTCGCCGGGCTCTGGCACTGGTGATCGAAGGTCCCGACGGAGATTCCCTGTTCGACAAGGTGGCCTAGACCTATGGAATACTGGGTATCCAAGCTGCGCGAACAGGTGGCACTGATTGCCAGTGGTGAATACCAGCCTGGATCGCCTGCTTTCTCGCGCGCGCCTGCCGGACTAGTCGAACTGAGCCAGGAGCTGGATGGACTGGCAATGCTGGTTGCCGAACGCGAAGAGGTTCGCAAGGCGCTCTCGCTCGAAGTGCACCACCGGGTCAAGAACAACCTGCAGATCGTTACCAGCCTGCTCAACATGCAGGCGAGCCGGATCGAAAATCCGGCCGCGCGCGAAGCGCTTGGGCAAACCCGCGCGCGGATCGGCGCACTCGCGCTGATCCACCGGATTATGTATGAGCAGGATGACAACGGCAGCACGGCAACGGTGGATGTCGCGCGGCTTATTCCCGAGCTCTGCGCGCAATTCCGCCTTGCGAACCGCAAGCGGACCGAAATCGCATTTCACAGCCTAGCGAGCAGCTTTGCAGTTCCGCTGGATGGCGCAGTACCGCTGGTGCTCTTCGCAGTAGAGGCTGTGACCAATGCCTATGCCTATGCCTTCCCGGACGGACGATCCGGAACTGTGGCGGTACTTTTCACGGTCAGCGCAGAGGGAAATGCCACATTATCGGTGACCGACAACGGGATCGGCTTCGATCCCACCCGCAATGACAATTCCATGGGCCGCCAACTGATGAGCGGTTTTGCCCGGCAACTGGGCGGCGACATAACGGTCACCAGCAGCGCCGAAACCGGCACCGCAGTGCGGCTGGATTATCCGATCGCAAAAGCGCCAGCCTTGCCAGTCAGCATCCTGTTGGAGCCATCCGCAAGCCTCGAATAACTAACCCTCGCGCGGGGTTAGATCGATCAGTCGCCTGAGATGGTCACGCAGGTGCCTGGATGGGCATCGGTAATCTCGACATGGGCGTCCAGTTGGCGGGCCAGCGCTTCGACAATACCGGTTCCAAGGCCTGGTTTGGAAGTCTCGTCCTTTGCAAAGCCGATCCCGTCATCCTCTACTCGCAAGGTCCAGCCCGCGGAACTCGACTGGTAATAGACGACGATTTTGCCGGGAGACTTGGTGTCCGGGAAAGCATGCTTGAGTGAATTGATCACCAGTTCGGTCACAATCAAACCCAGGCTGACCGAGACGCGTCCGTCAACTTTGCTGTCATCGACATCCGTCGTAAGCTGCAAGTCGCTGCTTATGGCAATCATCGATGCCGCAATACTTTCGCACAATTCGCTGATATAATCGCGCAGAACAACCTCGCCTTCTTGCGTGGTGGCGAGCTGCTTTTGCAGTGTGGCGACCGACATTACCCGGTGATGTGCATCATTGAGATGCCGGCGGGTTTCGTCGGAATTGACGTTGCGGGCGCTCTGCATCAGCACGCTGGCGATGATCTGCAAACTGTTGGCGACGCGGTGCTGAAGCTCCTGCATCAGCACGTGCTTTTGCTGGATCAACTCGTCCTTCTGCTTGTCGGCCAAGCGCACAGCGGTAACATCGGTTACGGAAAGGACAATCCGGCTCTCCCCGTGCGGCGCATCGTAAACGACCTTATGGGCGCTCAGCTCAAGGCGCCAGACCGGCAGATCGGGCCGGATCAGGTCCATTTCATAAGCCTCAATCTCGGGCCGGCCGGCGTCTGTCTGGCGCAGCAGCACTAGTAGCTGAGGTACGTTCCACTCACCATTGCCCAGCTCGGTCAATTTTATCGGCTTGGTGGAGGGATGCGGAACATCGAATTGGCGGTAGAACGATGCACTCGCGGCAATCACTACCAGATCGCCATCAAGCATGATGATCGGGGCATGCGACGAAACAACGATTGCCATCGCCAGCGAACCACCTGGCGCCTTGGCTTCAAGAATTGGATTGTGCAAGACTTGAACTTTCGGGGAACCGAGGGCCTGCGCAACGCAAGCCGCTCCCGGGACACGACATTATCGAGCTTGCCACTTATCCGGCGGAGTCCGCGTAAGAGGCCAGCGAGTTGATTACCACAGCCGCATCATATCGCGTCAAACAATCGGCAAAATCATTTGGCCGTCCTGAAAATACACCCGCCACCCCCGGTAAAAACCGGGAATGGCGGGCCAGTTTGGCACCTGCAACGGGAGGGGGGGAGGAATTGCAGGCACCATAAAGAAGATCGAACTATCGCGAAGCGTTCCGCAACCACTGGGTCAGGCGATCGAGCCGAACCTGAAGCTTGGCCTCATCGCGAAGTGAGAGTGCGCCGCGGCGGTCATGCCGCATGTTCCTCTCGCGGCTGCGGATCGAGCGCAGCTCACGCTGGGCGCTGTAAACCTCCTTGCGGCTGAGCGTGCGTTGCACCTGGCCGGTGGCGATATACCGGTCAATCCAGCTGATTTGCTCAAGGATACCCCGGCCCGGTCCGGTCAGATCGCCCGAAGAAGTAGAAATCCAGCGGCCGCGGCTGTCGTAATAGCCCGTGGTCGAACCCGCATTCCAGCGACCATTGCTGTCGTAATAACCAGGCTGGGGATCGGCATTCCAATTGCCGTTGGCATCGTAGTGCCCACTTGCAGTTCCCGCGATCCATTGGCCGCGTGCATCATAATGACCGGTGGTAGCACCGGCGACCCAGCGGCCGTTCGAGTCATAATAACCACTCGCCGCGCCAGCGACCCAGCGACCATTGCTGTCGTAATAGCCATTTGCCGAGGCTGGAATCCAGCGGTTCTGCGCGTCGTAGCCACCACTAGCCGTGCCATCCCCGCGATGCGGAACCCAGTTGCCGCGCTCATCGTAATGGCCGTTCGGCGTTCCGACGACCCATTGGTTGTTACGGTCGTAATAGCCGGTCGCCCGGCCCTGTTCGACCGGTCCGGCGTGCCACATGCCCCGGGCATCGTAATAGCCATAGGAATTGGCGCCCTGCCCAGGCTGGCCGCTCGCGCCGGCAACCCAGCGACCGTTTGCATCGTAGTAGCCAGTGGCCGAACCGCTGACCCATCGGTCGTTGCGATCATAATATCCATTGGCCGAAGCTGGAACCCAGCCGCCCTCTGCCGCGTAGTAACCGTCGCTGCGGACTTGGCCGGTGTTAGAAACCCAGCGATTGCCTTCGTAGTGACCATTGGGGGCACCTTCGATCCAGTTGCCTTCGCGGTCATAATAACCGGCGGCATCTCTGGAACTAACCCCGGTAGAGTGCCACCGACCGTTGTCGTCATAATAGCCATAAGCACGGTTGCAATCGCCTGCAGGCTTGGCGATCTGATTGCCAACCACCGCCCCGCCAACCGCACCGATCACCGTGCCGAGCGTCTTGTCACCCTGGCCGGCAATGACATTGCCGAGCACGCCACCGACAGCGGCACCGCCAACGGTAGCAATCACCCGCGTTGAACGCTGACGCTCACAGCTGGACTGTGATTGTGCCTGCGTCTGGGCGCTGGCGATCGAAGGGATAAGGGCGATAGCGGCAATGCTTGCCGCAAACAGTTGCTTGCGCATATTGAATGTTCCTGAAACAGGCGAATGCCTGATTGTCAGAAGCAAAACAGTTGATCTTGTAAAATGTTCCACCGGTCTCAGAAAAAATAAACAAAAAAGGATATTTTATACAAAAAAATATGACCAGCAGCATCATTTTCTAATGATACTGCTGGTCATTTTACAATGGCCTCGGTGAAGAACCATTGGAAATTTGTCAATTTGCATTCATGTTTACAATGAATTAGATCTTATCGCCGAGCACGCCTTTAACTTCGCCGCTCAGCGTTTGCATCTTTCCTTTGACCTGCTGCGCGCCGCCCTCGGCGATCAACTCAGGCTTGTCAGCGTGTTGGCCGACCGAAACCTTTGCCTTGCCGATTGCTTCGTTGGCAGCGCCCCTGGCCTTATCCGTGAACTCACCCATAGCTGTTCTCCTTTGGTTGCCGCAGAAATTGCGCGATACCCCAGTCAAACGGTCCACCAGCGATTATGTTCCAGTTCCGGCTCACATCCGCCCGGTAAACAGCAGGACCAGCACAACAATCAGGATCACCCCGACCACGCCGATGCCGCCGTGGCCAAAGCCATAACCATAACCGCCGACTTTGCCGCTGAACCCGCCCAGCAGGACGACGATCAGGAGAATAACGAGAATGAGACCGAGTGACATGACGATTGTCCTTGTTTGAATTGCCGGAAAAGAGACGCAGCGTGCCTGGCAGCCTGCCGAAGCAGGCAGCCAGCCCGATTAGCCAACCTTGAAACTGCTCACTGAGCCAAGCACACCGAAAACCTGCAGCAACCAGATAACCACCGCGATGACGACCACAGCATTGAGGATGCTTTTGATCTTGCCATCCATCGGCAGGTAAGTGTTGATCAGCCAGAGCAGCACCCCGACGACAATAAGTGCAATGACCACATTGATCAGCGGCATGGGGTTTCTCCCGAGAGCGTGAGCATGCCAAAAGCGACCGTCACATCAGGCTGCTTAACGGGCAACAGCGACTAAAGTTCCCCCGGGAACTCAGCTAAAGCAGATCGTCATTTCAACCCATCAGCCTAACTGCAGCTGGAACTTGTCGAACCGCAGCGCAAATGCGGCTGACCCAGTGGTCCGGTGACAAGTGACGCTCAAGACAGTCAGTCCGCAACATTGCCCAATTATGGGCCAGCCCGGAACAATTGGGGGCCTGCAACAGTTTGTACGATGTGAAGCACATAAGTTGCGTCGGCGTTCTGCCGGCGTTGCCAACTCGCCTCACCCCCATTCCTGCCGTGGAGTTCGGCTTATGCACAAAACACACAATACTTTGCCCGAAGAAATCCGCATCCAGTCGGTCGAGCTCTTAAACCTAAACCTCGCCGCGGCGATCGATCTCCATGCCCAGATGAAGCAAGCACACTGGAATGTCCGCGGCCCGGGCTTCATCGCGATTCACGAATTGTTTGATCGGGTTTCGGCTCAGGTCGAGGATTTTTCCGACTTGATTGCCGAGCGCGCGGCCGGTCTTGGCGGCACCGCCAACGGCACCATCCAGACCGCGGTCAAGCACAGCTATCTGATCCCCTATCCTCTCGGAATTGCAGATGAATTGCAACATCTGTTCGCCGTTTCGGGCGCGCTGGCCGGGTTTGGCGAGAAGATCCGGGAAGCAATCGAACAGTCGGCCTCAATTGATGATCCGACGACTGCCGATATGTTCACCGAGATATCGCGCGGTATCGATCAGCAGCTCTGGTTTGTTGAATCACATCTGACCCCCAAAACGGTCGATCCGTCCAAGGGTCATTGACCAAGGCTAGCTTAACAGGGGCCAATGAATCGCCGACAGGCTGACTCCGCTTGATCCGTCGCCCACGATTGTATTACAACCCAATGGTACTTCAAATGTCCGCATTTCCTCTTTTGCGTCATGGCGCCCCCGAAACGTCGCTGGAAGGCGGGCGCCAGTTCCACTTGAAGGTCGCCCCCACGCTTGCGGCAGCCGGGAAATCGGCGATCGAGACTGGATCACCCGGCGCAAAGTCCGCACATGCCGCGATCACTACCCGCATCGCGCTGATCGGTGGATTCACTCCGCGGCGCTGCGGCATCGCGACATTTACAGCGGACATGTATGCATCGCTGACGGCCACATCGCCTAACCTGGCAGTCGATGTCTACGCCATGACCCCGGCGCTGGAACACACCCGGTTTGACGCGCCGGTATGCGCCACGATTGTCGAGAGCGATCGCATGAGTTTCGCAGCTGCGGCGCAGCAAATAAATGCAAGCAGAGTTGACGTCGTCTGGCTGCAACATGAATTTGGACTGTTCGGCGGACCGGCAGGCGACATGGTACTCGAACTGGTCGACCGGATCGCAGCGCCGCTGATGATCACGCTGCACACCGTGATACCCAACCCAGACCCGGCTCAGGCGAACGTGATGGCTCGGCTCATCGCGCGGGCTTCAAAGCTGATTGTCATGTCCGAGCGGGCGCGCGTGCTGCTTGGCACCGTTTACGGCGCAGACGCGGATCAAGTTGTCCTCATTCCCCACGGCGTGCCGGATCGCCCATTTGGACGCTCCGAGCAATTCAAGCGTAAATTCGGTTTTACTGGGCGGCAACTGTTGCTGACTTTCGGGCTGCTCTCTCCCGGCAAGGGTATCGAGGCGGTGATAAAGGCGCTTCCTGCGATCGCGGCGGACCACCCGGATCTGCTTTATTGCGTGGTCGGTGCAACCCACCCGAACCTCATCGCGCACGAAGGTGAAAACTACCGCGAGGGACTGCAACAACTGGCGATCAAACTGGGCGTCGAGCAGCATCTCCACTGGATCAACTCGTTTGTTGAATCGAACGAATTGCTCGATCTGATCGAAGCGGCCGACATCTACATCACACCCTACCCCGGTGCCGCGCAATCAACTTCGGGGACGCTGTCCTACGCGGTGGCACTGGGCAAAGCGGTGGTTTCGACCCCTTATGCCCATGCGCTAGAACTGCTGGGCGATGATCATGGCGTGCTCGTGCCGTTCAACGACAGCGCCGCGATTGCCCGAGAAATCGGTGCGCTGCTGGATGAGCCGGATCGCCTGCGAGCGCTTCAGCAGCGTGCCTATGATCGCGGCCGGGCTATGATCTGGCCTGCATTTGCGGCGCGCAGTCTTGAAGTGATCGGCGCGACCCGAGCCACGCCCGTGGCGATCCCAGAATTTCAGCCGATCGGCATCGATGGTTTGCTCCGAATTTGTGACGATACTGGCATCCTTCAACACAGCATCCACAGTGTTCCAGACAGGTCGCATGGTTACTGCGTCGATGACAATGCCCGCGCGTTGATGCTGATGAACCGGCTCGGCGCAGAAGCCGAGCCGCATCGCAGCCGACTGACGCACACCTTTGCCGCTTTCATCCAGAGCTCCTGGAATGAGGACAACAAAGCATTCCGCAACTTCATGGATTTTGGCCGTAACTGGCTTGAAGATGCAGGGTCGCAGGACAGCTGCGGGCGGACGCTCTGGGCGCTGGGCGCCACTGCGCTCGAAGGTCAAACGCTGGGACTGAGGCACTGGGCGCGCGGGTTGTTTGAGCGCACAGCCGGCTCTGCCATCGGCTTCGATTCCCCGCGAGCAACCGCTTTTGCAATGCTGGGAGCGGAGTATCTGCTGCGCACCGATCCCCGCCATGACGCAGCTACGACTATATTGAGCAGCGGGGCGGATCGTCTGCTGTCGCTGTTCAACCAGGTCCGCAGCGCCGACTGGCCGTGGTTCGAGACCATGCTGGCCTATGATAACTGCCGCTTGCCCGAAGCGATGATTCGCGCCGGAATGCGCCTGAACCGCGCCGATGTGACGACCTGCGGGATGGAGACTTTGCGTTGGATCATTGATCTGCAGATCAGCCCGGCCGGTCATTATCGCGCCGTCGGCTCTGACAGCTTCGGGCGTCACCGCGAAGCACCTCGCCCGTTCGATCAACAGCCTGTCGAAATCTGGGCGGCGATCGACGCCTGCGCTGCAGCTTATGAAATGAGCGGAGATGCGAAATGGCTTTGCCATGCCCATCTTGCCTATGAGTGGTTTGCAGGAGCCAATGATCGCGGAATCGCCGTCGGTGATCCGCTCACGGGGACCTGTCGTGACGGGATCAACGCGCGAGGCATCAATCTGAACGAAGGTGCTGAATCCGTGCTGGCGTTCCAGCTCGCGACTTGCGCGATCCGCGATTTTTCGAAATGTCGCGCAAGTGCTGGCGAATGATTGATCTGGTCCACGACGATCTGAGGCTTAAAGCCGATCCATCGCGCGTGGTAGTGCGTCCGTTTCATCTTGCCTGGCAGGCTTCCGGGCCTGATCTGGAGCGGGTGCAGAAGCTTGTACGGGACATCCTCGCGCTTGATGCGCGGACCGTGCGTGCCGAGCTTGGCGTGGTCCTCAACGACTTTGAGGGCCGCCACTGGCAGATCGAGAGGGTCTTTGATGACCGGTTTGCCGAAATCGAGCCGAAGCTGGGCTTGAATGGGCAATCAGTGAAGCGCGAGACGCGCCGCCTGATCGGCGCCTATTTCTGTCATGAATACAGCTTTGCCGCCGCCGCGCTGATGAACCCCAGTGTGGTGCGTCATCCTGATCAATCGGGGCTGCCCGATGGGAGCGTCCGAATCCTGCTCTCGCTCCGCGCGGTGGGCGAGGGCCATATCTCGACAATTGCCTTCCGCGAGGGGATCATCTCACCGCGCCGAAACCTCGCGCTCATGCCCCAGCCGCCTTTCGCCACTGCCGCCATGCTCGGCGAGCACCAGACAGACAAACCCGAGGACACTGTATCGCTCTATCGCCACCCGGAAAGTACCATTTCCGGTATGGTCGTTTTCCCGATCACCGAGGCGCAGCGAAACGGACTGGAAGACCTCCGGCTGGTGGAGTTCATCCGTGATAGCGGCAAGAGCGAATGGATTGGCACCTATACGGCCTATAGCGGGCGCGACATCCGGTCCGAACTTCTCCGAACCCGCGACTTCCGGGATTTCACGCTTACTCCGATCAAGGGCGGAGCGGGCCGTAACAAGGGAATGGCGCTGTTCCCGCGCAAGGTCGGCGGCCAGTTCCTGATGATCGGGCGCCAGGACGGCAAGAACCTCTATTTGCTGCGCTCGGACAAGATTGACGAATGGGAGGGCGGCGAGTTGCTGCTCGAGCCCAAATTTCCGTGGGAGCTGGTTCAGATCGGCAATTGCGGGGCCCCGATCGAGCTGGATGAGGGTTGGCTCGTTCTCACCCACGGCGTCGGCGCGATGCGAAAATATGCCATCGGCGCGGCCCTGCTCGACAAGGAGGATCCGTCCCGAGTGATCGGACGGACGCCTAACCCGATCCTCTCCGCTGCCGACGAAGACCGCGAAGGCTATGTTCCAAACGTGGTCTATACCTGCGGCGCGATCCGCGTGGGCGATGATTTGTTCCTGCCGTATGGCGTGGCTGACAGTTCAGTCTGCTTCTCATTCGTTGCCATCCAGGACATCCTGGCCGCCATGGCCTGAATTCAGGGCCAGCCTTGCCCTGTCATTCAGCCCTGGTCGCCGCGCGAAACGCCCTTGCCATCGAGATTCTGCGCAACGAAGTCCCAATTCACGAGATTGCCCAATACTGCTTCGGTGAAGTCCGGGCGGGCGTTGCGATAATCGATGTAGTATGCGTGCTCCCACACATCGAGCGTGAACAATGGCACCATTCCGTCATGGGCCACCGGGGTATCGCCATCGTGCAACCCTTCTATTTTGAGTGCGCCGTTGTCGAGCAGCAGCCAGATCCAGCCGCTGCCAAAATGCGCAGCCGCCTGCTCAGAAATCGCCGCGCACAGCGCATCGGTGGAGCCGAATCCGTTTTCGATCAGGGCAGCGAGTTGGCCGTTCGGTTGCCGGGCATCAGGAGACAAGCATTTCCAGAAGAAGTTGTGGTTCCACAGCTGGCTAGCGTTATTCAGCAGGGCGCCCGGTTTGGTGGAGCGAATAAGTTCCACCAGCGACTGCTTGTCATCCTCCAGTTCAGGTTCGACCAGCAGCTCGTTGGTCTTGTCGACATAGGCCTGATGGTGCTTGCCATGGTGGAATTCCAGCGTTTCGGCTGACATGTGCGGCTCAAGCGCCGTGCGATGATAGGGCAGTGGCATCAATTCGAACGACATGCTCAGCATCCTGCAAGCTGTAGGGGACTGCCCATTGAACGCGCTGCTGGGACTTTTGTTTCCTCCCCAGCAAACTTGTTCAACGGGGCGATCGAAAAAGATACCCAGCCGATTCTGTAATTTACCAATTATCTTTCAATATGTTACAAAAATATTTGCAAAAACACTAATGTCGGCGGAACCTTTTCCTTTGGCGCTGGTTACGGACATGCGTGGGGCAAATTGTTCAAGCCGCGCTGGGGGACCCTATCTTCGTGCCGAATTCACACCTAATGCCGAACTGATGGCAGTCATTCTAGCCGTAGAAGATGACCTTTTCATTCTGCAAAGTCTTGAATGGATAATTGAGGATCTGGGCCACACCGCACTGCTTGCCAGCAGCTTTGCCGCAGCTCTGTTACACCTTGAGGCCCCCAGCCATATCGATATGCTGTTCGTAGATATTCGTCTCCACGCGTTGGTGTTTGGCGGTTATGAGGTGGCCGATCAGGCGATCGTCCTAAGATCCGGATTGCCGGTGCTCTATACCTCGGGAAGCATACTGACCGACGACATGGCCCGACGCTTTGTTCCCGGCGGGCGGTTCCTTCAAAAGCCCTATTCTCCGGTACAGCTCGAATCGCTCCTTGATGAGCTTCTAAAGTAATATTTTCAGCGGTAATCCGGACTTCAGAACCGCCGGAAATTGCACATTGCGTCAGGACCAGTCATCACGATTCCGCCAACAGAAACAATCGCAACGAGCCCGCCTCTTCTCCCCTCCAGCAGTCCGGCCGGGCAGACGCAGGAGTCAATCGTCAAAGCGGACGCGCTCCAGCGAGCCATCTTCAACAGCGCCAACTTTTCCAGCATTGCTACCGACGCCAAGGGCGTGATCCAGATCTTCAACGTCGGGGCCGAGCGGATGCTTGGCTATGCCGCCGCCGAAGTGATGAACAGGATCACCCCGGCCGACATCTCAGACCCGCAGGAACTGATAATGCGGGCCAATGAGTTGAGCGTCGAACTCGGCACACCCATCAACCCGGGGTTCGAGGCGCTGGTGTTCAAGGCCTCACGGGGCATCGAAGACATTTACGAGCTCACCTACATCCGCAAGGACGGGACGCGGTTTCCCGCGATGGTATCGGTGACGGCGCTGCGCGACGCGCAGGACGTCATCATCGGCTACCTACTCATCGGCACCGACAACACCGCGCGCAAGGAGGTGGAGGAGGAGCAAAAGAAGTCCGACCAGCGGCTGCGTGACCAGCAATTCTACACCCGCTCCCTTATCGAGTCGAACATCGACGCCCTGATGACCACCGATCCGGCGGGCATAATTACCGACGTCAACAAGCAGATGGAAGCGCTCACCGGCTGTACTCGGGACGAACTCATCGGCGCCCCCTTCAAGGACTGCTTCACCGACCCGGCGCGCGCCGAGGCCGGCATCAAGCGGGTGCTGAGCGAGAAGTCGGTCACCGACTATGAGCTGACCGCCTGTGCGCGCGACGGTAAGCAGACGGTGGTCTCCTACAACGCGACCACTTTCTACGACCGGAACCGTAAACTGCAGGGCGTGTTCGCCGCCGCCCGAGACGTCACCGAGCGCAAGCGGGTCGAAATGGAGTTACAACTGGCGAAGGCGGCCGCAGAGAGCGCGAGCCGCGCCAAGTCCGACTTCCTGGCCAGCATGAGCCACGAGATCCGCACCCCCATGAACGCCATAATGGGAATCGCCGACCTACTGGCGAAGACGGCGCTGACGCCCGAGCAGGACAAGTTCGTGCAGATTTTCCGGCGTTCCGGAGACAATCTGCTTAACCTGATCAACGACATCCTCGATCTCTCGAAGGTAGAGTCCTCCCAGCTCGATCTCGAGCAGACTGGCTTTTCCCTGAACGATCACCTGGAGAAAGTGAGCGAGATGGTCGCCCCGAGGGCCCACGAGAAAGGCCTGACTCTCACCTGCGAGATCGACCCTGAAGTCAATACCGATCTGATGGGCGATCCGACCCGACTTCGCCAGGTTCTGCTCAACCTTCTGGGCA
>JBKJTN010000167.1:0-3653 GCA_046590275.1 Novosphingobium sp.
CACTTTTTGAAGATCGCCTCTGCCATCGGCTCTTTGCCGGGCTTGAGCACCATCAGCATTCGCTCCTGGCTCTCGCTCAGCATCATCTCGTAAGGCGTCATGCCCTCTTCGCGGACCGGGACCATATTCATGTTGAGCGAGAGCCAGGAGCGAATGCTGATGGTGCTCAAGCCCGGCAAAGAGCCGATGGCAGAGGCGATCTTCAAAAAGTGGGAACTCGACTTCGCGGTGATCGGCGAAGTCACGGACACCGGCCATATGGTGCTGGAGTTCGACGGCGAAGTGGTCTGCGATATTCCGCTGGGTCCGCTGGCCGATGATGCGCCGATGTATGACCGGCCCTATGTTTCCAAGGAGGAATACAAGGCTTGGGCCAAAGTCGCGCCGCTGGGCGATATTCCCGAAAGCACCGACATCGGCGCTGATTTGCTGAAACTGATGGCCTGCCCCGATCTTGCCAGCCGTCGCTGGATCTGGGAGCAGTACGACAGCCAGGTTGGCGCGGATACGATGCAGAAATCGGGCGGCGATGCGGCAGTGGTCCGCATCCACGGCACCAGAAAAGCGCTGGCGATGAGCACCGATTGCACCCCGCGCTATTGTTATGCCGATCCCTATGAGGGCGGCAAGCAGGCGGTGGCCGAATGCTATCGCAACTTAAGCGCGGTGGGCGCGACCCCGTTGGCGATCACCAATTGCCTCAATTTCGCCAACCCGCAGCGGCCCGAGATCATGGCGCAGATTGTCGGCTGTCTCGAGGGCATGGGAGATGCCTGCCGGGCGCTCGATTTCCCGATCGTGAGCGGGAATGTGTCGCTCTACAATGAAAGCAAGGCGACGGGCGGCGGCAGCGCCATTCTGCCGACGCCGGCGATTGGCGGGGTAGGCTTGATGGCCGACCATGAGAAGATGGCGACGATCGCGTTCAAGGCCGAGGGGGAAATAGTATTGCTGCTCGGCCACAAGGAGGGCATGGAATCTGTGTCCCCGGAATTGGGCCAATCCTTGTGGTTGAGGGAGATCCTTGGGCGGAGCGATGGTTCCCCACCGGAAGTCGATCTCGCAGGTGAGCGGCACGTAGGCGAATTCATCAGAAGGTTGATCTCGGAAGGGAGAGTTTCAGCCGTCCACGATGTCTCTGACGGAGGGACTTTGGTTGCCGTGGCCGAGATGGCGCTTGCGGGCAACATCGGGGTAATAGTCGATCACGATCCAAACGACCCCGAATGCGGGCCAGGCTTCTGGTTCAGCGAATGGCAGGGACGGTATGTGATCACGACCTCGGAAGATTGGCGTGCTTTTTCGGAAGAGGCGAGAACCGCAGGCATCGATGTCGGACTCCTGGGACATACACATGGAGACGCGTTCCGGTTCGTGAACGACAGTGAAAGCTACGAACCCATCGCTGAAATGGATATCCCCCTCACCGCCCTCCGCGAAGCCAGTGACAGCTTCTTCCGCGACTGGATGGAAGCTTGAGCGGGGATTACCCCAAACTACCCTATCCGGCGCTGCCTGCGCTGAGCGACGACGAACGCGTTGCCCGTGCCACTGCGGCTTACCAGCAGCTCCGCACCCGCCGCACCTGCCGTGAATTTTCGCCCGACCCGGTGCCGCGCGAAGTGATTGAACAGGCGCTGCTGGCCGCTGGAACCGCCCCATCGGGGGCCAATCATCAGCCCTGGCATTTCGCGGTGGTTTCCTCAGCCGACAAGCGCCGCGAAATACGGCTTGGGGCGGAAGAAGAGGAACGCGCCTTTTATGCCGGCAAGGCGGGCAAGGAATGGCTCGAAGCGCTGGCCCCGCTCGGCACCGACGATAACAAGCCGTTTCTCGAAATCGCGCCATGGCTGATCGTGGTTTTCGGCCAGCGTCGCGGCGGGCTGGAGGCGGGCGACAATCGCCAGAACTATTATGTGACCGAAAGTGTCGGCATCGCAGCCGGGCTGCTGCTCGCAAGTTTGCATGACGCGGGTCTCGCAACGCTAACCCACACTCCTGCGCCAATGAAGTTTCTCAACGCGATCTGTCAGCGACCAGCGGATGAAAAACCGCTGATGCTGGTCGTGGTCGGCGATCCCGCTGAGGGTGCTACGGTCCCGGTCCACGCCACCCGGCGCAAACCGCTGGAGCAGATTGCAAGCTGGCTTTAAGCCGCCTTCACAACCAGCAAATCATAGGGATCAACTCCGCCAGCGCGCCAGGTCTGATGCGCCTGCGCATAATAGCGCGTGGGCGTGATCCCCAGCTTGGCGCGGGCTTCATCCACCTGCATTGCCAGCAGTTCACGGATCGGGGTTTCGACGATCCGCGGGCAGGCTTTGCCCAGCTTCTGGCCCTCGCGCACTGCGTGAAACACCGGGGCTTTGGACTTGACCGTCTTCTTCATGTTCAGGCCGGCCGAATAGGCAATGAACAGATGCGCCGGACTGGGCTGCTGGCTGTAGGTGAAGGCCAGAACGCAGGCCTCGCCCAGCGAGTCTCGGCCATAGCCGGTCAGGACGTGGAGCAGATCATGGGTATCGCGCAGGCGGTTCAGATACCACTCGAATTGGTCGTTAAAGTTGTAGCGGCCATTATTGAAGCGCTCGAACTCATCGACCAGACCCTTCGCGCTCAGCCCTTCGCGTTCCATAAAATCGCAATAGGCGTGGGCGACACTGCCTGCGGGCAAACGGCGCAGCGCGGCGTGATCATCGAGGATCGCCGGCAGATAAGGCTCGCTCGCCCGGATCGCCTTGCCGCGTTCGCTCTGCAAAAACTTCTCGGCCGCAGGGCGCATGCCCTTCCATGGCAGCGATTCGAAGATGTGAAACACCTCTTCGGTGTTTTCCTTGTCCTTCAGCAGCTCGCGAAAATGGTGCCAGGCCTTCATCGGCCGCAGCACCGGCTTAGGGCGCGCCTCGTTGAACAGCGGCAGGCTGGCGAAGTCCAAGGTTGGGGAATTATCACCAAAATCGTCGGCGGCGGCGGCGGCAAATGCAGGGGCGATTGAAGGGCTGAGGCTGTCCATGCCGCTCCAATGCCATTAACTAACATTTATGTCAATAGCCTGAGGCGTGCTGGATCAAGTCTGATTTTCCGGTTAGGCTGCACCGGGCGGATCGAGGGGACATTCCATGTGGATCAGGCGTTGGCCGGTGGCTTTGGGACGGAACTGGAAACGCCTCCACACCGCCGGAATCCGCTGGCTGTGGGCGGTGTTTGTTTTCACATATGGCGGCCGCGTCGCTGCGGGCGAGGACATGGCCTATGCCGGTAGCTGCGTTGCGGCGGCAATCGCAGGTCTGGGCTTGAGGATCGCGGCCAGCCTGAAAACTCGCCGTATGCGCCTAGCCTGAAACCCACTCGCTCTGGGCAATTCCCAGCAGCCGCAGCACGCTGGTCAGATCGCCGCGATCGATTGTGCCGTCGGCTGCCGCCCGCGCCTTGGGCTTGGCGTGATAGGCGATGCCATAGCTGGCCGCTTGCAGCATCGGAATGTCATTGGCCCCATCGCCGGTCGCCAGACTGGCCGCGCCATTCAATCGCTCGGCCTCAGCCACCAGTACCTGCCGCTTGATCGAGCTATCGACAATTCCGCCAACCAAGCCGCCAGTCAGCTTACCGTGTTCCACCGCCAGCCGGTTGGCGACGACCTGCCCGAACCCAAG
>JBKJTN010000146.1:0-23576 GCA_046590275.1 Novosphingobium sp.
GACGTCATTCTTGTACTGCTCGGACTTGGTCCACAGCTCGATCTGCGCCAGCGTCTGGTTGGTGAAGCTGGCCGACATCACGAAGCTGGGGTGGCCCGTCGCGTTACCGAGATTGACCAGGCGGCCCTTCGACAGGATGATCAGTTTCTTGCCGTCGGCGAATTCGACCTCGTCGACCTGCGGCTTGATCTCGACCCATTTCATGTTGGCGAGGCCGCCGATCTGGATCTCGCTGTCGAAGTGACCGATGTTGCAGACAATCGCCATGTTCTTCATCGCGCGCATATGATCGACGGTGATGACGTCCATGTTGCCGGTGGCGGTGACGAAGATGTCGGCGCGGGTCGCGGCCTCCTCCATCGTGACGACTTCATAGCCCTCCATCGCCGCCTGCAGCGCGCAGATCGGATCGACTTCGGTGACGAGCACGCGCGCGCCGCCGTTACGGAGTGACGCGGCGCTGCCCTTGCCGACATCGCCGAAGCCGGCGACGCAGGCGACCTTGCCCGCGAGCATGACGTCGGTCGCGCGGCGGATCGCATCAACCAGCGATTCCTTGCAGCCATAGAGATTGTCGAACTTCGACTTGGTGACGCTGTCGTTCACATTGATCGCCGGGAACGGCAGCTTGCCATCCTTGGCGATTTGGTAAAGGCGGTGAACGCCGGTGGTGGTTTCTTCCGACACGCCCTTGATGTGGGCGACCGACATCGTGAGGTAGCCGGGCTTGGCCTTGACATAGGCCTTCAGGGCGCGCTGGAATTCGATCTCTTCGGCGTTGGTCGGCTCGCCCATGGTGTCGCCTGCTTCAAGCCGCGCGCCCCACAGTGCAAACATGGTGGCATCGCCGCCATCGTCGAGGATGATGTTGGTGGTCCGCTTGCCGGAACCGTCGTTATCCCAATCGAAAATCCGGCCGACATAATCCCAGTAATCGGCCAGGCTTTCGCCCTTGATCGCGAATACCGGGATACCGGCTGCAGCAATCGCGGCGGCGGCGTGATCCTGGGTCGAGAAGATATTGCAGGTGGCCCAGCGCACCTCGGCGCCCAGCGCGGTCAGTGTTTCAATCAACACCGCGGTCTGGATGGTCATGTGCAGCGATCCGGTGATCCGCGCGCCTTGCAGCGGCTTGGTCGCACCGAATTCTTCGCGGAGCGCCATCAGGCCGGGCATTTCGGTTTCGGCGATGCGGATTTCAGCGCGGCCAAAATCGGCGAGGCCGATATCGGCGATGACATAGTCAGTCTGGGCTTCAAGGGCGGTAGTGGCCACGGGGTAAACTCCTGCTTGGATCAATTTGCACCGCCCCGCCGCATCAGGCGGATACGCTAAGGGCGACGTCAATAATGACGCCGCCCTTAGCTGTTCCCCCCGCCCGAAGCAAATATAAAGAAGTCTTTATATGATGCAGTTCAGCGCCGCGCCCAGGTACCCTGCGATGAACTTTCTTCTCCCAGCAGCTGATCTGCGGCAGCCACCAGCGGAGCAACGCCGCGCGCCGCCGCCAGATTGCGCGCCACCATCTTCAACTCGCCGCAGCTGAGCCAGGGGTGGCCGTTGCCATATTCGTTGGCCATGGTGGTGCTGAACCGGTCGAGCGCGCGGTTGGCTCCGGCCGGACCATATTTGCGCGCCATGTCGGCTTTGAGCGATCGGCTGGCGGCATTCAGCGTAGTAATGTGATTGGTCGTGAAACGACCATAGTCGGCCTGGAAATTATCGGCTCCGGTGCGGCAGCGCAGCCCCGTCACCATCAGCATGATATCCAACCGGCGCAACTTTTCGGATTGACCCATCGTTTCGGCACTGGCTGGCGCAGCCATCAGCATCGACATGGCGGCAAGGCTGGCCGCAACTCCACTCACGATTTTCATCTGCAGTCTCCCAACGGGCCCGTACCCGCACCACCGATAGTGGATGAAGGGTCTTTACCGCTTCTTAAAGAGGGGCGGTGAAGCAAAATTAACTATATTTTTGGCGTTGCCGAAGCGCCACAGTTACCTATATCGCTTGGGCAAACATCCGCGACAGAAAGGCTCCTCACATGACGATTTCCCCTGGCGACAAGCTGCCCGACGTAAAGCTGGTCAAAGCCACCGAAGCTGGTCCCGAAGCTGTCCAGTCCGCCGATTATTTCAAGGGCAAGCGGGTGGCCCTGTTCTCGGTTCCCGGTGCCTTCACCCCGACCTGCTCGGCCAAGCACCTGCCCGGTTATGTCGACAAGGCGGCTGATTTGAAGGCGCATGGGATCGACGAAATCGCCTGCACCGCAGTCAACGATCCCTTTGTGATGGGCGCCTGGAACAAGGCCGCGGGTTCGAGCGACGTGACCATGCTCGCAGACGGCAACGGCGATCTTGCCGAAGCTCTCGGGCTCACCATGGACGGCTCTGCCTTTGGCCTGGGTAAGCGCGGCCAGCGTTTTTCGATGATCGTCAACGATGGCGTGATCGAACAGCTCAACGTCGAAGCGCCGGGAGACTTCAAGGTCAGCTCGGCCGAACATATGCTCGAGCAGCTCTGATCCATGATGTGGGGGCAGCTCGCGATCAAAGCGCTCATCTCGGGCGTGCTGATCGCCGCTGCGTCTGAAATGGCCCGCCGCAACCCCGGTTGGGGCGGGCTGATCGCTTCGCTGCCGTTGGTGTCGTTCATTGCCATGCTGTGGCTCTGGCGCGATACCGGTGACGCTGCAAAAATTGCCGATCTGGCAATATCTTCCACAGTCTATGTCAACGCGTCATTGCCCGCCTTCATCTTCCTTACAATCGCCCTGCGGCGGGGGTTGGCGATCCCGCTTGCCTTGGCACTGTTCGTTGTGATCGGCTTTGTAGGCTATTTGGGCATGACGTGGCTGGCAAGGCGCTGGGGTCTTCCGGTGTAGATATCGATCAGGCCGTTTAATACCCCATCAGGCTCATCACTTCACTTACGGCTGCGTGGATCATCGAGGAAGCAGCCGAGCAAGCGGCTCGTCACCATGGCGACACCGGGTGTGCGGACGCCGCGACCTGTTGGGCCAAGCACCTGCCCGGCTTTATCGATAAGGCGGCCGATCTGAAAGCCAAGGGGATCGATGAAATCGTCGGCACTGCGGTCAACGATCCGTTTGTGATGGGCGCCTGGAACAAGGCTTCGGGCTCTGACCAGATCACCATGCTGGCCGGTGGCAACGGCGATTTCGCCAAAGCGCTGGGCCTGACCATGGACGGCAGCGCGTTCGGCCTGGGCAAGCGCGGCCAGCGTTTCTCGATGGTGGTCAACGACGGCACCGTCGAACAGCTCAATGTCGAAGCGCCGGGCGAATTCAGCGAATCGAGCGCGGACCACATGCTCGGTCAGCTCTGATCGTTATGTGCCAGTCACGGGGGGCGCGATCTGGCGTCGCCCCATGTCCGGTCGCGGTGCCAGCAACCGGTTTTTCAAAGCCAGCGCGGGTTGTTCGATTGTCGCCCACGACAGGCGCGCTGCGCCGTAGGTGATCAGGAACAGCACGCCGACCCGCGCCAGCAAAGGTAGTCCGCTAATTTCAAGCCAGCCGCCACTCGCCGCGCTAAGGTTTTCCGCCGTGATGAAGTAGTGATAGAGATAGAAGCCGTAACTCACCCGCCCAAGCATAACCAGCCTGTGGTTCTCCAATGCGGCAACCAGCTGGCTTTGCTGATGCACAGCGATCGCGCCAACCAGTGCCGCGGCAACCACCGTCGAGGCCATTTCTGCCAGCGGCCCGGCGTGGATCGCTGCCAGCACGAACGGCATCAGCAAATAGGCAGTACCTACCGTTAGCGGATCGACCCGCTTCAAAAGCCGGACTGGCCGGGAATTTGAAACCGCCAGATATCCGCCCAGCGCGATAAAGCCGAAATTGATGATCGAATCGGTTACAAGCCGGACAACGTTCGCGCCGATCGCTTGCAGTACCACCGCCTGGAACGCTGCTACACACATGATAACGATACACAGACGTTCGACCCGCTGGGATCGGGCAAAGATCATCAATGGCGCGATCACAAGATAGAATTGCTCTTCGATCGAGAGCGACCACAAGTGACCAAGCTGGGGCAACCAGGCCCCAAGCACGACACCTTCATAGAAATTTGTCATGAAGGCGGCGTGCCAAGGCAGCTCTTCGAGGGTTATTGCACGGGAAACATGGAACAATGCCAGGGCTGTCGCCCCGATGACGACAAGATAGTAGATCGGGAAAATTCGCAGGGTGCGCTTGAGGTAAAACCTTCCCAATTCGCGAAAGCGACTCCCGTCTTCAAACACCGCGATTTCGCGCTGGTGCGCAAGGCCGCCGATGATCAGGAAGCCGCTCAACACGAAGAACAAGCGGACGCCGTAACCGCCAAGATGCAGGTCCGTGCCTGGCAGCCGGTGCTCAAGAAAGACCAGCAAGGCGGCAATGCCTCGAAGTCCGTCAAGCCCCCTGATCCGCTTCTCTGGCAATGGTAACCCCCCGATGAGGCACCCCCTTTGGTCCAGGTATGGTTAAAAAATACTCAACGACCCTCGGCCTTCGGGCGGCCAGAGCGCGCGTCCTATTTCGGCTAGCCAGCTCAGCAGCCCGGCAGCGCCTAAGTCACTGTCGATTGTGCCACCAGATTGCTCTGATCGTCCTGCCACAGCGTGACATCGACCGTTGCCAGCCGCCGCCCAAGCTTCAAGAGCCGCGCATCGGCATGAAGCGTGCGGAACTGCAACCCGCGCAGGAACGAAAAGTTGAGGCTGCTGGTCACCGCCATCGCCACCGGGCCGATGTGGGCGAGGATAACCGCATAGGCAGCTCGGTCTGCCAGGCCCACCTGGGATGGCCCGGAGACCAGATTGCCGGGGCGCAGGTTGCGTGCCGCGGGTTCGAACTTGAGCCGCGCCCAGCCCAACCTGATTTCGATCACGTCGTCATGCGAGCCTTCGCTGCCGGGGAACGCTTCGGCAAAGAAGGCGGCCAGTTCGGCCTTGGCCATCACCGGCTGAGGCAGATCTGCCAAAATCAATACCCCATCAGGCTCATCACTTCCTTGCGGCTGCGCGGATCATCGAGGAAGCATCCGAGCAAGCGGCTCGTTACCATGGCAACACCCGGCGTGCGCACGCCGCGACCGGTCATGCAGCCGTGCTGCGCCTCGATGACCACCGCAACACCATGCGGCTTGAGATTGTCCCAGATGCACGATGCTACCTCGGCGGTTAGGCGTTCCTGGATTTGCAGGCGCCGCGAATAGCCATTGAGGACGCGGGCGAGCTTGGAAATGCCGACCACGCGGTCCTTGGGCATATAGGCGATCGAGGCCTTGCCGGTGATCGGCGCCATGTGGTGTTCACAATGCGACTGGAACGGAATGTCCTTCAGCAGCACCAGTTCGTTGTAACCGCCGACTTCCTCGAACTGGCGCGCCAGATGAATCGCCGGATCCTCCCCGTAGCCCTGGCAGTATTCCTTCCAGGCCCGGCCGACCCGCGCCGGCGTATCCAGCAATCCTTCGCGGTCGGGATCATCGCCCGACCAGCGGATCAGGGTGCGAATCGCATCCTGTACCTCGTCCGGCACCGACAATTTATAGCCAGCTAAGCGCTCATCCGCAGCAATCGGTCTGCCCATCAGTAGTCAACTCCTCTAGCGCGGCCGGCGCAAGATACCGCCAAGCCGGAACAGGCCGCGCTTGCCGCTGAATGGCTCGAACAGTTGCTCGGGCCGTTCGGGATCGAGAAATGCGTTATCAGCGACTGTCTTCTCCGCTTCTGACAGCTCGCGCAAGACAAAAGGCGTCAGGCGCTTGCCCGTTTTGGGCGCCCCCTCAATCAGTGCAATCATCGATGGATCGCGCGCTAGCTGCGCCGCAACCGCATCCACCGACAGCCCCGTATGTTCGGCCAGCAAACTGTGACGCAGGCGCGTGATCGGGGCGGCGGCATGGTCGTTGCCGGGCCTCGCCGCATCGATGAACAGATCGCATTCGCTATCGAGGCCAAGCGAACGGTTGTTCATGTTGGCAGAGCCAATCCGCAGCACCTCGTCATCAATGATCATCACTTTGGAATGGACATAAATTGCGGTTCCGGCGGCATTGCGGGGCACGAAGATCCGGAAGTTGTTGCTCGGATCCTTTTCAGCGATGGCGTGGCAAAGCCGCACTCGCGCGCCGTCCATTGCGGTCTGTTCAAGCCAGCCTTCCGCGGCTTCGGGATTGATCAGGATAATCTCGGGCGGATCAGGCTCAGCCACCCGCTCGGCAATCGCCTCGGCAATGGTTCGGGCGGTGAAGTACTGGCTTTCGGCATAGATAAAGCGCTTTGCGCGGCGGATATGTTCGATGAACAGCATCTCGATCTCGCGAACCTCGGATATCGAGCGCCAGGCCGAGCGGGTCCGGGCAATGCCCACCTCGACATCGCGAAATTCGGCCTTGAGCTTGGCTGGCCAGGCACTGACCTCTTGCGGCGCGCAAGGCAGCAGCGGCACCGCGCCTGACTGCTTCCAACGCTCGCGGCCCAGATCGCCCAACGCGCGTGCGGCCTCACCTTCTACCAGCATGGTCAGATCGTGCCATGGGCCGTATAATCGGCCGTTGGCCCGCTTGCGCCGCTGATCATCCTCGATATGGGCGGGCGTGTCCCACCGGTCGGTCGTCATGTCAATCCCGCCGCAAACTCCAAACCGATCGTCGATCACCACGATCTTTTGATGGTGACTGCAACCCAGCGGGTGCGCCGAATCGAACTTGAACTTGATCGAGGGATGGCGCGCCCAACGGATCAGATCGATAATCATCGAACCGCGCAGCAGGAATTTGAGAGCCCCGAAATTCCATTTGAGCACGCGCACTTCCAAGGTGCGGGTCCGGTTACACAGCCAGATAACGAACGCCCCGAACCTGGCGGGATAGGCCTTGCGGCGCGGTACGTTCCACCAGCGCCGCCCAGAGCCGAGCCGGACCCGCGTGTCAAAATCCCAGCCGACCATCAATATCCGCTGGCGCGCACCCAGCATCGCCTGCTGCATCAATTCAAAATACGCGTCTGCATCGATGACGACATGGGCACGGCTCGCCCGGACGAACCGCCAGACCGATGGTCCGGCTGCTTGTGTCTGCGCTTGTCCGTCTTGTTGGTCCACTTGGCGGGAGCTCCTTTGCCAACGCGTCATGCATATTCAGGGTGAACGCCGCATCCGCGCGAAATGATCCCCAGCTTCTACTTCTTCGCCTACTGTGTCATGCACAAGGCATGAGTTCAACGAGCGACAGACTTGAGCCCGTGCGCCGCCTTGCCCGCGCGCTGCCCGGCGGGATGGCGCTGGGCCGCCGGTTGCGGCGCCTGCTCAACCCGGAACTGAGGACTATCTACCAGTTGATCCGCACCGAGCGCGGCCGACTGTTCCAACCCTTCCCCGATACCTGGGAAGAGCGCTATCCGACACTGTTCGATGCATTGGCCGAGCGGCTTGCAGACCTCCCTGCGCCGCGCATCCTTTCGTTCGGATGCTCGAGCGGAGCCGAAGTGCGCGCGCTCCGCAGCCGTCTGCCACAAGCCCGGATCATTGGCATCGATCTCAACCCACGCGCTCTGGCCAAGGCCCGCAGTGATGATCCCCATCGGCTGAGCAGCTATCGCTCTGCCGTCGATCCCGCCGATCGCTTTGATGCGGTCCTCGCGCTGGCAGTTTTCCGCCACGGCAAACTGGAGTCTGATCGGCCGGAAGACTGTTCGGCCATTCTCACCTTCGCGCAGGTCGAACAGGGCGTTGGCACGCTGGATGCGTGCCTGGTTCCCGGTGGCTGGCTGGCAATCCACCACAGCCATTTCCGCTTCACCGATACGAGGCTCGCGGGTCGCTATCGCGCCGAGCCTGCAGATTTGCCCGAAATTTCCCCAACCGAAGTTCTTTACGGCCCCGACAACCGCCGCATCGCCGGGGCGGAATTGCTGCCGGTATTGTTTCGCAAATTGGCTGAACCTGACCCTGAGGCGGGCTCTGCAACTTAACTTTGGCCCTTTCCACGCGTCCTTGAAACAAACGGAACTCTGGCAAGGACCAAGCCAATGAACATTTCAGGACACAGAAGCAGCATAAAGATCACGGGGCCGCAGCATGGACCAGGCGGACTTACCCGCCATGCCAATTTCGGCTCGTTGAATTCCGCGATCAGACGCGGCGATCTGGTCGCGGCCCAGACATCGTTCGCCGCGCTGACCGCTTCGGATACTGCATCGGCCAAAGCCGCGCTCGCCAAGGGTTCGTTTGAAGGGATTGGTGCAGCTTTGGCAGCGGGCGACATTACCGCGGCCCGGCAAGCGCTGACAGACTTTCATGCCCGTCGCGACGCTGTTACCCGCGATCCGCCACTCGCGCCGATGCCGCCCGCAGCAGGGGGCGTCAATCTGTTGGTCTGATCGGCGCAGCGCCCACAAAGCCACAGCCGCGGATGCGGCCACCCGGCACTTGGGACCAGACATAAGTGAAATGGTGCGCCCGGAACGATTCGAACGTCCGACCCTCAGATTCGTAGTCTGATGCTCTATCCAGCTGAGCTACGGGCGCGAGAGAGGGGCTATTAGGAGGGGCCTACTTGCTTGGCAAGCGGGTAAATCACCTCATGGCAACAAAAGCTGCCCCCCCTTTCATCAAGCGCTGCCCCCTCCCATCAAAAGCTGCAGAGCCTTGGAAAGCGGTACGTCAAGCGGCGGCATGGCGAGGCCGGACAGCGCTTCAGGTGCAAACCACGCGATCTCCTCGCCATCAAGGCACACCGGTTCCCCGCTCCAGCTGCGGCAAGTGTAAAGCAGGATGACATGCGGCTGAGAAGGATCGGTCGCGAATGTCAGCGGGCTGAGCGCCTCGGCTGCCAGGGTTACGCCGAGCTCTTCGGAAATCTCGCGGATCAGAGCAATTGCCGGGGTTTCCGCGGCTTCGACCTTTCCTCCTGGAAACTCCCACAGGCCCCCATGGGCCCCGTCCAATCGGCGCCTTTGCATCAAAACGCACCCGGCGGAGTCTATAAGTGCGACCGCAACGACTGGAACTATTGTCGAAAAATTTTCCAATTCATTAGCCTTCGTCAATCTTTTCTTAATCAACTGCTGCAAAAAACCACGAGGTAAGCCTGAGTGTTTGGGGATCGGGACATGATCAAATCGTTCATTAAAAGACTGATTAGCGAGCGTTCTGGCGCCACAGCGATTGAGTATGGCCTGATCTGTGCCTTGATTTCAATGGCAGCGATCGGCGCCATGAAGGCGTTTGCTGACGAGAACACCTTCATGTGGATGCAGGTAACCAGCAAGACGCTGGGCGCCAGCAATTAATCAAAATTGAGTTTAAGAATTTAGAAAGAAATTATCTTTAGTCCGGAGTTAGCTCGAACCGGACTATCTGGAAGAGAGCCGGGTACTACAGACTGCTAACAGGAGACAAATCATGAAGTTCATTAACACACTTTTCCGCGACGAATCTGGTGCAACCGCAATCGAGTACGGCCTGATTGCCGCTCTTATCGCTGTTGCCGCGATCGTTGCAATGCAGGGCCTCGGCACGCAGCTGTCGCTGACCTTCGGCCGCGTTTCGAGCGAGCTGGATGCTGCCAATTAATTCGCAGCGTCGATAAGATCTTGAACAGCGAGGGGCGGCAGGGAAACCTGCCGCCCCTTTCCGTTTGTCCGCCTTCGCGGCGGTCAATACTCAGTAAGTGACCAGCTTGATCTTCTGTCCGGCGCTAATCCGGCTGGTTGATGTCAGGCCGTTCAGAACGAGGAACCGATCGAGCGCGGAATCGGTGTAAGCCATGCGCTGCGCCAGCGACTGAACCGTGTCGGTGTTCCTGGCGGTGATAACAACCAGCTTGCGCGGCTTGATCGCGGCAGCTTCAGAAGCCGAAATCCGCCGCATCGAAGCATACATCGGATTGAACGCCGCTGCGCCGCCCGCCTGGCTGATCGTCACGAAGTGAAACGCCGAATCGGCAGACCACTGATAGGCAAAAACCGTCACGTCCACCTGGCTGCTGCCATTGTTCACGCGCTGTGTCGCATAGGCGGCCGGAATTCCGTTGACTGTGGTCCGCGAAATCGTGCCCGGATCGATCTTCGGCTGCTGGCCGTCTGTCAATCCAGCGAAGGCGGCGCGGACATAGGCGTCAAGATCGCCGCTGAAAGCTGCCGAGGCGAATTGACCCTTGCCTGACTGGCCGCTGATCTGGACCGAGCGAGTCCCGTTGATCATGAAAAAGCCGTTCGGTGCCTCAAATCCAAGCTTGAGATCGGGATGCGTGAACTTTCGCCCTTCGACCACACCCTGTTTGGGATCATCGCCATAAGTCAGGCCGCTGATCCGGCTGAGGAACGTGTCGCGGTTGGTGGTGCCGACGGGATTGGTACCGGCGCGGACGAAGGCCGCCCGCACCCGCGAGGCGGGATTGGGGTGAGTCGAGGCCCATTCCGGCACCGCATTGCTGGATCCCATCAAACGCGCATCAAGCGCATTCTGGTTGGCAAGGCTTTGCAGCACAGTCGACATGGCACGCGGATCGTAACCGGCGCGCTTGAGATAGGCGATTCCCAGATTATCGGCTTCGGTTTCCTGACCGCGCGAGTATTTGAGGGTCAGCATCTGCGAGCCCTGCGAGAAAATCTTCTGGCCGATCTGCCCGGCCGAGCCGCTTCCCAATACCGCGCCGGTCAATACCTGGCCGAGCACGCCCAGAATCGCGTTCTTGGTCGCGGCGCTTTGCCGCTTGGCGGCGTGACGCGCGGCGACGTGACCGATTTCATGGCCCAGGACGCCAGCCAGTTCCGCCTCGTTGTTCATCAGCGCAACCAGCTGGCGGGTAACGTAAACATAGCCACCCGGGATAGCGAAGGCATTGTCGACCGACGAATTAAGCAGGGTTACGGTGAAGTCGCCGCGGGCATTGCTCAGGCCGGAATGCACCGAGATATTCTTGCCGATCGTTTCAACGTAGCTCGCCTGGGGGCCGGTTTCCGCGCCGCCAAATTCAGCGACCAGTTGCGGGTGTGCTGCGGCGCCTTGCTGCCGATCCTTGGCGCTGATCGACTGGACAGAGGTTGATGCGACCGAACCGGTCTGGGCCTGTCCGGCGCAGGCAGGAAGCAACATTGCCGTAACGGCCAGCGCAGAAACAAGCGGGTAACGTTTTAACTGGGACATCGAAGGCTCCTGTCGGGACTCGTATGAATTATGGATAATCCGTGCTCAAACGATTGAGAACCTCTGTTGTTCCCGGGGCCGCGCCCCGCCAATCCAGATTCCGGTCAACTCTCGCCAATGCGCAAAAAGCGTTCTTCGCGCTGTGCCACAAGTTTAGCCGGCTTGAGTGAACCCAGGCTGTCCAGCTCCTCGCTGATCGCTGCAGCCAAAGTCGCTGCGGCTGCGGCAGGATCACGGTGCGCGCCACCGACCGGCTCCTTGATGATCCGGTCGATCACATTGAGGGCGAGCAAATCCTGAGCGGTGGTCTTCATCGCCTCGGCCATTTCCTGCGCCTTGTCCGCCGTTCGCCACAAGATCGAGGCACCGGCTTCGGGCGAGATCACCGCGTAAACCGCGTGTTCCAGCATCAGCACACGTTCGGCACTTGCCAGCGCCACTGCCCCGCCCGAACCGCCCTCACCCACGATCACCGCCACCATCGGCACCGGCAGAGCCAGACAAGCCTCGGTCGACCGGGCAATCGCCTCGGCTTGTCCGCGCTCTTCGGCCTCTACCCCGGGAAACGCGCCCGAAGTATCGACCAGTGTCACCACCGGCAGACCAAACCGCCCGGCCATCTCCATCAGCCGCACTGCCTTGCGGTAACCTTCAGGCTTGCCCATGCCGAAATTGTGCCGGATCCGGCTTTCCGTATCATGGCCCTTTTCATGGCCGATCAGCATGATGCGCCGCCCGCCCAGCCGCGCCAAGCCACCAACGATCGCCTCGTCCTCGCCAAACAGCCGGTCTCCGCCCAGCGGCACGAAATCGGTGAAGGCCAGCTCCACGAAGTCCTTGAAATGCGGCCGCATCGGGTGGCGCGCCACCTGGGTTTTTTGCCACGGGGTCAGCGCCGCATAGGTGCTCGCGAGCAAATCAGCGCTCTTGGCCTCGATCCGGCGAATCTCGGCCGACAAATCGACATCGCCGCCCGCCGCAGTTTGGCGCAGCTCGGCAATGCGGGACTCCAGAGCTGCGACCGGCTTTTCGAATTCGAGATAGGATACCATCGTGCTGCGCTAGCCCCCTGCGCTTCTCGGGGCAAGGGGCCGCTGGGCGAGCGGGTGCCGCGCATTGACCAGTGCAACCAGCCGCGCGCTATCGACATGGGTATAGATCTGGGTGGTCGAAATATCAGCGTGTCCCAGCAACATCTGGAGCACGCGCAGATCCGCCCCGCCTTCGAGCAAATGCGTCGCAAAGGCATGACGCAGCACATGCGGACTGATTTTTTCAGGCGCGATCCCGGCCCGGGTCGCGAGCTCGCGAAGCAGCTGGAACAGGCGGACGCGGGTCAAATGGCCCGAAGTGCCGCGCGACGGGAACAGCAGCTTGCTTGCCTCGCCGCCCCGGACTGCCAACCAGCGCGAAAGCGCCTGCCGCGCCCGGTTGCTGACGGGAACCATCCGCTGCTGCCCGCCTTTACCGATGACCGTCAGGAGCGGCGCATCGCGCGGCACGGCATTCAGCGGCAGCGAAACCAGCTCGGTCGCGCGCAGGCCCGATCCATACAGCAGTTCGAGCAGCGCCAGCATCCGCACCGCTGCGGGCTGCTCGGCCAGTGCTTCCTCTTCGGCGCGATGGAACAGCGCTTCCACTTCGGCATGAGCGAGCAGGCGTGGCAGCGGGCGCCGCGTGCGCGGCCGCGGCAGTGCACCGGAAGGATCGTCCTCGCGCAGCCCCTCATCAACCAGAAAGCCGAAAAACTGCCGCAACGCCGAGCATTTTCGCGACAGACTGGAGGGCGCCAGACCTGCCCAGGTCGCGCCCAGCGATGCCAGCGCCGCCCCGTCGGCCGTCATAAGATTGCCGATTGCCTGCTCAGCGCCTTCAAGGTCGCGCGTGTAAGCCAGCAGCGTGTTGGCCGCCGCCCCGCGCTCTGCTGCAAGCATGGCGAGGAAGGCGTCGATCTGGGCAGCGATAATCCTAGCCCCTCGCGACTGCCTCAGCCGCGATCATCCGCGCCTCGGCGCCAAGCCCGACGCGGTTGAGCGCTGAGACGATATGATACAGCTGCACGCTGGTCATCTTGTCCCAGCCATCGCCCTGCATGCCGACGCCAGCGAGCAACGCCACCAGCACCGGATTGTTTACCTCAGCGGCGGCATCGATCAATTTGGTCCAGCGGGTCTGCCGGGCAAGATTGATCTCCAGCTTGCCGGCAAAGTCGGCCACATCGGCCTGATCCAGCCGGCCCAGACCAGCCAGGCCTGCCAGCAGGAACCGCGACTTGCGATAATTCTCGCTGCGATCATTGTTATAAAAACTGTCGAGCCCGCTGGCACTGATCGGACTGGTTCGGCCCGGAGCAGCCAGTGCCAGCAGCGCCCAGGCCTGGCTTCCTGCATCGGCCTGGCTGGCCCAGCGCATCGCATTGCGATCAAGTCCGGCGCTGAGCATCGAGGCGATCAGATCGGGTGCATCCTTGGCAAAGGCGTCCTCCACCGGCAGCCGCGCCGCCGCATAGGCGGTCAAAACCTGACGCGAGTAGCGCTGCTGCGGATCGGTAGTGTCGCCCCACAATTGCTTGATCGCGACAAGCCGGTTCGCTGGCGTTTGTGCAACATATCCATCGCGCAATTGCTCGGCGCGGGTGGCCCAGACCCCGGTGATATCTTCCTGCGCATAGATTTGGCCATAAAGGTCAACCATTGCCTCGCTCGACAATATCCCCGATCCGGCCGCTAGGTCTGCGCCGCTGGCGCGTGAGGCCAGTCCCAGCATCGGCGCGGTTGCAGCCGCATAGGCATAGCGCGGCGGTGCACCACTCAGCAGCGCGGCAGGCGGCTCGACCCCGGTGGCGATCGCCAGCGCATATCGCCAGGGATTAAGCTCGCTCACCCCGTCCCATTCGATCTTGACTGCGCGGCGCGACTTGCCGCCAGCGCCTGCATATTTCTGCGCCAGCAGCAGGTCGATCCTGGGCCATTTCTTCTGAAGGTCTGCCCGGTCAAGCTGGGCCATCGCGCTGGCTCCATCGCCTTGGAATGCCGCGCAGATCGCGCGCAGCACCTTCCAATCAGCATCCTTGCGAGCCCCGCCCTGCACCGCAACCACCGGACATATCCCGGTGATATCGGCGGTGAAAACATAGGCGTCGATCGCCGCCTGGGTCAGCGCCGGTGAATAGTTCCCTGCATCGACATCCTGCACCAGCGCGCGAGCCGCATCACCCTCACCCATCCGAACCAGCAAGCCAGCCCGCAGCCCTGCGAAATCGGCTGGAGCCAGCCGGGCCGGGGCATCGAGACGCGAGGCCAGCGCCCGGCGCAGCAGCACATGTCCCCAGCGCGAAACCAGCACGCCCTTGTTCCCGGCCAGCGCGGCGCGGACCAGCGCACCATCTTGTCCGGCCAGCGAAGCCGAGGCAAACCCGCCCTCAGCCTGATCGAGAACCCCGATCTGCGACAGCGAACGGCGCGCTGCGGGCGGCATATCGGTCTTGGGCTTGAGACCCAGAAGTTCATCGAGCTGGTCGGGCGAAAGCGCCTCAAGCTCGCGCAGCGATGGCAGCTTGATCGATGACGCCGGAGCTGCAGAGGCTGTTCCGCCGCCGCCGCCCGGAATAGCCTGCACAACCGGCGAGGCAGTAGGCGATGGCGCGGGGTCGCCGGAACGCGTCGTAGCGGGCGCAGGAGCTACCGGCTTGGCAGGCTTGGTGCTTGGCTTGTCGAAGCCCGGCGGAAGCAGCGATTCGGGAGCCTCCTGAGCAATCGCCCAAACCGAGGTCAGCGCCAGCACTGCGCCAGCCGCCAGCAGATGAACGCGCTTCATTGGGCCGCTCCGATGTCCGCTCCGGGCAAAGTCACCGGCTCGGAGATAAGCCGCAGTGGCTCTTCTGCGCCATCGATCCAGGCCACGGCCAGCAGCCCGGCCAGCACAGCCGCAACCCCGATCAGCAACCAGTTTCTGCGCATCCGTCCTGTCACCCGCAACCTTTCCCTCATCCTGCGCCCGGCGGCGCTTGCACAGCCGGTTAGCGCAACTATAGGCAGGGCCGCAATGGAAGACGACGAAACCACCCTTTCCAGCGGCGAGATAGCGGCGCTGGCCCGGCGGATCGACCGCCCGGTGGTGCTGGTGGGCATGATGGGAGTCGGCAAGTCAAGCGTCGGGCGTAAGCTGGCGAACATACTGCACTTGCCGTTCGTAGACGCGGATGACGAAATCGAAACCGCCGCCCAGATGCCAATCCCGGAAATTTTCTCCACCTATGGAGAGCCCTATTTCCGCGATGGCGAGCGCCGGGTTATCGCGCGGTTGATCGGCGAGGGACCCGTCAAGATCATCGCCACGGGCGGCGGCGCTTTCTGCAATGCCGAAACCCGGGCCCTGATCCTGGACAAGGCAATCGCGATCTGGCTCGACAGCGATATCGAGACGCTGATTGAGCGGACCGGGCGGCGGGATAACCGGCCACTGCTCCAGCAGGGCGACCCGCGTGAAATCCTCACCCGGCTGCGCGCCGAACGAGAGCAGTTCTATACCCAAGCTCCGATCCATGTGAAGAGCAGCAGCGGGCCGCATCATCGGATGACCACAAAAGTTCTGAGGGGATTAGAGGCATGGCTGTAATTCCGGTCAATATCGCCGGCCGCCCCTATGAAGTGCGCGTCGGCCGCGGGCTGCTAGCCGAACTGCCCGCGCAATGCGGCGCCAGATTGCGCAAAAAGCGCGTGCCGATCATCACTGATGCGGCAGTCCATGCCGCCTGGGGACAGGTTGCCGAACAGGCCCTGGCCGATGCCGGCCACGAGGCGCGCTGGCGGATCCTGCCACCCGGCGAGGCCTCCAAGAGCTGGGCCGAGCTCGGCGCCTCGGTCGATTGGCTGCTGGCCGAAGAGGTTGAACGCGGCGACCACATTCTGGCGCTGGGCGGCGGCGTGATCGGTGACCTGACCGGCTTTGCCGCAGCGATCCTCAAGCGCGGCTGCCACTTCATCCAGTTACCGACAACCCTGTTGGCGCAGGTCGATTCCAGCGTCGGCGGCAAGACCGCGATCAATACGGCGGCGGGCAAGAACCTGGTCGGTGCGTTCCATCAGCCTGCGTTGGTGCTGGCCGATCTGGACACGCTCGACACGCTCCCCCCGCGCGAACTGCGCGCTGGCTATGCCGAAGTCGTCAAATATGGGCTGATCGGCGATCCGGCCTTTTTTGCGTGGTGTGAGGCCAATGGCGCGAGCCTGTTGGCCGGTGACGCTGCGGCGCGGGAATATGCGGTGACTTATTCGGTAGGCGCCAAGGCGCGGATCGTGGCGGCGGATGAGTTTGAGACCACGGGCACCCGCGCTCTGCTTAATCTTGGCCATACCTTTGGACACGCGCTGGAGGCAGAGACCGGCTTTTCATCCGCCTTGCTGCACGGTGAGGCGGTGGCGCTGGGGATGGTGCTGGCCGCACGCTATTCGGCCGCTAAGAACCTGATGCCGGCGCCTGAGGCGACCCGGATTGCCGCGCATTTTGAAGCGCTCGGGATCCGCGCCAACATCGCCGATCTGGGCCTTGATTGCAGCGGACAACAGCTGGCCGGCCATATGCTCCACGACAAGAAGATGGATGCGGGGACCCTGCCGTTCCTGCTGCTGCGCGGGATCGGTCAGACCTTTCTGGCGAAGGACGTTTCGCTGGATGAGGTGGCGGAATTTCTAGACGGTGAGCTGGCGCGCCGCTAGCAAGTTGCAAACGCAACTATCGAGTATAGCCATGACCGTAGCCGAAATAACCCCCCAACTGGATGACATTGCGGCGATCAGGCCACACGATCGCGCCTTCCTCGGCCATCCCAAAGGGCTCGGCTATCTAGCTTTCGTCGAGGGATGTGAGCGCTTTTCGTATTATTCCATGCAGACGCTCCTGGTGCTCTACATGGTCAAATATCTGCTGCTGCCCGAAAACATCGGCGGGGTGATCGGGCTTCAGTGGATTCAGGGCGCGCTCTATGGCGGCAAAGAGGGCCAGCCGCTCGCTTCGGCAATTTTCGGCGACTATTCCAGCCTGGTCTACCTGACCCCGATTGCAGGAGGGCTGATTGCCGACCGCTTTCTCGGCCGCCGTGTCACGCTGATCCTCGGCGCAGTAGTGATGGCGATCGGCCACTTCCTGATGGCGTTCGAAGGTCTGTTCCTGTTCGCGCTTCTCTCGCTGATCGTCGGCGTTGGGCTGTTCAAGGGCAATATCGCCAGCCAGGTTGGCGAGCTCTATGGCCCCAAGGACTTGCGCCGGGCCATGGCGTTCCAGATCTTCTACATCGCGATCAACGTCAGCGTTATCATCGCGCCTTTGATCTCGGGCACGTTGGGCGAAAAGGTTGGCTGGCATTACGGCTTTGGCACCGCCGGTATAGTGATGGTCGCAGGGCTGCTGCTTTATATCAAAGCCGGGCCATGGCTGCCCCAAGACAACCGTGCACAGCGAGCCGCGCAAAGCGTGGACGGTGTCAACACCGCCAAGCTTTTGACTTGGGTCGGGCTCGCATTTGTGGCGCTGAGCGGCCTTGCTTTGGTGATCCCGGTGCTGACGACGATCGGCATGTCGGGGCGGATCGGACTGTCGGTGGCCATCGGCCTGCTCGCATCAGTCACGGCGACGGATCGCCCGCGGCTGTTCGCACTGCTGATGCTGATCCCGATCCTGGCGCTGTCGATGCTGACCAATCAGCAAATCTTCAACGTCTATCTGGTCTGGGCTGACGAGCATTTCCAATTGACCTTCTTCGGCACCACCCTGCCGACCAGCTACATGATCACGATCGATGCCGCCCTCTCGTTCTCGATGCTCGCCGCTGTGGCTTTGTTCTGGAAATGGCGCGACATGCGCGGTGGGTGGGAACCGGACGAGATCGGCAAAATGATGATCGGCAGCCTGTTCGTGATCGCTGGGGGCCTGTGCCTCTACATGGCGGCGCTGACCCAGGGCGACGGCAAGATCGGGCTCGGCTGGCCGCTGATGTTCCACCTGTTCAACTCCATTGGCTTTTCGCACATCATGCCGGTCAGCCTGGCACTGTTCACCAAGGTCGCGCCGCGCGCGATCGTTGCGACCGTGGTGGGGATTTATTACCTGGCCTTCTTCACCGCCAACAAGACCGTGGGGATCATCGGCGGGTGGTATTCGACTATGGATACGCCCAGTTTCTGGCTGGTCCATGTCGGCACGGCAGTGGCCGGACTGGTCGGATTCGCACTGTTCAAACTCGTGATCGGCAAGCGGCTGGACATGGATTCGTCATCCCCTGCTTGACCGGGGACGACAGTCAGCCAAAAATGGCGATCGACTGCATCCCTGCCGCGATCGCTGCGCCATCGGCGTTCCAGACCGCCATGTCCTGGCTGGAACAGCCGTCCTCGGCGTAGTTCCCGGCCGCGCGCAGCAGCCACCAGCCATCGCGGGTTACCGGCGCGGGGGTGAGCAGATTGCACAGCCAGGTCATCGAACTGACCGGCGCGTGCGCCGTCATCATCGGCATGACGCCGGGCGGCAAGGCATCAGCGATCATCATCATTTCCGCCATCGGATCCAGACCGGCGCGATCCTTGAGCCTGACCCACCACAGCAGTTCCGGCAGTTTGTCCGCACCGCGTAGCAAGGCCCAGCGCCGCTCGAAATGGCGGGTGAAGCCCGGCCCTGCGTTCTCGGGCAGCGGGATCGCATCATCCACCGCGATCAGCCCGGCCGGCGGCGGCATATCATTGAGGTGGAGCGTGCTCTCCACCGCCCCCATGAACACGAAAGTTGCGGTCAGCCCGACGCCTGCTTCGCTCGTCACCTCGGCGCTGATCCAGCTGGCATTGCGTCCGCGCCGCAGCATCCGCACCCGCACGTTCACCTCACCCGCCAACGGCCCAACAAAGCTGACCTGCGCCGAGCGCAATGGCGGCAGATCATCCGCCAGCCGCTGCGCCGCGACCAGCGCCAGCGCCGATGACAGCCCGCCATACGAAGTGCGGCCCTGCATCCAGTTCTCGGGGATTTCGGCCATAAGCCCGGTTTCAGTCGGACGGACGGCAGCGATGATTGCAGGCAGGCTCATCACCGTCCCATTGACGTAAAGGGAAAGCAGGTCAACACTCGGCCCATGACGAAATTCATCGATCTTTCGATTCCGATCACCATGAAGGTCATTTCCGACCCGCCAATCATGGCGCCGCAGATCAGCTATGTGACGCATGACAGCAGCTGGGAACAGATCGCCAGCTTCTTCCCCGGCCTGACCCGAGATGATCTGCCCGATGGGGAAGGCTGGGCGGTGGAGCAGCTGACGCTCTCCACTCACAACGGCACGCACATGGATGCCCCGTGGCATTATCATTCGACTACAGACGATGGCGCAAGGCGTGCGCCGACTATCGACGAAGCCCCGCTCGACCGCTTCCTGCGCCCGGGGGTGAAGCTGGATTTCTCACACCTGCCCGATGGCACCGTGGTCAGCGCAGCGCAGGTCGAGGCGGAGCTGGCGCGGATCGGCTACACGCTCCAGCCGCTCGACATCGTGCTGATCCAGTCAGGCGCGGTCTATGGCACCGACAATTTCACCGATCAGGGCGTCGGCCTGGGTGCAGAAGCAACGCTGTGGCTGACGGAGCGCGGCGTCGAAGTGGTCGGCACCGATGCCTGGAGCTGGGACGCGCCGTTCAGCCACACCGCCAGGAAATGGGCCGAAACCCGCGATCCGAGCATCATCTGGGAAGGCCACAAGGCCGGGCGCATCCGCCCCTATTGGCAGATCGAAAAGCTGACCAACCTGGAGAGTTTACCGCCGCTTGGCTTTACGCTCAGCTGTTTCCCGGTGAAAATTGATGGGGCGAGCGCAGGCTGGATCAGGGCTGTGGCTTTGGTGGAGGATTGATACTGCAAGAAGCCCCTCCCCTGAAGAGAAGGGGAAGAAGAAGCCCTATTCCAGCTCCAATATCACCGCGTCCACCGCAAGGCTCTCACCCTGCGTGGCGTTGATCGTCTTCACCGTGGCGCTCTTCTCCGCGCGGAGGATGTTTTCCATCTTCATCGCCTCGACCACCGCCAGCGGCTGTCCGGCCTCGACCTTGTCACCCACCTCCACATGCAGCGTCACCAGCAGGCCGGGCATCGGACAGATCAGGAAACGCGAGAGATCGGGCGGGATTTTTTCGATCATGTGCTGGGTCAGATGGGCAATCCGCGCGGGCAGGATCTGCACGGAATGGATCGCGCCGCGGGTCGTCATCTTGAGGCCGGATCGGGTTGGCTCGATCTTGACCGCCAACACCTCGTCATCGAATTCCGCCTCGATCAACCGGTCGCCGGGGGTGTATTCCAGTTCGAAATCAACCGGCTGCCCGTCAACAGTGATGTCTTCCTCGCCCAGCTCGACCGCATGGACCGTGCCATCGATCTTGATGCTCCACCCATAGGGCGGTTCAAGCGGTCCGGCGAGCTGGCCATCGACCTGCCGCGCCCGATCTGCGCGCGCGTAGGCAATAAACCCCGCAATCGCCGCCAGATTGCGCTTGAGTTCCGCTGAGGCAGGTGCGCCTTGAAAGCCGTCCGGATATTCCTCGGCAATGAACCCAGTGGTCAGCTCGCCCGAGCGGAAGCGCGGATGCTGCATGATCGCCGAGAGGAAATCCACATTGTGGCCCAGCCCTTCGATCTCGAAGGCGTCGAGCGCGGCAATTTGCAAATCCGCCGCCTCGTCGCGGGTTTCGCCCCATGTCACCAGCTTGGCGATCATCGGATCGTAGAACACCGAAACCTCGCCGCCTTCCATCACACCGTCATCAACCCGGATGCCATCGACGCCGCGGATGCCGCCTTCCCAGCCTGCAACCGGCGGATCATAGCGCACCAGCCGCCCAGTGGACGGCAAAAACCCGCGATAGGGATCTTCGGCATAGACGCGGTTCTCGATCGCCCAGCCTTCCAGCTTGATGTCATCCTGCGTGAAGGCCAGCTTTTCGCCATAAGCCACGCGGATCATTTGCTCGACCAGATCGATACCGGTGATCGCCTCGGTAACCGGGTGCTCGACCTGAAGCCTTGTGTTCATTTCAAGGAAGTAAAAGCTCTCGCCCGTCGGGTCCGCGCCCGAGACAATCAGCTCAACCGTCCCGGCCGAATAATAGCCCACCGCGCGCGACAGCGCGACGCATTGCTCGCCCATCGCCTTGCGCATCTTGGGCGTGACGAACGGCGACGGCGCTTCCTCGACCACTTTCTGATGGCGGCGCTGGATGCTGCATTCGCGCTCGTTGAGGTAGAGGATATTGCCGTGCTTATCGCCGAGGATCTGAATTTCAATATGGCGCGGGTTGAGGATGAATTTCTCGATAAACACCCGGTCATCGCCGAACGAGTTCAGCCCTTCGCGCTTGGTCCCCTCGAACCCCTCGCGCACGTCCTTTTCGTCATAAGCCAGCCGCATCCCCTTGCCGCCGCCGCCCGCGCTGGCCTTCATCATCACCGGATAGCCGATCTCAGCTGAAATCCGCACCGCGTGCTCGGTATCGTCGATCTCACCCACAAACCCCGGCACGACATTGACCCCGGCCTTCAGCGCGAGTTTCTTGGACTCGATTTTGTCCCCCATCGCGGCGATGGCGTTCACTGGCGGGCCGATGAAGGCGATGTTTTCCTTGGCCAGCGCCTCAGCAAAGCTGGTCCGCTCGGACAGGAACCCATAACCCGGATGCACCGCCTCAGCCCCGGTCTGCTTGGCCGCCGCGATGATCTTGTCGGCGATCAGATAGCTTTCGGAGGCCGGTGAAGGCCCGATATGCACCGCCTCGTCCGCCATCTGCACAAACGGCGCGCGCGCATCGGCATCGGAATAGACCGCGACGGTGGCAATACCCATCCGCCGCGCCGTCTTGATAATCCGACAAGCAATTTCGCCACGGTTGGCGATGAGGATTTTTTTGAACATTTATGAGTCCAATGCCTTGAGAATGACTAGAAACTCATCTTGAAGGGACTTCCAGTTCTCTCCGAAATGTGCTTCTCGATGATGGTTGGGGCAAAGTGCGATCACATTGCTAGGTTTGTCTGGACCTTCTTCCGACAACAAAATGACGTGGTGTGTTTCGAGGAAAGACTCCCTTTTCGGACTGTAAAATGTTGAGCATCCTCGATATTCACATTTTCCATTTGCGCGAACAAGCACGTCGCGACGGACTTTCGCACGCCTGACATAGCTTCCCGCCATGCGCGTGCGATATTCCGGATCATCATTTACAATTTCGTTTTGATCGAGATCATGAATTCCAGATCGATTATTTTTGAGGAAATTCTCCGTCGCGGGGCTAACCCAAAAGCTGCGAGTGCGGCTTTGTGGTTTGACACCGATTGATTCGCAGTAATCTATAAATACAGAGTCGAATTCGGCGCTTACAACAGCGTCGTAGCCAAGAATTCTGGTAATTGCTTTGCGCGCAACGCCACCGTTTCGAACCTTTCTCTTGCTGATGCAGTTTTCAACCGAATTATCGCTATAACCTAGGAATTTAGCAGGTATGAAAACGAGTTGGTCCCGGTAACGAAAAGGAAAAAAAACTTGCCCGGCCCCTATGAGTTCCGCAGCAAGCGAGGTGTCCACAGAATGGTCATTTACTGCGTCTGCAAGGGTTTGCGCATTCTGCAGCACTTGAGTGATATCAGTCACAAGTCCCTCAGTTACTTTCGGAACTACCATCATTGTGACTCCCCCACCGGCGGCATATTGTGGCCCAGCAGGCGCAGCATATCTGCGGCACACTCCACTACATTCGAACCCGGCCCGTAGATCCCCTGCACTCCGGCCTCGCGGAGGAAATCGTAGTCCTGCGGCGGGATTACGCCGCCGGCGACAACCTTGATGTCGGGGCGGCCGGCCTCGCGCAGCAGGCGGATCAGTTCGGGGATCAGCGTCTTGTGGCCGGCCGCGAGCGAGCTTGCACCAATCGCATCGACCTGCTTTTCCAGCGCCAAGGCCAGCGTCTCCTCCGGCGTCTGGAACAGCGGGCTGCTGGTCACATCGAAGGCCATATCGGCAAAGGCGCTGGCGATCACGTTGGCGCCGCGATCGTGGCCGTCCTGGCCCATCTTGGCGACCAGCAAACGCGGCGCGCGGCCCAGCCGGCGGGTGACGGCTTCGACCCCCTCGATCACCTGCGCATAGCGCGCGTCGCCTTCGTACGCTGGGCCATAGACCCCGGTGACCGGCACCGGCTGGGTGGCATAGCGCCCGAACACGGCCTCCACCGCATCGGAGATTTCGCCGAGCGAGGCGCGCGCGCGGGCGGCGGTGACGGCGAGGGCGAGCAAATTTGATCCTCCCCGATCCGGGGAGGTGGCAGCCGCGCTTGCGGCTGACGGAGGGGGCATTGCGCCGCCATCCGGTCCCCCTCCGACG
>JBKJTN010000182.1:0-15592 GCA_046590275.1 Novosphingobium sp.
CAGTTCCGCGAGTCCTTCGGCGCGTGACATGACCGCCTCATATCCAAGTTCTTTGCGCGCCTTGGCAATGTTGAGGGTGACCGTATTGCCGACAGTGGCATATTCTTGGCGACCAAGTGGGCCATTTAGTGCGCCTCCAGTCAAATTGGCCAGCAACTCGCCTGCTGATACTATCAAGTTCATGAAGCCGCGCCGCACGCTCTTCACTTCCGATACGCTTATGCCCTTTGTTGCGAGTAGCGCTGTGACCCAGGGACGGAAGGCGATATCCTCTCCGTCGGTAATGAAATAGACTTCTCCGCCCCGACCTTTTTCGAGACACAGGCGCACGCCTTCTACCACATTGGCAATGTGCGTCGTGGAGGTGAGGTAGTCGCCGCCATCGAACCAGACAAGTTTTCCGGATTTGGCCGCCGTAATGAGTTGAGGCAGAGCCGTTGTATCGTCGCGCCCCCAAACGAATCGAGGGCGCATCACGATTACGTCCATCCCATTACCGTTTGCAGCAAGCGCGATGCGTTCCGCGCCTGCCTTCGTACGTGAATAAGCGCCAGCCGGTTTTTCCGGGATTGGCCAGGTCTCGTCGGCATTCACGATCGGCCGGCCATCCATTAGGACGGCTTCTGTCGAAATATGAACTGCGCGTTTCACGCCTGCGGCGTGAGCCGCATCATAGACATTCTGTGTGCCCTTGAGATTTGTGAGTTCCTGTTCCTTCGTCGAACGCCCGTGATCGGTGTCAGCTGCAGCGTGCACCACTGCGCCAACATTTCTCATGGCTGCTTCGAGAGAGGCTTTGTCCATGATGTCACCGCGAACCGCTTCAGCGCCGAGCCGCATCATGAGGTCAGAAGATGCGTCACTTCTGGTAAGACCACGCACCTTATGACCACGTTCGATGAACGCGCGGACAATGTTGCGCCCCAAGTAACCGCTCGCGCCTGTGACAAGGAGAGTGTCTGTCATAATGGGTCTATAACACAAACGGCAACAGCTATGCTATCGCGCCAGTGAATTGCCGCTTGCCGAGACCCCACTCAACGACTGCTATCAGGCGCTCTGTGCTCTTAGCCGACAGCCCGCAATCGGCCCAATTCCCGCCGTTCGTTTGCTATGGGTCAGCGCCTGAAAGCGGACAGTTAGCTCTCCCGCTTCATACTGATAAGCCATTGATGCGACTGCGGCGGGGAAAGCAGGCCTGATAGCGGGGGAATAGGGAGCAACCGGTGTGTTTTCAATCGATACCCGCAGTTTCGCCTATCAGCGCGCGCGCGAGAAAAATGGTATTAGCGTTGAATGAGAAGAGGAGGAGCGGTCCCTGACGGGTTGAGCTGTAGGGTTTTGGCACCCCCCTCACTGCCAAAACTGACAAAAGGGGCTTTCGTCGGTTTTGTCAGTTAGCCCCTTGGCCATTTCAGGCTTCCAGCGCCTTGGGGTTGATCCGGCAAATCGTAGTCGACGCCCGCCGGTTTCGGGCTTGCTGCCCCCGCTCCAATCCGCGTCCAGCAACGCCGCAAGGCCAGCCGCCACCCGGCCCTTGTCGTTCAGGCCAGCCCAGCACTTGCGGTGAATGTCTCGCGCGGTGAAAGCCCCGGACAGATCGCCCTTGAGGCGGCGCCGCCAGATCGCCGGCGCCGCCTCGGCATTATCGACCGAAAGCGAGGCATAGGTGCGCCGTGCATGGGATTCCAGATAGTCAGCCCAGCCGAATGCTTGTTGCAAGGCTTTGCTGGAAACTGGGCCAAAGTCGTTATTGGCAAGGTGATAGATCAGCGCCAGCCGGGGGATAATGCGAGCGGCACTTTCTTGGCGCTGCCCAGCCCAAAGTCCCGGCGCTTGCCGTCTTTCTGGACGCGGGCGACCCAACTTCGCGCGCCGGTCGGTCCAACCAGGAGGAATAGGCCGTCGCCGTCGCCATAGCGGCCTGGTTCCTTCGCGGCCTTCACGGCGGTTGCCGTCAACTTGCCCATTTTAACTGCTCCCACACTATTTCCCACACCATGGGCGGGATCCACGGGAACGGCAAGGGGCTAGTGGGGACATGGAAACCGCTTAAACTCTGCGTTTTTCTTAGGGTTTTGGGTCTTCGGGGAATGGCCGGAAACAGGCCGCTGCGACCTGCCTTCGCTACGGCAGAGCCGAGCAAGCGCTACTTGCCCTCGCGGCGCCAGATATCAACGGTGTGATCGAGAAACTCTTCATTTTATTTGGCGATGACCTTTGGGCTGAGACCGAAGAAGCACAGCAAATGGCCATGACGATCGGGAATCTCCGTCGGATTGAAATCCTGACCAGCTGAGCCGGCCGGATCCAATAATGGTCCAGTTTACTCAGTAAAGTCCACCGCAGCGTTACCCGGAATATTCCGACTGACGTAGGCCTTCCCTCGACGGCACGCGCCTCGTGCCGGCGAGGAGGACCTTTCGATGATGAATAACACTGCCCTGGCCACACCGCCGTCGCAACTCTCGTACAATATCAAACAGGCAGCCGCTGCTTTGGGGATCGGGCGCACTTCGATTTACGCCCTGATCCGGGACGGCGAGCTGAAGCCGGTAAAGATCAGGATGAGAACCGTCCTGCTTCATGACGATCTCGTCGCGATGCTAGCCCGCAATCTTCCTGCCAACGATCAAGTTTGAAGGATTTAATCATGGCGCGAGCCACAAATCGGCTGACCGCGCGCGGCGTGGCTACGATGACTAAGCCGGGGCGTCATGCCGATGGCAATGGGCTGTATCTGAAGATTACCCTGATGGGCGCGAAATCCTGGACGCTGATCTATCGCTACGGCGGCAAGCGATGCGAACTTGGGCTGGGGGCATTCTCCGCGACGTCGCTGGCAGATGCCCGCGATCAAGTTGCCAAATCCAAAGCACTCCTGAGACAAGGCGTCGATCCAAAGGCGGCACGCCGCCGGGGTTCACTTCCAGACAATCCCAGCTTCGGGACGGTCGCGATCGAGCTGATCGAGGGCATCGAGCCCGGCTGGCGCAACCCCAAGCATCGCCAGCAGTGGCGCAATACCCTTACTACATATGCGGCCCCGATCTGGAACAATGCGGTGGCTGAAATCGGTGTCAACGACCTTCTGGGCATCCTCAGGCCGATCTGGCAGACGAAACCCGAAACCGCGAGCCGTCTGCGAGGCCGGATCGAACGGGTGCTCGATGCGGCCAAAGTACGGGGCTTCCGCACCGGCGACAATCCAGCAGTGTGGCGCGGCAATCTTGCGCTGCTGCTCCCTGCTCAAAAGCGCAAGGGCCAATGCCAACATCACGCCGCCATGCCCTTCGCTGATCTGCCAGCTTTCATGGCGAAGCTAAGGACACGCCGCGCTATGGCCGCCCGCGCGCTTGAGTTCAGTATTCTCACCGCAGCCCGCACCAGCGAGGCGCTCCACGTCACCTGGTCCGAGATCGATCTTGCGGCACAGCTGTGGTCGATCCCGGCGGCCCGCATGAAAGCCGGCAAAGCTCACCGGGTGCCTTTGCCGGATGCTGCCATCGCCATCCTCACGAACCTTGCGAAGGAGTACAGCGCCGCTCCTGATGCCAACGTCTTCCCCAACATCCAGACAGACAGGCCGCTTTCGGACATGTCGATGGCGATGCTGCTGCGGCGGATGGAGGTCACCGATGCCACCGTACATGGCTTCCGCAGCAGCTTCCGGGATTGGGTGGGTGAGACCACCAGGTTTCCGCGCGAGGTGGCCGAAGCCGCCCTCGCCCATGCCGTCGGGAATGAGGTGGAGCGTGCGTACCGGCGGGGCGATGCGCTCAACGAGCGCCGCAAGCTGATGACGGCTTGGGCTACCTATCTCGCCAAGGTAATCTGAGACCAATTGCCACGTTCAAAAGTTTTGGAAAACCAAGAGAGGCCTGCATTGAGGGGCAAGTGCCTCAGTACTTGTATCGGCGCGAAGTCGGCATTGTGCATTCACTGAAGGGTACCACGCACTTCGTAAGGGGAAATGGGTCTGGAGGAGGGGATCATGTTCTCACACAATTTCTGAAAAAATTTGGTTTGCTAACTCCCCTCTCTATAACTCCCCTCTCTATTTAGCTCGGGGCAGGCTTGTTCGCGCGCATGGTAGCGAGCGGACTATGTCCGGTTTGTTGGACGATGCCGACAGTCCGGTATTGGGTCGGCGATCGCGCTAAGCGGTCGTTCGTTCAATCGCAGGTGCCATGACAGCTTTGCGCCACATGTCCATCGTCAGATAATTTGAGACTGTCGGCAGTGTAAAACAAGCGAGTGTTTGGGGTCATCCGGTTGGTTGATATTAGGCGGCGAGTTTGCGGTGATGCAAGCGCCTTTGTTCGATGGTTATGCGTTTGATCCTTTCTCGCTGTTTGAAGATGGCTTCTGCTCTGCCGAAGTAGGCATCTGCAGGTATGACGTTTTTCAGGCTCTCGTGATAGCGCTGGTGGTTTCGGTCGCCTTGCCGCGCTCGCCAGCGAAACCACGCGCTGGTGGCATTTGGTCGAAGACCACACGGGGTCTCAGGATTTACGTGAAGACGCTGCGGCTCAAGGGTTTGCTAGCGCTTAGCCGTGCCTCGGCGGCGGCCAGTTCGATGGTGATCGTCAATACTGTCGTCATTGTGCGCGGAACGCTCGGCTTTGGGCAACGAGAAGTGGCACTAACGCTGGCGGCCTATGGCTTTGGCTCGATGCTCACGGCATTTTTCATTCCACGCTTGCTGGACAAGTTCAGTGACCGGACCTTGATGGCCAGCGCAGCAGCGATGTTGACGGCCAGCCTTGGCGTGATGGCCACCCTCACCATGCTTTTTGGCAAGAGCGATATCTATTGGCCGCTGCTGCTGGCGGGCTGGTTTGTCCTCGGCATTGCCTATTCGATGAGCGTCACGCCGTCAGGCCGTCTTCTCCGTCGCTCCGCCAATGCCCACGATCAGCCTGCCGTCTTTGCCGCCCAGTTTGCCCTTAGTCACGGCTGCTGGCTGATCACCTATCCGCTTGCCGGACAAATCGGGGCGAGGATTGGTCAGGTTGCGGCATTTGGTGTCCTGGCACTGGTCGCGGGTATCGGAACCGTCGCCGCCTTATGGCTTTGGCCGACGCAGGACCCTAAATTCGTGGCGCACAGCCATGATGATCTTGCGCCGGACCATGCGCATCTGCGTGAAGATCATGATCACGGCAAAGTCTCTGCCAACACCTTTGTGATCGACGACATTCACCCGGATTGGCCGCGCACGCCATGAACAAGGCGGACATCTATATCATCGCTGCACTGGCCCGGATCGGTGGGTGCTCGCGTTCTGAACCCGGTGGCGTCAGGATCGGCGTAAACGATCCGCCACGCTGGAAGTACGGCACGATATTCAGGGCTTTCAAAGGTGACGCGCGATGCCTTGGGATTCGGCTTGGCTTCAAAACCAGAACCTGATCCCGGCCACGAAGTTCACCGCGTTCGGCTTGCCTCCCGACAAGCGCGCATAACGCGCGGTATCGCCGGTCTTCCCTGACCATTCGACCCCTATATAGGGCGCAAATTCCTTCCGGATCTCATAGCGGACGCGTGCACCCAGCTCGAACGTCGAAAGACCAGAGCCCACCCCGATTGCGGGCACGTCCTGGGCTGCAAAATTGAATTCGACACGGGGCTGAAGGATAAGCCGCTGGGTGATCCGTTCATCATAACTGGCTTCGATCCGGGCATGCAGATCACCCTTGTTGGACAGGAATAGCTGGCCGGTCATGTGGAACCAATAGGGTGCAATGCCCTCGACGCCCACCACGGCGTAGGTCCGTGATGGATTGGGGACGATATCGTGGCGGAGGCCGATGTGGGCGTTCCAGAACGGTGAAATCGCGCGCGAATAGAGCGCCTGGACTTCGACGTCCTCAATCGACCTTCCCAAGGTGCCTTCGCCCTCGGTCTTGATCAGCAGCCGGTCGATATCGCCGCCAAACCAGGCTTCGCCTTCCCAGCGATAACCGTCTCCGCCCTTACCCGCCTGATATTCGGCGAGATCGAACAGGATCATCGATCCGCTGAATGCGCCGTTCTCGCGGCGCAAGGCTTCGCGCGAGCGGGCCATTTCTGCCGGATCGAACAGCGCATCGGCGGCGTGATCGGAAGGCGGTGCGGGTGCCGGGACGGATCCGACATCTGTCGCTTCGGGCTGCATCGCTGACATATCATGACCACCAGCTTCGCTCCCTGACATGTCCATCCCGGGCATTTCTTCCGGCTTTTCCGGCGCGCTGGGCGCATCCGGCATGGTGTGTCCGGCATGGGGGTCACTGCCCGGTTGAGCAAGCCCTGGCGGCGTTGGTTGCGTCGGTTTGTCAGCCGGCATCTCCATGCCCGGCATCAACTCCTGCGCCATCACGGGACTGGCCGTCAGCGAGACGGGCAGAGCGAAGGCGGCAACGATGGCGGGAGCGAGCAGCCGGGTCATGCGCCTGCCTCCTCGTGACGGACAGTGACGACGCGGAACATTCCCGCGTGCATGTGAAGCAGCATGTGGCAGTGGAATGCCCAATCGCCCAGTCCGTCCGCTGTCAGGTCGAACGAGACCTTGCCGCCCGGTAGCACATTGACGGTGTGCTTCAGCGGATGATGGCCAGAATTGCCGGTCACCACTTCGAAGAAATGGCCGTGAAGATGGATCGGGTGCGGCATCATCGTGTCGTTGATCAGATTGACGCGGACCCGCTCCATATATCGGAAGGGAATCGGCTCGGTCCGATCGCTGAACCTCTCGCCATCGAACGACCACATGTATCGCTCCATGTTGGCAGTCAGATGGATGTCGATTTCGCGCAATGGGTTGCGGGTATCGGGGTTGGGGGCAAGCGACTTCAAGTCTTTGTAGGTGAGGACCCGGTGATCGACCTTCTCGAGGCCCGTAGGGCGCTCACCCGTCCGGTCCATCGGCATCGGTGACAAGGTGGCCACGCCCGGACCCAGCTTGACCTGCGGCGCGACATCGGGATCGCGCATCTTCATCGCGCCCATATCATGCCCCCCCGCATCTCCCATCGCAGCATGGTCCATTCCGGCCATATCGCCGCCCGACATGTCGATCTCGCCCATGCCCATGTCCTTCATGGTCAACAGCGGTCGGTCCCGCAGCGCCGGAATGGGCGCGATAAGGCCCATCTTCGGGGCGAGGGTGGCGCGAACCTGGCCCGAACGGTCGATAGCCTCGGCAATGAAACCATAGGCGCGATCCTCCTTGGGTTCGACAATGACATCATAGGTCTCGGCGATGCCGATCTGGAATTCGTCGGTTTCGACCGGCTGAACATTCTGACCATCGGCGGCGACCACTGTCATCGGCAGGCCAGGCAGCCGGACATTGAAATTGGTCATCGCCGAGGCATTGATGATCCGCAGCCGCACCCGTTCGCCGGGCGTGAACAGACCGGTCCAGTTTGCGCCGCTGTCGTGGCCGTTGACGAGATAGTGGTAGGTGGAACCTGTTACATCCGAAATGTCGGTCGGGTCCATGCGCATTCCGGCCCACATCCGGCGTTCCGCTGCGGACTGGTCCTTGCCCTTGATGAGGCCCGACAAAGTCTGCTTCTGCATGTTAAAATAGCCGCCCTGCGCCTTCAGTTTCCGCAAAATCGTGTGCGGATGCATAAAGCTCCAGTCGGCCAGCAGGATCACATGCTCGCGGTCAAAGGCGACCGGATCGGGCCCGGCGGGGTCGATTACGATCGCGCCGTACATGCCCATTGCTTCCTGCAAGCCGGAATGGCTGTGGTACCAATAGGTGCCCGACTGGCGGACCGGAAAATCGTAGACAAATGTCCGGCCAGGCTTGATCCCCGGGAAGCTGACACCGGGTACTCCATCCATCTGGAACGGCAATAGCAGCCCATGCCAGTGGATCGAACTATCCTCCGAAAGCGCGTTGGTCACCGCAAGCCGGACGTTCTGGCCTTGCTTCAGGCGAATGATCGGCCCTGGCGAGGTCCCATTGATGCCGATTGCGTGGCCCTCGCGACCGCCCACCCGCAGCATCGCATGGCCGATGCTGAGTGCAATTTCATTGCCGGAAACGGTTGCCAACGGGGCGGCGAGGCCGGGCGTTCCGCTCCTCGCCCATGCCGGAAAAAGTGGACTGAGCGCGAGCGAGCCGCCGGCTATTGTCGCACCCCGCAAAATTTGACGGCGGCTTAGAGACAGCGTCATCAAGCTACCTTTCAATTCTTTGTAAAATGGCCTGCATTTGCGCAATTTCGCGTTCCTGCGCCGCGACAATATTATGACAAAGCTTGACTGTTTCCGGGTCGGTCAATTTCGCCTTGTCGCACATCAGAATGGCCCCGCTATGGTGTGGAATCATCGAACGCAGGAACTGGGCATCACCCACGCCCAGCTGTTCGCGCATCCCAAACCAGCCGACTGCGAAAATGAGCGCGGCAAGCCCCACCAGCAGACGATTGGTTGAAGTGGACGGGTACATTTTGCTCATGAAGAAAATCATCAGCGCCATCATCGGCGCGACCATCATCAGGGTCATGTAAACATTGCCGATATTGAAATAGAGATGCCTTGTGCTTGCGATCATTGCGTACATCACGAAGAACATGATCACGAAATCAAGCGCGAGCTCGATAAAAAGCTTCCGATAGGGATGGGCAGCATGATCAGCGTGGGCAGCGTGGCTCATGCCGCCATTTGCGTCAGCCTTCGTTGCTCCGCTAGCATGCGTCGGCGCGCCGCGCGTGGTGTCTTTGCCCGCACCATGCTGCTCATGCTCTCCTGCCATGTCGCAAGTCCTCTTCGCTGAATTTTCGGTGAACGCTATTGGTTCATACGCAGCACGTGAGCCGTTCCCTCATAAAATCGATTGGGCGCGACTATTTCAATGCGACGTCCGCTTGGAGCGCCCTGCGTGCACGATAAATCCGGGTTTCGACCGCCTTTTCGCTGATGCCCAGGATCTCGGCTGTTTCGGACTGCGTCAGGCCTTCGATGGTGCGCAGGATCAGGGGTTCACGGATTGCGGGGGGCAGTCTGGCAATCCCGTCGCGCACGCGGGCGAGTTCGGCGCGGTCGGCAAGTTGCTGATCGGCGGGGATGCTGTCGTCGGAAACGGTCGCTGCGGCTTCAATTGGCAGGGCAAACGAAAAGAACCGTCGCACCGAACGCCGCCTTGCCCAGTCACGACACTTGTTGAGCGCAATCCGTTTGAGCCAGGCAATAAAGGGCCGGTCGGGGTCGTAACGCTTGAGCGCGGCGAATGCGGAAATGAAGGCTTCCTGGGTTACATCAATCGCTTCGGTGGCATCGCCAATGGTCGCGCGCACCAGGCGAAACACCGCCTCACGATGCCGGGCCAGCAATTCACGATAGGCAGCCTGACGGCCGGCGAGCGCCAGCGCGGCAAGTTCGCCATCGCTGCAATCGGAGATCGAAAGGCTCACCGCGCGTCGGCGGTCAGCGCCTTGACCACGGTTTTGTCAAACATGCCCGCCTGCTCAGGCGTCAGGACAGCGCGCATGGCGAAAAGATGCTCAAGTGTTTCCTTCTGCATTTCGCCCATGACATGATGGGTATGGTCGATCGCAGCGGTGACCTGAGGGCCATAGCCGTGTTCGGCCTCAATCGCTTCGGCGAGATGAGCGTTTGCAGCCCGCATTTCGAGTTCGAGCGCTCTGCGCCGCACGGCAAAACGCTGCTCGATGGCCTCGATCTTGGCATGCTGAGCGGCGTCGAGCTTCAGTTCCCTGTGAAGGACGCTGTGTATTTCACTCTCGCTGGACCGCTCCGGCTGGACGATAAGCCGACCGGCAAAAACACCCCCCAGCGCTGCCGCAAAGGCGACAAGGCCGATTAGGATAAGCCGGATGTTCGAACTCACAGACGGAAATCCAGCAAAGTCGAGGGCGCCAGCACATTTGACGCCGCGAAGGGAGAGAGCGACTGCGCCGATGCCGGATCACTGCTTGCGATACTTCCGCCAGCAATTCCCAGCCCAAGCGCGAGAGCTCCGGTGAGCCCCATCAGCCGCGGGGCAAGTGCAAGTTCCTGCCGACGCCTTGCCACGCCGCTCAAAATAGCATCGTCGATCGCCGCCAGTCCCGCTGGAACCGGAGCCTGTCCAAGTCGCGCAAGCGCAAGGTCGATATCAGTCACGACGCTATTCTCCTCGTAGTCCTTCGCCTTATACGCAGCCGCCCCGCCAACCCCTCAGCAAAAAATTCTGCGCACAATTTGAGGGGCAGCTCCGGCTGCTGCGTATTTCCCTTTGAAAGCACTTCATGGAGGTTCCTCATGCATACCAACCGTTTCACCCTGATCGCCGCCGCTCTGGCGACCTTTGCAACCCCGCAGCTGGCCAGCGCGCATGCGCGACTTGTTTCTTCGACGCCTGCCGCCAACGCTACGGTCGCGCGGCCAACCAAGATCGATCTCCGCTTTAACGAGGCAGTCATCGGCTCGACCGTCAGTGTGCAGCTGGCGATGACCGGGATGCCCGGGATGGCCGACCATGCGCCCATGCCGATCAAGGGTTTCACGTCGCAATTGGGTAAAGACCGCAAGTCCTTGACCGTCATGCTCCGCCGTCCGCTCGCGGCGGGGACCTACCGGGTGAACTGGGCGGCAGCCGGAGCCGACACGCATCGCTTGACCGGGACTTTCAACTTCACGGTCCGTTGATCTTCATGGACAATCTGCCCGTCATTGCCATCCGGTTCGCGCTATACGCCGATCTGATGGTGCTGGCGGGCATGACCGCCTTTACGCTCTATGCCCTGACTGCCGTAGAGCGAACCTCGACTTCGCTCATCTCGCTGCGGCCAATCGTGCTTGTGCTTGCGATGCTCGGATTGATTTTGTCCGGGTACGGCTTGCTGGCGCTCGCAGCCGCGATGATGGGCGCAAGCCTTTTCCCGGTCGACCCCACCCATGTACGCATGATTCTTTTCGAGACCGCGATCGGCACTGCCTGGATTGTTCGGATGCTGGCCTTGGTGATCGTTCTGGCCGCTGTCCTGGCGCTTGAACGCTTTCCAACCGCCATGCGCCTAGTGATCCTGCTGGCATCGTCGGTCGCAATCGCAACGCTTGTCTGGACCGGCCATGCAGGGGCGACCGAAGGTGCCTCAGGGCCGATCCACCGGTTAAGCGACATCGTCCACATGCTTGCGGCGTCGATCTGGGTGGGCGGGATAGCATCCTTTTCCTGGCTCCTGTTCAGGCCTGCCGGGAAAGCCAGCCCAGCCGAACTTGCCGTTACCCACCGGGCGCTGGATCATTTCTCGCGGGTCGGGACGCTCGTCGTCGGGCTTATTGTTCTGACCGGTTTGATCAATTCCCAGATCCTGATCGGCGCCGCGAATATCGGTCAGATTGCGTCCACACCTTACGGCCAACTGCTGCTTGCCAAAATTGCCCTGTTCGGCCTGATGCTCGTGCTGGCAGCTGCGAACCGTTGGCGCCTGACACCGGGCCTGCAAGCCAGCATGGAATCGGGTGATGAGGCTGCTGCGGTGATGGCAATGCGCAAGAGCGTGATCGCCGAAGGCGCGGCTGTGCTGCTTATTCTGGCGCTGGTTGCCTGGCTCGGAACACTCGAGCCGCTGGGAGCTCTCAACTAAACAAGGTTCCACCTTCACGGTCGTCATGAACGCACTCCGGCTAAACCAGGTGAAGCTCTAACCACCGCGCCTTTCTCACTAGATTGGTGGTCTTAGCGTTGGCGTCAGAAGCGAGCGCCGGCGAGTTGGCCGTGACGGACAACACCAGTGCGGCCCGGCGGTATTTCGATGGAACTAACCCGCGGGCTCCGTAGTTATCAGACTATCCGTAGTTATCAGATTAAGCGCGCTGCTTCGGGGAAATGCCATGGCAACATTAATCAAGCATTTGACGATTTATAATGGATACGGAGCCGTAGACTCGCCCGTTTTGACGTGCTGATCGGGACCAGAGACGCACCCGTTGAGGTGAATTTGCCAGTTGTCGCCATTCACGATTTTTTGCACGGATTCTCGGATCTAGGCGAAGTCCTTCAACGATTTCCGGGAAGCATCGACGAGCGTCCCGAGTGCAGCCAAGCGGCCAGCGCCCGTCTCGATATTCTTACTCCTCGGCAACGCCAGATCATGGATTTGGTCTTGGCTGGGGAGCCGAGCAAAAATATCGCGGCTGATCTCGGGCTCAGTCGGCGCACTGTCGAAAATCACCGTGCAGCGATCATGAAAAAGACCGGATCCAAATCAATCCCGGCGCTCGCGCGTTTGGCGTTCATGTCGGCGATGAATGGCTTCGGCCAACCCAGTATCGAAACGGGCCGTTTGTTCGGCTGAAGCGCGGCTAATCAACGTATCTCAAAAAGGAAATGACGATGAAAATGATTATCTTAGCAGCGACTGCATTCGCAATTGCAACACCCGCTCTTGCTCAACAGACCGAGATGCCGCCCATGGACCATAGCAAAATGTCGCCCCCTGTTCAGCAGCAAGCACCCGCCATGGATCGAAGCAAGATGCCCATGGACCAGTCTGACATGATGGCAATGATGAACAATCCCGCAAATCCTTTCGGTGCCGCAGAAATGGACATGCACAAAAAAATGATGATGGCGAAAGCGGGGCTTCCGTCAGAATTGTGGACACGCAAGATGATCGAACACCATCGCGGTGCCATCGCCATGTCCCGCGTTGCGCTGGAGAAAGCCACCGATAAGCAAAGCCGGGTTATGGCGCAAATGACGATCACCACACAAACCCGGGAAATCGCAAAAATGCAGGCATGGCTGAAAAGCCATGGCAAGACCGCTCAGTAACCTTAACTAGCGGCTTAATTTGATGAAAAAGCTTATCGTTTTTGATCTCGACGGGACATTGGCGACGAGCAAACAAGCCATCGATGATGACATGCGCCGATTGTTTGTCGAATTGCTCGACATTCGGTCGGTCGCCGTCATTTCTGGCGGTGACTGGCCGCAATTCGAGCGGCAGCTCCTCGGACAATTGACGCCCCGTGCCACGTTCGCCAAGCTCTTTTTGTTGCCGACGTCGGGGACAAAATTCTACCGCTTCGATCGTGTGTGGACGCAAATCTATGCCGACACATTCACCGCTGACGAGCGCCAGCGGGTTCAAGCCGCACTCGCTCGAGCGGTCTATGAGAGCGACTTGGCAATTGACGGCGTCTGGGGCGACCAGATCGAGGATCGCGGCAGCCAGATCACGTTTTCCGGACTGGGGCAGCAAGCGCCCCCTGACGCCAAAGCAGCGTGGGATCCAGACATTCTGAAGCGGAACAGGCTGAAGGCCTTGCTTGATCGTGCGCTCCCCGATTTCGCGGTGCGTATTGGGGGATCGACCTCGATCGACATCACGCGACCCGGAATCGACAAGGCTTATGGCATGCGCAAATTGGCCAAGCTGAGCGGCTTTGGTCTGCCCGAAATGCTGTTCGTAGGGGATGCGCTGTATCCGGGCGGCAACGATGCCCCGGTTCGCGATGCTGGTGTCGCGACGATCGCGGTGAACGATATCAGCGAAACCAAGCTGGTGATCGAAACGATCATCAAACTGGGCAGTTAACGTCTAGGAGATCCTCACTATCTCGGGGAGGAGCTTGGCATACAGACGTTCAACATCTTCGGAGCGACTAAGTTCGGCCCCCGGCGATAAAACCGCCGCGGTTCCGGCTGCAACGCCGTAAGCGAGCGCAGCATCCAGTTGCCGATCTTGCGCAATTGCAAGCGTGATCGCGCCGACAAAACTGTCCCCTGCACCAACGGCGCTGCGCGCTTCAACCGCGGGCGTGCCAGCACGCCAGGCTTCATCTTGGCTGACCAGCAGCGCCCCTTCAGCTCCGAGTGTGACAGCGACAATCTCGGCAGCTTTTCTCGCTATCAGATCGCGACCAGCCGCCACCTGCGCGTTCGTATCCGGAAGCGAACGCCCGACCAGCTCTTCGAGTTCGCCGAGATTGGGCTTGATCATGAAAACGCCGTGGTCAAGCGTGTCGCGCAGCGCTGCTCCGGACGTATCAAGGATGAAGCGTGCATTCTTGCGCGCCGCGATTTCGCGCACGCGTTGGTAAGCGTTGCCGGCAAGTCCGCGAGGCAACGTGCCACTCGCCACCACATAATCAAAATCATACGTATCAAGGGCTGCAAGGCAGGCTTCCCATTCGTCGGCGCTGACTTCGGGTCCCTCAGGAACAAACCGGTATTCCTGACCGCTGGACCGCTCGAACACAGTATGAGCAATTCGGGTGTAGCCTTTGATCTCTATGTGTTTGCTTGCGATACCGACGGTTTGCAGCAGATCATCGAGGATCGCTCCGGTTGCGCCGCCGCCGAGGTAAATCGCGAGCGTTTCACCGCCAAGTTCCCGCAATACCCTTGCGACGTTGATCCCGCCGCCGCCGGGATGATAGCGTTCATCTGTGGTGCGTATCTTGCGCAGGGGCTGGACCACATCGGCAGATGCGGAGCCGTCAATCGTCGGATTGAGGGTCAGGGTTATGATCGGCTTCATTGTCTATTGCCGATCACGCATGTGCGGCTGTCGGGCCCTAACTCTGCTTGGACGCCACCTGTTTCGCAACCCAGAAGATCATGCTTTTTACGGAGCGACCGTTCGATCAGATAAGGCAGCCGCCGCAGAACGACGCCGAAACCCATCGATACCATGAACACCGACGCCATCAGAACGGCCATGACACCAGTTGGCACCCTTGGACCGACGCGCGTTGTCATCTGGCTGCCACCGCGCGTTGGCGGCTAATCCCGGTCAGCTTGGTGCGCTTGAGCATCAGTGCATTGATCGCGACCAGTGCCGAACTGCCCGACATCGCGATCGCGGCAATGCTTGGCCCGAGAAGGAAGGGATAGAGCACGCCAGCGGCCAGCGGGAAAGCGATGACATTATAGCCAACTGCCCACCAAAGATTCTGGTGCATCTTTCGCAGCGTTGCGCGCGAAAGCTCAATCGCCCCGACCACATCGAACGGATCGCTTTTCATCAACACAACATCGGCGCTTTCCATCGCGACATCGGTTCCGGCACCAATCGCAAAGCCGACATCTGCTTGGGTTAGAGCGGGCGCGTCATTAACGCCGTCACCGACCATGCCGACTTTTTTGCCCTGCCCCTGAAGCTCCTTGACCTTGCTCGCCTTGTCGCCAGGCAGAACGTCGGCAAGCACTGAGGTGATGCCCAGGTTCTTGGCGATCCGTTCCGCAGTGCCCAGGTTGTCACCGGTCAGCATGACCACTTCAACGCCGCGTTCGCGCAATGCCGTGACCGCCTGCACAGCAGAGGGCCGCACAGCGTCAGCGATGGCAATCAACCCCAACAGCTTGCCGCCCAGTGCCAGGTGCACCACCGTCCGGCCTGCGCCCTGCATTTCCTCGGATTTTGCGCCCAGCTCGGTCAGGTCAATCTTGTGATCGGCCATCAGCCGCTTGTTACCCAGCAGCGCAACCTTGCCGTCGACCTTGGCCTGCGCGCCTTTGCCTTCGATATTCTTGAATGCAGTTGCCTTGGGGGCTTTGACCTTTTCCGCCCGGCGCAGAATGGCTTGGGCCAGCGGATGATCCGATCCCGCTTCCACCGCCGCTGCGGCCGCTAAC
>JBKJTN010000204.1:0-11497 GCA_046590275.1 Novosphingobium sp.
AGTCGGGCGGCAGCGGCATTCCGATTGTCGACGTCAATCTGATTCCCTCTTCGGCGATCGGCCGGATCGAGGTTCTCAAGGATGGTGCGGCTGCAACCTACGGCTCCGACGCCATTGCCGGGGTGGTCAACTTCATCACCCGCACCAATCAGGAAGGCTTCAAAGCATCGGCGGATTATCGCTATATCAACGGTTCGAAGGGCGATTATGGCGGTGCGGTCAGCTATGGTCATAGCGGTGATACCGCGCGGTTCTTTGTTTCGGCTGGCTACCAGAAGCGGTCCGAGTTGCAGACCGTTGACCGCGATTTCGTGATCCGGCCCTATCCGGATAACCCGCAAGGCGGCTTCACTGGCGGCGGCAACCCTGGCAACTTCGATTTCAACGGTGCCGGTGTGGGAAATCCTGCGATTTTTACCGCTGATCAGGGCTGCACTGTGTTGGGCGGATTCCGCAGCCTGCCAGGATCAACCACCGACCGTTGCTTCAACTCCTTCGGCCAATTTGGCAATCTGGTTGAACCCGAAGAGCGGTTTCAGCTGTTTTCAGACGCTGAGATCGAATTCAGCGATACCGTCAAGCTGCGTGTCAACGCGTTGTGGGGCCATTCCGAAACCCGGATCACCACTTCGCCCAGCTATCTGCCCACACTGCCACCGTCAGTAAACGCTGCCTTTGGTGGAGCGGGTTTATTTATCATTCCCGGCTACACTCCGGCACTGCGCGATTATTGTGCAACCTATGGCACCGCATCTAACTGCGTCGTCACGAACGGTGTGCTCAATCCCGCAATTGCTTTCCCGGTGCTGTTCCGCCCGGTGCTGTTGGGCGGCAATCCACTGTTCGGTGGACGCGGTTCGGCCACGTCGCCGCGAACTTCGGATCAAATGATGTTCTCGGGCGAACTGACCGTCGACGTTACCGACAAGCTCTCGCTCCAAAGCAGCGTGACCTACAGCCGCTATGATCGCTCGTTTGAAGGCACCGATACATTTGGCGATATGTTCCAGAATGCGCTGGCCGGGTTCGGCGGGGCCAATTGCGCCTATGCCTCAACTGCATCGCGGGCAGGATTGAATGGTGCCCAGCTGGCGGCACTGGCCGGGACCAATGGATGCACCTATTTCAACCCGTTCTCAACTGCGGTGCAGGCCAATGCCGTAACCGGGGCGGTCAACCCCAATTTTGCCGGATCGCGTCCTACCAACGGACTTTCGACCCTGCCGGGTGCCGGTTTGATCAACGACGTCGCCACATTCGACAACTTCTTCCAGACAACCCGCACGCAGGCCTATACTACCCAGCTGGTGGCGGATATGGTGCTGTCCGGGCAGACCGGGATCAACCTTCCCGGCGGCGAAATAGGCTTTGCCATCGGCGGCCAATATCGGAAGAATACCTATCAGCGCCGGTATAATGACGTTTCCAATCTTGACGTCTATCCATGCCCCGGCACGCCGCTCAACCCGGCCGCAACCTGCGCCCAGCAGACCGGCGCGCTTGGCTTCCTGGGCACCAACCGTAACGGGGACAGCCAAGGCGATGTGCGAGCGGCCTTTGCCGAACTTCAGCTGCCGATTCTCGATCAGCTGAATGTCCAGCTCTCTGCTAGGTATGAAGACTACGGCGGCAGCGTTGGTTCAACCTTTGACCCCCAGATCCGCGCCAAGTTTGAGGTGACCGACTGGCTCTCGGTGCGCGGCGGGATGGGCACTACCTTCCGCGGTCCGCCCTCGCAAAGCCTGGCCGGTAATCTCACCTCACTTCAGGTCATCGGCACGTCGTTCCGCGCGATCGACATCAACGGGAACCCCAATCTCGCCCCCGAAAGCGCGACAACCTACAGCGGCGGGGTGATCGTCAACACCGGCGGCTTCAAGGCCAGCCTCGATTACTTCCGCTATGATTTCAGCGGCCCGATCGAGGGAGAGCCGGTGCAGGGGATCGTCAGTGCCTTGTTTGGCGCAACCGGTAATGCCAACTGTGGCAATCCCGCCTATGCATTATTGCAGGCGCGCTTTACTTTCACCGGAGCCGGCTGCGGGATTGCCAACGTCCAGCGGTTGCGGACGCAGTATGTCAATTCGGCCGATCTCAGCACTTCGGGGATCGATTTCCAGACCAGCTACCAGATCGATATGGGCTCCGGCTCGGTCACGGCCGGCGTCTCGGGCACTTACATCCTGAACTACAAGACCGAAAGCGTGACAGTTGAAGGGATCGTGGTTCAGCCCGCCTTTGATGCCGTCGGGCTGCTTAACTACCAGACCACCGCTTATCCGTTGCCGCAGTGGAAGGGCAATGCCTATCTCCAGGGCGAGTTCGGGGATCACTCGCTGCGGCTGCAGGTAAACTACCTTGATGGTTACACCGATCAGCGCACGTCGATCTTCCTGCCTAACACAGGTGCGCTGGCCGGCGCCACGGTTAGCACCGGCAAGAATATCGGCAGCTTCACCACGTTTGATGCCACTTACCGGCTGCAGCTGAAAACCGGCACCACCATCGCCGTCTCGGCGCTGAACATCCTGGATACGGACCCGCCGTTTGCGCGGCTCGATCAGAACTACGATCCGTTCACGGCCAGCCCGCTGGGCTTCACCGCGAAGATATCGATCACGCAAGACTTCTGAGTTTCGCACTAGCAGTCTTACCGTTCGCGAAGGGCGCCGGGTCAGCTGATCCGGCGCCCTTTGTCTGAGCGCAGACGGCAACTTCCATAAGCTGCTACACGATTGAGCATTAGCGAAACGCCAGCTAGGGCGCGCTCAGAATCAGGAGAATCCGCCGATGGACCGTCACGCCGCAATTGCTCTGCTTGAACGTTATTACGCTGCCTTCAACCGGGGCGACGGGGAGGGAATGCTGGCCTGTCTGTCCGAAGATGTGGCGCACGACATCAACCAGGGCGAGCGGCAGAGCGGCAAACAGGCGTTCCGCGATTTCCTTGCGCATATGGATCGCTGCTACCGCGAACGACTGAGCGATATCACCGTCATGGCCAATGACGCCGGCACCAGCGCGGCGGCGGAATTCGTGGTCCACGGCGAATATCTTGCGACCGACGAGGGTCTGCCGCAAGCGGCGGGACAGAAATATGTCCTGCCCGCAGGGACCTTCTTCGATCTTGCCGACGGGCTGATCAGCCGGGTCAGCGTCCATTACAATCTGGCCGACTGGACGGCGCAAGTCGGGGGATGAGACCGCTGGCCCGTCTGATCGTGCGACCGCTGACCGGCCCGGAAATCGCAGCAGCGATTGATGATCTGGCTGCCCTGAGAATCAGGGTCTTCGCGGCCTTTCCCTACCTTTATGATGGCGATGCGGCTTACGAGGCGGACTATCTGCGCGAGTTTGCCGCTGCGTCCGACGCGGTGCTGGTCGCCGCGTTTGACGGGGCGCGGATCGTCGGCGCAGCCACCGCCTCGTCGATGTCGGCCCAGAAGGCTGAGTTTCGCGCGCCCTTCGAGGAGCGCGGGATCGATACGGCCCGGCTGTTCTACTTCGGCGAGAGCGTGCTGCTCGTTGAATTTCGGGGGCAAGGCGTGGGTCACGGCTTCTTCGATCACCGCGAAGCGCAGGCCCGCCGCTGCGGAGCCGAGGCCGCAGCTTTTGCAGCCGTGATCCGCGCCGACGATCATCCGGCAAGGCCTCAAGGCGATACTCCGCTCGATAGCTTCTGGCGCGGTCGCGGCTATACTCCTGTTCCGGGCCTTGTGACCGAACTGGCCTGGAAAGATCATGGCGAGTCCGCCGAAAGCCCCAAGTCGATGCAATATTGGATGCGGTCGCTATGACATTCACTATCGCCGCGGCGCAATATCCGATCGAGGCGCTGGCCGATTGGGCAGCCTATGAGGCCAAGCTGGCGCGCTGGGTGGCCGATGCGGCGGCGGGCGGCGCGGCGCTGGCGGTGTTTCCCGAATATGGTTCGATGGAACTGGCCTCGCTCGATCCAGCGACGATGGGCAATCTGGCGGGATCGATGGCTTTCGTCGCGGCGCTGATTCCGCGGGTCGATGCGCTTCACGCCGATCTGGCCGCACGGCATGGGCTCCACATCCTCGCCGCTAGCGCCCCCACCCGGCGCGCCGATGGCAGCTTTGTCAATCGCGCCCGGCTGTTCACTCCGGGCGGCAAGATCGGGTTTCAGGACAAGCTGGTGATGACCCGGTTCGAGCGCGAGCAATGGGACGTCAGCGCTGGCGGACCGCTGCGATTGTTCGAAACATCGCTTGGCAGGATCGGCATAACTATCTGCTATGACGCCGAATTCCCGCTGCTTGCCCGCGCGCTGGTCGAAGCCGGGATGGAACTGCTGCTGGTCCCCTCGTGCACCGATGCATTGCATGGGTATTGGCGGGTGCGGATCGGCGCGCAGGCCCGCGCGCTGGAGGGGCAGTGCTATGCCGTGCAGGCACCAACGGTCGGTTTGGCACCGTGGTCGCCGGCGGTGGATGAAAACCGCGGTGCCGCCGCGATCTATGGCCCGCCCGATGGTGCGTTCCCTGCTGACGGGGTGGTGGCAATCGGCGCGATGGATGCGGCGGGGTGGGTTTTGGGAGCGGTAGATTTGTCGCGTGTTGCTGCCTTGCGCGCGAATGGCGGCGTCTTGAACACGCAACACTGGGCGGAACAACCGGGGACGGGTGCATTCTCGCCGGTCGAGGTGATCGACCTGCGCTGAACTTGCCGCTAGCATCGCCGGTATGAATTTGTTGCGCCTTGTTTGCATCGCCGCCTTGCTCGTCGCGGCTCCAGCCACAGCCGAACCATTGCCGCTCGCGCAGCGCGTCGCCGCCGTGCTTGCGAGCGCGCCGGGCGGATCGCGTTTCGGGGTGCTGGTGGTCGATGCCAATGACCGCGAGGTGGTGGCGATCAACCCTGACCAGCGTTTCATTCCCGCCTCCAACACCAAGCTGTTCACCACCGCGGCGGCCTATGCGCTGATGAACGGAATCGAAGGCCCGGATAGGGCAGGCGGGACGGGGATCGCCTTGTTGCCGGGGCGCGCTGGCCGGGCCGATGTGGTGCTGACCGGCTTTGGCGATGCCCGGATGTCGAGCGCACCCGATTGCGTTTCCGATTGCCTCGCCATGCTGGCCGACGCTGTAGCAGCGAAAACCCGCCTGGTCGGCGATGTGATCGGCGATGACAGTTGGTTCCCGGACGAGCGCTGGAGCCCTGGGATGAGCTGGAACAATATCGGGACCCAAAGCGGCACCGGAATTTCCGCGCTTTCGCTCGACGATAACGTTCTGCCGATCACGGTCACGCCAACCCGGGCCGGAGAGCCGCCGCTGGTCCAATTTCCGGACTATCTGAAGATCATCAATGCGGCGGTGACCAGCGCGGAGGGCAAGAACACGCTGGCGATCCAGCGCGAGGTCAATGGCGGCGCGGTCCGGCTGGTCGGGTCGATCCCGCTTGGCGGTGTCTGGCACGACTTGCTGGGGATCGACGATCCAGCCCATTATGCCGCGGCCACCCTCCGCCGGATGCTGCTAGCGCGCGGAGTGAAAGTGCGGGGAACGGTCAAGGTCCGGCACCGCCCGCTGGGCCCCGGTGACAATCCGCTGCTGCGTGTAGACCTGGCGGTAACCGCCCCTGCGCAAGGTCCGTTTCTCGCCCGCTTGGTGCCCGGTCCGTTGTCAGCCGACATCACGATTATCAATAAGCTCAGCCAGAATCTGCACGCAGAGCTTCTCTTGCGCAGGATCGGGCGGTTGGCTGGCACAGGTTCGCTCGCCGATGGCACCGCTGCCATGCGAGTGGTGGCAGAGCGTGCCGGGGCGATGCGCTCCGGGTATGATTTCTCCGATGGCTCGGGCATGTCGAGCTACAACCGGCTCAGCCCGCGCGCCGCCGTCAGCCTGCTGCGCTGGGCGCAAAGCCAGCCGTGGGGGGCTGGTTGGCGGGCTTCGCTGCCGGTCGGCGGCGTCGATCCCGGGCTGCGCCGACGCTTTGCAGGCACACCGCTGGAGAACCGGATTTTCGCCAAGACCGGGACGCTCAACGCCACCCATGCGCTGTCGGGCTATCTCGTTGCAGCCAGCGGACGGGAGCTGGCATTTTCGATCATGGCTAATGACGTCCCCGACGGAGCCAGCGCCCTGCGCGCGATCGACGCAGCCCTGCTGACCATCGCTGAAGCGAACTGAAGTCTCTAGCTCGTCCGGCCCAGCAAGGCGCTCGTTTCCTCGATCGCAGCAATCCCGCGCTGACCGTCGATCCGGTCGAGCTGGACGACAAGGTCGATCACGGATGCGGCATATTCGATCGTTTCGGTCCGCGTCAGGCCAATCCCGGTTTGCATGACCATAAGCGCGATCTGTTCCAGTGCGCCGCGCGGCGTGTTGGCGTGGACCGTCGAGAACGAGCCTGGGTGGCCGGTGTTGATGGCGCGCAGGAAGCTAACCGTTTCGGCGCCGCGCAATTCGCCCAGCACGATCCGGTCGGGCCGCAGCCGCAACGCGGCCTGGAGCAGGTCATTGGCCGAAACCTTTGCCTCGCCAAGCTCGCCCTTGACCGCGATCAGCCCGACGCCGTTAGCGCCCGGCAAACGAAGTTCGGCCGTATCCTCGACCAGTACCACCCGCTCGGAACCCGGAATTTCACGCAGCATGGCGTTTAGGAACGTCGTCTTGCCGGTCGATGTGCCGCCCGAAATCAGGATCGTGCGGCGCTTCAATATCGCATCGCGCAGAAAGGCAATCGGCTCGGCAATCCGGTCCGGCGCGGGGGCTTCGCTGCGCGGCGTGATCGGCCCGCGATCATAGGTATCGAGCGGCAGATCAAGCAGACGGTGGCGCCGAATGGCAAGCGCCCAGTGTTTGCGCGTGGCGGGCGGACCGCATAGCTGGATGCGGGCGCCGTCGGGCAGGGTGGCAGCCAGCAACGGATGCTCGCGGTTGATCCCCTGGTGGCTGATGCGGGCAACTTGTTCGCCCAGCCGCTGCAGCAGATGATCGGTAATCGCGGGCAGTTCTACCCGCTGCATACCGGGCAGGTCTGCATCCTCGATCCACATCTCGCCGGGACGGTTAACGAGGATTTCGGTTACGCTCTCGCGGTTCAGCCATTGCTGGAACGGCGCCAGATAGGCGTCGAGATAGACGCTGCGCGGGGTGCGGCTTTCATCTGCCAGCACGATCGGCACAACTTCGCGGTTCATTCGGTAGTGACCTTTGAAAAATCGAGGTCGCGGGCGGTAAAGACCCGGATCGGCTCGCCTTGCCGGACCCGGACAGTCGGCCCGATCTGACCGTTCTGGCCAACCGCGGCGGCTGCCGCAGATTGGCCACTACCGCCAACGATCACTCCGGCATTTCCGCCGATCGCCGAGAGGCCGCCGACTACCGAAAGGAGCATCGCCGAACCGAACCGCTCGAAGAAATGCGTATTCACCTTGCCGGCAAGCCCGGTCTCACCCGAAAAGCCAACTGCCGGCGAGCCGATATTGACCGACACACCGTCGGGCCGGATCAGCCGGGTCCAGATGACATAGGCGCGCTTCTGGCCAGCCTGGAGCCCGCTCTTGTACTGGCCGATCAGCCGGGAAGAGCGCGGGACCAGGACGCGCGTGCCATCAAACGAGCGGACATCGACGCTGACCACCGCCCGGACATAGCCCGGAACATCGGTGTCGATCGCCGTTTCCAGCACGGCAGGGATCAGCGTGCCCTGCGTTACGGTTGTCTTTGGGTCGATGCTGGCAGTAGCGGTAGCAGCCCCACCGCCACTGCCGCCGAGACGGTTGGCGAAATCGTCGTTGGAATTGCCGGTGCCAAGCGGGCCTCCTGCAGGCGCTGCGGAGCCGATCAGCGGCGCAGGCAGGGCGCTGGCATCGAACACCACGGTCGGCGAGGCCAGCGGATTGGAGGCGGGCATGTTCGCCATCTGGGCGTTCATTTGCGGCGGCGCTGCCAGTACCGACTGCTGCTGGGGTGCAGCAAGCGCGCCGCCCGGGGGAGTGATGGCCTGCGGCGGAACTACGGGCGCATATTCAATCGGAGCTGGGGCTGGGGCAGCAGCAACCGGCTTCGCGGCGAGCTTCTGCTGTTCGGTCCGCGCGGTGTCCATGCTCCACAGCGTGACGGCTCCCAGGATCGCCACCAATGCAACGCCGGCGGCAAGGCCGAGCCCATCGGCGCGCGGTTTGCGCTGGGTTACGGCAGGCAGGACATTGCGGGTGGCAAGGTCGATAACCTCGGCCCCCATGCCCTCGCGCGGATCGCTGTCGTTGGCGGAGGTGAGGCGCTCGCGAGATTGCTTGTTGAGACGCATGATTATTGCCCACTTCTTTGGGATTGGTGCTCGATCACGGAGGCCAGCGCAGAGGACGGGGCGGCGAGCGGTTTGGTCTTGCGCGGCGGACCCCGGTTTTCCAGCGTAGCACTATCGCGGCCGGAGCGCAGGACGACCAGATCGGGCACACCATCGATTACGATAACATCGTCGCGTACCGCGAAGTTGACCGGTCCTTCCTGACCCTTTTCATTGCGGATCAGGATCGCCGGAATAGGCACTCCGACGTTCCAGGAGAGAAAAGTGGCACTGCCATCGTCATAGATCCGCGATGGCAGCAGCTTGCTGTTGCCTTTGGTGCGCCAGGAGAAATTGAGGATGGCGGGATCGGGCTGGGCGAGTGCCTGCGGATTGGCCGCGGCCAGCGCCTCGGTTTCGTTCGCGCCGAGCACCGGTGCAGCCACCTTTTGGGCTGAGGACGGATCGCGGTAGGTAAACCGCAGCACATAGATCGGCGAGCCGAGCGGCGAGGCTACCAGATCGAATAGATAGGTGTGGCGGTCAGTCACCACCGTCATATTGGTGCGCGCACGGGCCGCCAGCGGCTTGACGAACAGCAAATTGGCCCGCTTGTTCGGGGTGATTTGCCAGGTCGTGGAATCGCCGACCGCGACATTCTCGATATGCTCGTCTTCGCCAAAGGCAATGGTCGCCTGAACCCCGGCGCGGCCCTCGATCCGCACCACCTCGTCGGCGTTGTAAAGACGGCTGGCGAGGCGGGGATCGCGCGCTTGGGCGCTGGTCGCGGATGCAAGCAGGCCTAATGTAAACACTGCTGAACGGATCATCGGATCATCTCCCGGGCTCGACTGGGTGGCGCGCGGAAACGGCTGCCGATGCCACGGGCGCGCTGGCGGGCGATCAGCGGCAGGCCCGGCGCGTTGACCGCGGCTGGTGCTGCAATAGTCCGGCCGCTGCGAATGATTGTTGAGGACTGCCCGGAGGAACGGGCTGCAGATGCCTCGTCCATTGGCAGCGATGCCGCCAAACTGCGACGCGAATTATCGATTGCTGCTGCGCCCGGGACAGCGGCAAACTGTTGGACCAGCGGCGTCATCGAAGGCTCTGCGTAAGCTGCCCCTGCGCCCTTGCGGTTCTCCGCAGCCAAGCCGAACACCTGCCAGCCCGCAACGATGGTTCCGGTCACCCGCAGCACCATGGCCATCAGCGCGACATGAACCGCTGCGATCAGGAACAAGGCCATCGCGGCGCGGCCATCGATCCCCTCGGCTCCGCGCAATCCGGCGATAACCGGTACTGCCAGTTCGAGCATGAAACCACCGCCCAGCACCGCAAACAGCGGGGTTACCGCGGTCAGCACCACTCCGCGCAGCCAGCCGACGAACAGACCTCTTGTACCCGAAAACAACGCGAAAACCACGAATATCGGTCCCAGTGCCAGCAGTACCGCAAGCGCAATCCGGGCCGTCACCAGCACGCCGACCGTGCCCAGCAACAGCAGCATGGCCGATAGCCACATCAGGTTGATCGGCGTGAAGCTGCCGGCATTGGCCCCTGGTGCGACCTGCTGGCCGCCGCTGGCCTGGTCTGCGGTTTCGGCGATTGCGCTGAAGACAAGATCGATCCGATCGGCGAACATCAGCGTGGCTGAGCCTTGCGAACCCATCAGCACTCCGGCGATCTGGTCCGGTCCGCCGACGGCCAGGTTCCAGACCACGCTCTGATAAGCGACCCAGCTGGTCGCAAAGGTAAGCACCAGCCCAAGCGTCATCATGCGCGGCGTAAGCGCCGAAATTCCAATGCGGCTGCGGCCGGTCAGCAAGGAAATGGCGAAAAAGGCGATATAGAGGGTCAGCAGGATGGTGAGCGTCGGCAGCAACAGGCCGCCCCCACCGAAAAGTCGGCCAAAAGCGCTGGCAGTGGTCTCGCTCGCGACGCAATCGACCGCGCGCAATGCAGCAGCGACCCCTGCGCTCGCGCCGTCAACCAGTGGCCGGCAATCGCTCATTCCGCAGCCTCGATCCAGAACGGCGCTTCGTCCGGGCTGGCAGTTCCGGGCCAGTTCTGGCCGGTTAGCGCCGGATACCAGCCGCTCGGCGCATCGCCGTATTCACTGCGCAGCGCATCGAGCTGGCGCACCACGCTCTCGCGGCCAGACAACAGCATCAGCACTTCCGGCTCGCCCGAAAGATCGAGCCGCACGACAACCGATGCATCGGGCTGACGGATCAGGAAGCACCGACTATGCGCCGGAAGGGTGCGGATCAGTTCCAGCTCATGCGCGGTCAGGCCAAAGCCGTCGCAATAATCCTCGGCGCGGGCCCGGGCATTGGGCATGAAGATCATCGTTGCAGTCTGTTCGACCAGCGCCGTCGAAATGCGGCTGTCGAGCGCATCGCGGGCAGACTGCGTCGCAAAGCCAACCAGGGCATTGCGCTTGCGCAGGGTCTTGAGCCAGTCACGGATCCGCGCGGCAAACACCTCGTCGTCGAGCGCTTTCCAGCCTTCATCGATCAGGATGATCGTCGGCTGTCCATCAAGCCGCTCTTCGATCCGGTGGAACAGATACATCATAACCGGGGTCCGCAGCCGCGGGGTTTCGAGCAGCGCGGTCATGTCGAAACCGAGCGTCATGGCAGACAGATCGAGCCGGTCCTCGAGATTATCGAACAGCCAGCCATGTTCACCGGTCTGCAACCAGGCGTCGAGCCGTCCGGCTAGATCGCCCGGCTCGGGGCGGCGGGCTCCTGCCAGAAGTTCGCGGAAGTGTGACAGCCGGCGCAGATTGGCATCATTGGCATAGGCAGCATCGACTGCGCCGGCAATGCAGGCCAGCTCCTCGGGGCCATTGGCAGCCAGCAGAACGGCCAGCCAATCACGCAGGAATGCGCGGTTTCCGGGCGTGTCGGACAGGGCAAGCGGGTTGAAGCCAGTTGGGTGTCCTGCGGCGATCCGGGTATAGCGGCCGCCGATCGCGCGGACGAAAACCTCGGCACCGCGATCCTTGTCGAACAGGATTGTTCGCGGCGAGAACTTCTGCGCCTGTGCAGCCAGGAAGTTCATCACCACCGTCTTGCCCGAACCGGACGGGCCGATGATCGAGAAATTGCCCAGATCGCCGTGATGGAAATTGAAGAAGAACGGTGTGCTGCTGGTGGTTTGAAGCAAGGTCACCGCATCGCCCCAATGGTTGCCGTCGGCCTGGCCCAGCGAGAAACCATGGAGGCTG